>NZ_CAXWGY010000002.1:0-61755 GCF_964266735.1 Rhodoplanes sp. P11
CAACGAGCGGAACGGAGACGCCCGAGCCGGAATAGCGGCCACACAGGGCCGGGAATCCAACGAGCGGTCCCCGTCAGCCCGCCACTATGCCAGTGACAGCCGAAAGATACAGGAATCCAGCCGAGAGTCCAAAGTTTGCCGCGTCATGACGTGTTTCGCTGGGTTCCGGGCTCGCGGCGCCCGGACGGCGCGACGCGCCGATCCGGGTGCCACGCCCCGGAACGACGACGAACTGATCACCCGAGCACAGTATCACTTGCTCCAGGTCGCCTTCAGGGTCGGCCCCTTCATCACCGCCCAGGCGTTGGGGCCGGCGGGCAGCACCTTGAAGCAGCTCGTCTTGTGGCCCTTCCAGGTGGTGCAGAAGCCGTCGGCGTCGAGCGTCCAGGTGCCTTCGCCCTTGGAGCCGTCCTTGGTGACCGGCTTGCGCCGCATGGTGCCATCGGCATCGAACACCATCTCGAAGCTCACCCCGGAGGGGGTCGTCGCCGTGAAGCTGCGGCCGTCGAAGAAGGTCGCCTGGATGTCCTTGGGCAGCAGGGCTTCCGCTGTCGCCGCCGCCGGGGCGGCGAGCATCGCGGCCAGCCCCAGACCCACGACGGCCGCGTCCCGCCACCGCGTCACTCGCTCACGCATCATGGTCCTCCGCCACGCAGGCGATGGTCGCACGATGGTCTCGCGCCGCAATGGCGCTGACAAGATGCGGCGGCTACGGATACGGGCCGGTCGACCGCGTGTCGTATGACACGCGATCCGGCGGCGCCGGTTCGGCGCCTCACAGCATCGACGGCAGCACCCGGTCGGGCGGGCGATGCCCGTCCATGAAGGTCTGGATGTTGATGATCACCTTCGTGCCCATGTCGACGCGCCCCTCGATGGTGGCGGAGCCGAGATGCGGCAGCAGCACCACTCGGCCGGCGCGGGCGAGGCGCACCAGCTTGGGATTGACGGCGGGCTCGTGCTCGAACACGTCGAGGCCGGCCCCGGCGACGTCGCCGGACTCGATCATGCGGGCCAGCGCGTTCTCGTCGATGATCTCGCCGCGCGCCGTGTTGACGATGTAGGCGCCCGGCTGGAGCAGCTTGAGGCGCCGCGCCGACAGCAGGTGATAGGTCGCCGGCGTGTGCGGGCAGTTGACCGAGATGATGTCCATGCGGGCCAGCATCTGGTCGAGGCTCTCCCACCAGGTCGCCTCCAGCGACTCCTCGATCTTCAGCGGCACCCGGCGGCGGTTGTGATAGTGGATCTGGAGCCCGAAGGCGCGGGCGCGCCGCGCCACCGCCTGGCCGATGCGGCCCATGCCGATGATGCCGAGCCGCTTGCCGGAGATGCGGTGACCGAGCATCCAGGTCGGCGTCCACCCGGTCCACGGCTTGTCGCCGGTCATCAGCGTGGCGCCCTCGACGAGCCGGCGCGGCACCGTGAGGATCAGCGCCATCGTCATGTCGGCGGTGTCCTCGGTGAGGACACCCGGCGTGTTGGTCACGGTGATGCCGCGCTGGAGCGCCGCCGCCACGTCGATGTTGTCGACGCCGTTGCCGAAGTTGGCGATCAGCTTGAGCCGGTCGCCGGCATGGCCGAGCGCATGTGCATCGATACGGTCGGTGACCGTCGGCACCAGCACGTCGGCATCCGCCATCGCCTCGGCGATCGCCGCCGGAGTCATCGGCGTGTCGTCGAGATTGAGGCGCGTATCGAACAATTCGCGCATGCGGGTCTCGACGCTGTCGGGCAGCTTTCGAGTCACCACCACGAGCGGCTTCTTCCTTGTCGGCATATCGTTCTGCCCCACCGCGTCCCGGGCGCTCGCAACGAGCGGATCCCCGCGGCGCTTCAGTCCTCGTTAACCGTCGTCGCGGACATTGAAGTCCCGCACGCGGAGGCTCTTCGAGAAGCGCCGCAATGGCTCTTCTGTACCAGATGGCCGGGATAACACAATGCGCCAAGGCCGGCTGCGACCATCTCCCCTAGGGGCTGCCGACGGCTTGCGCCGCGGCGGTCCGACGCGCGCTCGCGCGCCCATGCCCACACCCCTTCGCCACCCGGTCGGCGGGCCTTTCCGGGCCGCTGTACGGGGGGCGGCGTGGCCGTTGTTGAAAGGTGCGATCGCGGTTCTGTCGACGGTCGTGGCGCTCAGTGTCGCAGCGACGATCCGGCCGGCCGTGGCGGGCAGCGTCGCCGCCGCGGAGCTGCCGACCGGCTCGGTCAGCGGGCTGCCGGTGCCCCGCTTCGTCAGCCTCAAGCCGGACCGCGTCAATGTGCGCGGCGGGCCGACCAAGGATCACGAGGTGACCTGGGTCTACACCCGGGCGGGCCTGCCGGTGGAGATCACCGCGGAGTTCGAGAACTGGCGCCGCATCCGCGACTGGGAGGGGGCCGAGGGCTGGGTGTACCACTCGCTGCTGTCCGGCAAGCGGACCGCCTTCGTGGCGCGGGCCAAGGGCAGCGACGACCTCGTCCCGGTGCGGGCCGATGCCGATCCGGCGAGCCCGGTGAAGGCGCAGCTCGAGGCGGGTGTGGTCGGCACCGTGAAGCGCTGCGACGGCACCTGGTGCCGCTTCATCGGCGACAAGTTCGACGGCTGGATCGCCCAGGAGCGGCTGTGGGGCGTCTATCCCAACGAGAAGATCGACTGAGGGCGCCCGCGCGACGGTGCCCACCGGTCGATAGGCCGCCCTCCCGGCCTTCGGTCCCCGTGCCCCGGACCCGGCGCATCGCGGCGCGCCCGGGACACGCGGTCTTCTCCTGCGGTAGCGCAGGGGCGTCGGCGGCGAGCGCCGCGAAGGTGAGCGTCGAGAAGGCGGTGTGCCGAACGAGAAACGGCCGGGGGTCACCCGGCCGTTCGAACCCGTTCGTTCGGAGCCGGCGCGCGCCGGCTCGGCCTACTTCCCCTTCGTCTTGAGGCGCACCACGACATCGACCCGCTCGACCTCGTAGCCCTCCGGCAGCGCCGGCAGCGCGCCGATCGCGGTCTCGACCGGGGGGATGTCGACGAGCGCGTTCTTGTCCTCGAGGAAGAAGTGGTGGTGCTCCGACACGTTTGTGTCGAAATAGGTCTTCGAGCCGTCGACCGCGACTTGGCGCAGCAGCCCGACCTCGGTGAACTGGTGCAGGGTGTTGTAGACGGTGGCGAGCGACACCGGCACGCGGGCCCGCGACGCCTCCTCGTAGAGCATCTCGGCGGTCAGGTGGCGGTGCCCCTTGCCGAACAGAATCCAGCCGAGCGCCAGGCGCTGGAGGGTCGGCCGCAGGCCGACGCCGCGCAGCATGCTCTTCACGTCGTGCCAGGGGCACCCGTTGAGCTCCGGCCGCTGAGCGAAGAAAGCCCCGGCATCCCCGGCCTTCGATCCCGAACCGGCATTGATCGGCGGAGAATTTCTCTGCATCGTAAGGGAACTCGCGTGCCGCTCGCGCGGCATGATCCATTATTCCGAGCGATCATATCGGGGCATGATTCTTCTTGCAACTGCGTCGCAATTTTGACCTGCCCACCATCCCGTCGGAGACCCGGCCGGGTCTCCGGGCGGGCCGCGGGGCAAGGCCGGATTGACCGCTCGCCATCGTGTGTTAGGGAAGGGCCGGCCCGGCCTGCGGACCGGCATTATTTCGGGGATCTCACGGAATGCACAATCGTCGGTCGAGCTTCGAGTACGAAGACCTCCTGGCTTGTGGCCGAGGCGAGCTTTTCGCGGAAGGTCCGCAGCTTCCGCTGCCTCCCATGCTGATGTTCGACCGCATCGCCGAGATCGGCGACAAGGGCGGCGAGCACGGCAAGGGCTTGGCTCGGGCCGAGCTCGAGGTGAAGCCGGACCTGTGGTTCTTTCCCTGCCACTTCAAGGGCGACCCGGTGATGCCGGGCTGCCTCGGCCTCGACGCCCTGTGGCAGCTTCTCGGGTTTTTCCTCGGCTGGCTGGGGGCAGAAGGCAAGGGCCGGGCGCTCGGTCTCGGCGAGCTGAAGTTCTCGGGCCAGGTGCTCCCCTCCGTCCGCAAGGTCGTCTACGGCATCGACATCAAGCGCGTGGTGCGCTCGAGGCTGGTGCTGGGTGTCGCCGACGGCTGGTTGTCGGCCGACGGCTCGATCATTTATCGCGCATTGGATCTCAAGGTCGGCCTGTTCCGGGATCAGGCGCCGCAGCCCGATCCCGCCTAGGCCGGCTGCGGGCGTGTCGCCCGCCGGCAATCAGGAATCGCAGTCATGAGACGGGTCGTCGTCACCGGGATGGGCATTGTTTCGTCCATCGGAAACAACACCCAGGAGGTGTTGGCCAGCTTGCGCGAGGCCAAGTCCGGCATTTCGCGCGCCGACAAGTATGCCGAGCTCGGCTTCCGCTGCCAGGTGCACGGAGCCCCGACACTGGTGCCCGAAGAGGCGGTGGACCGCCGGGCCATGCGCTTCCTCGGCGCCGGCGCGGCGTGGAACCACGTCGCCATGGAGCAGGCGATCCGTGACGCCGGGCTGGAGGAGACCGAGGTCTCCAACGAGCGCACCGGCATCATCATGGGCTCGGGCGGCCCGTCGACCCGCACGGTGGTCGAGTCGGCCGACATCACCCGCAGCAAGGGCCCGAAGCGGGTGGGGCCGTTCGCGGTGCCCAAGGCGATGTCGTCCACCGCCTCGGCGACGCTCGCCACCTGGTTCAAGATCAAGGGCGTCAACTACTCGATCGCCTCGGCCTGCGCGACCTCCAGCCATTGCATCGGCAACGCCGCCGAGATCATCCAGCTCGGCAAGCAGGACGTGATCTTCGCGGGCGGCTGCGAGGAGCTGGACTGGACCCTGTCGGTGCTGTTCGACGCCATGGGGGCGATGTCGTCGAAGTACAACGACACGCCGACCAAGGCGTCGCGCGCCTACGATGTCGATCGCGACGGCTTCGTCATCGCGGGCGGCGCCGGCGTGCTGGTGCTGGAGGAGCTCGCGCACGCCAAGGCGCGCGGCGCGAAGATCTATGCCGAGCTCGCCGGCTACGGCGCCACCTCGGACGGCCACGACATGGTGGCGCCCTCCGGCGAGGGCGCGGCGCGCTGCATGCGCATGGCGCTCTCCACCGTCGGGCCGAAGGTCGACTACATCAACCCGCACGCCACCTCGACGCCGATCGGCGACATCAAGGAGATCGAGGCGATCCGCGAGGTGTTCGGCGATGCGGTCCCGGCGATCTCCGCGACCAAGTCGCTCAGCGGCCATTCGCTCGGTGCGGCCGGCGTCCAGGAGGCGATCTACTCGCTCCTGATGATGCAGAACGGCTTCGTTTGCGAGAGCGCCAACATCGAGACGCTCGACCCGGCGTTCGCCGATATGCCGATCGTCCGCACCCGCAAGGACGACGTGACGCTCGGCTGCGTGCTGTCCAACTCGTTCGGGTTCGGCGGCACCAATGCCTCGCTGGTCTTCAAGCACGTTGACGCCTGAGCGGGGCTGACGCCCGCGCTTCGTTCGAGAGGTGACGTCGTGGCGATACGGATCGATCCACAGGGGGGCCTGCCGGCCCCGACGGCGTCACGCCGCTGTTGCATCGCCGACATAATGATCGACGCGGGGCGACGACATGGTCCGCGGCGCCGCCCGATCGCCGTCGGTGCGCCGCAGCGGACCCCACCGGAACGGGCGAGGCCAGCAGGGAGGCGGAGCAGACATGTCGGGCGACGGCAAGACGGCGGAGCACGCCGTGGTTCGTTTTCCGCCGCGCAGGCCGTTCGTCATGACGGCTGAGCAGGGCGCCTCCAAGAACGGCCTGATGCTCGGCCGCCGCGGCCTGGTCATGGGCGTCGCGAACAACCATTCGATCGCCTGGGGCATCGCCAAGGTGCTGGCGGCGCACGGCGCCTCGCTCGCCTTCACGTATCAGGGCGAGGCGCTCGGCAAGCGGGTCAAGCCGCTCGCCGAGTCGGTCGGCTCCGACCTGGTGCTGCCGTGCGACGTCGAGGACCTCGCCTCGGTCGATTCCGTTTTCGACCGGCTCGGCGCGGCCTGGGGCGGCATCGACTTCATCGTCCATGCCATCGCGTTCTCCGACAAGAACGAGCTGAAGGGCCGCTACGCCGACACCACGCGCGAGAACTTCGCGCGCACCATGCTGATCTCGTGCTTCTCGTTCACCGAGATCGCCAAGCGTGCCGCCGCCCTGATGAACCACGGTGGCTCGATGGTGACGCTCACCTATGGCGGCTCCACCCGGGTGATGCCGAACTACAACGTGATGGGCGTCGCCAAGGCGGCGCTCGAAGCCTCGGTGCGCTATCTCGCCGCCGACTTCGGGCCGCAGGGCGTCCGCGTCAACGCCATCTCGGCCGGTCCGGTCCGCACCCTGGCGGGCGCCGGCATCGCCGATGCGCGGCTGATGTTCAACTATCAGCAGCGCCATGCGCCGCTGCGGCGGACGGTGAGCATCGAGGAGGTCGGCGGCGCCGCCCTCTATCTGCTCTCCGATCTCTCCACCGGCGTCACCGGCGACGTCCACTTCGTCGATTCCGGCTACAACATCATCTCGATGCCGCATCCGGCCGCGCTCAGGACCGTTGACGACGCCGAGACGGCGGCCGAGGCCCGCGCGGCCAAGGACGCCGCCCAATAGCCGCGCCGGGCGGAGCGTCGCGAGGACAGGGCCCGGCGTTCGGCACGGGCCCGCTGGGCGGGCTCGTGTGGGCGTTCCGGATCGGTGACGACGGCGTCGCCACCGAGCTCGATCCCGAGCGGCCGCTCCCCGGCCCGGATGGCGACTCCTGGCTCTGGCTGCACTTCAATCTCGCCGATGCCCGCAGCGGGCCGGTGCTGCAAACGCTGCCCGGGCTGCCGGACGATGCCGTCGAGGCGCTGGTCGGACCTGACACCCACCAGCAGCTCCAGGCCGAACGCGACTGTGTCTACGGCGTCATCGCCGATCTCGGGCGCGATTTCGACGGCCTCACCGAGGAGGTGCGGCTTCTCCACTTCGCCATGACGGAGCGTGGCCTGGTCAGCGCCCGCCGACGCGCCCTCAACGCCGTCGACACGACTCGCCAGGCGCTGCGCTCCGGCCAGCGGGTCGAGTCGGTGGCGGCCCTGTTCGAGCTGATCGTCGACCACGTCGCCGACGCCATCGACCGGCTCTCCGACGATCTCGCGCTCCAGATGGATGCCATCGAGGAGCGCATCCTCGACCTGGAGACCACGGACGAGCGGCGACGGCTCGGCGTGTTCCGCCGCACCACCGTGCGGCTGCATCGTCAGCTCGCCGGGCTTCGCTCGCTGTTCCGCCGCTTCGAGGCGTTGGAGCCGGAGGAGCTGAGCCCGGCGCTGCGGCTCGATGCCGGCCGACTGTCGCAGCGCCTCGACGGCCTGGACCAGGAGATCGATGCGCTGCGCGACCGCGCCCGCATGTTGCAGGACGAGCTGTCGAGCCAGCTCGCCGAGGAGACCAACCGCAACCTGCGCGCCCTCTCGATCGTCACCATCATGTTCCTGCCGCCGACCCTGATCGCCGGCTTCTTCGGGATGAACCTGAAGGGCATGGCCTATGCGGAGAGCGAGGTCGGGTTCTGGTCTGGCGTGATCGTGGCCGTGCTCTCCTCCGCGATCGTCTACGCCATCCTGCGCTGGCGCGGTCTCACCCGCGGCTGACCGCCGGCGGTCCGCTCGTCCGCCGCGGCCGACAGGCGAGACGGCCGACGCTCGCGCGCCGGCCGTCTCCGACGGTCCCGCCGACTGCGGGACCGGGGGGCAGCGATGAAACGAACCGCATCGTCCGGTGACGGCAGGAGCCGCCCGCCCGCTCGGCTGGTTCCCGTACGTGGGCCTCCAGCCTCGCGCCGACGACTCCGGGCCGGACTGCGGTTGCGGCACGGACGAGCCGTGCCGCCGGGATCAGAGCATCGTCACCTTGCCGGTGGCGATGTCGTAGACGCCGCCGACGATCTTCACCTTGCCGTCCGCCACCGCCTTGGCGACGATCGGCCCGGCCTGCTCCAGCCGGCGGACGTTGTGGCGGACGTTCTCGGCGATCGCCTCGTCGAGCGGATCGTTCGGCTTGCGGGCGAGCGCCGCCTCGACGCCGGGCTTGAGAGCGGCGACGAGCTGCGGCAGACGGCCGGGAAGCTCCTTCTTCTCCTGGATCACCTTGATGGTGGCGGCGACGGCGCCGCAGTTCGAGTGACCGAGCACCACGATGAGCGGCAGGCCGAGCACCGCGACGCCGTACTCCAGGCTGGCGAGGCCGTTGTCGTCGACGAAGTTGCCGGCGAGCCGCACCACGAACAGCTCGCCTGGTCCCTGATCGAAGGCGAGTTCCGGGGCCACCCGGGAATCGGCGCAGCTCACCAGGCCGGCGACCGGATATTGCGCCTCCGCCCGGGCGGCGCGGCCGGCCGACAGGTCCTTGTTCTGGGTGGTGTTGGCGGCATAGCGGGCATTGCCGTCGAGGAGGCGCCGCAGCGCCGCGTCGGGCCCGATGGCGTTCGGGCGCGGCGGGTCGGTCCCTTGGGCGGCGGCCGGGCCGACGAAGCCGCCGGGCCGCAGGCCGGTTGCCGCCGCGGCGGCCGCTCCGGCGGCGAGCAGCAGGCGACGGGAGAGCGGGTGCGAAGCAGGCTCGCACCGATCGTGATCACACATTGGGATTAGTCCTCTCGGCATGGCCTCGCGGCCATCGGGGGTGGCGGGAGGAGGGGGGAGACGAACCGAGCCGCGCGCGCGACTTGACCCGCCGGCGGTCACCAGATGGAGCCTGCCGGCATCGCGATTCGTCTCTCCGGGGTGATCTTCTCGGGGAAGAGTGATAGGTCCTAGTCCAAACTTTGCAGGGGTCTCGGGTGGTCCAGGGGCGGCGGAGCGCGGCGCGGCAGGAGGGGTGGTCGGGCCGGTCCATCGTCATGCCGTCTGCGGACTTCGTCGCGGACGCCGCGATGCTGCGTGCGAGCCCGCAGTTCCGGCCGGCGCTCGCCGGCTACTGTCAGGGCATCGCCGAGGCCCCCCCGCTCGCCTGGCCGACCATCAAGCTGGTCGATCAGCTCCGCCGCTATCTGGTGTGCTACCTGCTGATCCACAACTACCATGCGTGGAAATCGGCCGGCGGCCCGCTGCCTACGGTCGCGACCCTCCAGGCCACGCTCGGATCGGGTGCCCGGCAGGCGGCCGAGATGGTGGCCGCCCTCAAGGCGCGGGGCCTGCTGCGGGTCGAGGGCCAGGTGGCCGACCGTCGGCCCAAGCTGCTCGTGCCGGCACCCGCTCTGGTGGCCGAGATCGGCCGTTCGGTCCGGCTGTTCGTGGCGGCGGCCGACCGCATCGCGGGGCGCCATCCCGGCCGTGCGGTACGGCTCGCCGATCCGCAGCGGCTCGGTGAGGTGCTGTATCGCTCGGCGGCCGAGGTCGCCATGCGCGGGACGCTGATCCACCCGTTTCCGCGCGTCCTCTATTTTGCTGAGCGGGACTGCGGGTATCTGCTGCTGACGGTCGTCTTGGGGGCCCATTACGCCGAGACGGTGCCGGGCGCACCGGCCGCCGTGCCGCTCAGCCGCAAGGCGATCGCCGAGCGGATTCAGGTCTCGCTCGCGCATGTCGGCAACATGTTCACCGCGGCGAAGCGGCACGGCTGGTTCGCGGTGGGGGGCGGCCGTCTGCTCGCCATCGCCTCGGATCTGGTGGACGAGTTCGAGCGCTGGGCGTCGTGGCAGATGGTGCACTTCGATCGCCTGGCGGCCTTGGTGCTGGCCGACGAACCCGAACCGACCGACGAGCCGGAGCCGGACGGCGCGCGGGCGGCGAGCCGCGATCCGGCCGGCCGCCGCCCGGACTGGCCGCTCTCGGCGGCCGATCAGGCTTGAAGCATCGCCACCTTGCCGCTGGCGATGTCGTAGACACCCCCCACGATCTTGACCCGGCCGCTCTGCACCGCCTCGGCCACCACCGGCGTCGCTCCCTGCAAGCGGCGCACATTGACGCGCACGTTCTCGGCGATCGCCTCGTCGAGCGGGTCGGCGGGATTGCGCGCCTGGGCGGCCGCGACGGCGGGCTTGAGGGCGTCGACGAGCTTCGGCAGCTGCCCGGGCAGCACCGCGTTCTCCTTCAGCACCTTCAGGGTCGCCGCGATGGCTCCGCAGCTCGAATGGCCGAGCACGACGATGAGCGGCACGCCGAGCGAGGCGACGCCGTATTCGAGGCTGGCGAGGCCGTAGTCGTCGACGAAGTTGCCGGCCAGCCGAACCACGAACAGCTCGCCCGGCCCCTGGTCGAAGGCGAGTTCGGGAACGACGCGGGAGTCGGCACAGCTCACGATCCCGGCGATCGGATACTGGCCCGCCGCCTGGGCGGCCCGGCTCGCCAGCAGGTCCTTGTTCCGCGCGGTGTTCACCGCATACCGGGCATTGCCGTCGACGAGCCGCCGCAACGCCTCGTCGGGCGCGATGGCGTTCGGCCGCACCGCCGCGAGGCTGTCGGCCCGGGCGCTCCGCGGGCGGCCAGCGAGGCCGGCGCCGGCCAGCGCGGCACCGGCGCCGGCGGCCAGCAGGAATCGGCGGGAGATCGAAGCCCGCGCGTCGAGGCATTCGTCGCGATCACACATGCGGTCGTCCTTGCGATGGCTTCGTCGGTCGTGCATCGAGATGCGCGATCGGCGGACGAAGCGGATGACGGATGGAGTGCGGCACACCGGCCGCGCCGCCGCAGACGAGACTCATCGTCCGGACAACATCGCAGCCCGTGGTCAGTGTCTGTGTTTTGCGATGCGGATCAATAACGCGAAACCCGCATAGGCCGATCGGGCTTGCCCGGATGGCTGAGGGACCGGGCGGTCGGATCGTTCGGTCGGGAGAGCCGTATCGGTCTGTGTCACGGCTGTCCCGCCCCGGCGCGTGGTCATCCGCCCGGCATCACCGTCGACCGCTGAAAAGCAACGGCCGCAGAAACGACAGCGGCCGGAGCTTGCGCTCCGGCCGCTTCGTTCGTCCCGTGGCGGACTGCGGGACGCGGGGGTTCGGGGGTGCTCTCGGGGGTGTCTCGCGGCGCCGGCGCATCTGATCGAGTGCGTCGGCACGATGGTGTCGGGCGATCGCGTGTCGGGCGATCGCGTGTGTCAGGCCGCCGTCTGGGTGCCGGGGCCGACGATGTCGAAGCGGTCGGCGTTCATCACCTTGGCCCAGGCGGCGACGAAGTCCTTCACGAACTTCTCCTGCGAGTCCGCGCAGGCATAGACCTCGGCGAAGGCGCGGAGCTGCGAGTGCGCCCCGAAGATCAGGTCGACGCGCGTCGCGGTCCAGCGCGGCTCGCCGGTCTTGCGATCGCGGCCCTCGTAGAGGCCTTCGGTCGCCGACGGCGCCCATGCGGTGCGCATGTCGAGCAGATTGACGAAGAAGTCGGTGGTCAGCCGCTCCGGCCGGTCGGTCAGCACGCCGTGGGTCGAATGCCCCGCATTGGCGCCGAGCACCCGCAGGCCGCCGACCAGCACCGTCATCTCGGGGCCGGTCAGTGTGAGAAGCTGCGCCCGATCGACCAGCGCCTCCTCGGGGGCCATGAACTGATGCCGCTTGGTGTTGATGTAGTTGCGGAAGCCGTCGGCGCGCGGCTCCAGCGGCGCGAACGACACGACGTCGGTCTGCTCCTGTGAGGCATCCGTGCGGCCCGGCGTGAACGGCACCGTCACCGTGACGCCGGCATCCTTCGCAGCCTTCTCCACCGCGGCGCAGCCGCCGAGCACGATCAGGTCGGCGAGCGAGATCTTCTTGCCGTCCGTGCGGGCGGCTTCGAACTCGCGCTGAACCGTTTCGAGGGTGGACAGCACCTTGGCGAGCTCCGCCGGCTGGTTGACCTCCCAGTCCTTCTGCGGGGCGAGGCGGATGCGGGCGCCGTTGGCGCCGCCGCGCTTGTCGGAGCCGCGGAACGTCGACGCCGACGCCCAGGCGGTGGCGACGAGCTGCGACACCGACAGGCCGGAGGTGAGGATCTTCCCCTTCAGGGCGGCGATGTCGCCGGCATCCACCAGCTCGTGATCGACCGGCGGGATCGGGTCCTGCCAGATCAGCACCTCGTTCGGCACCTCGGGGCCGAGGTAACGAACCCGCGGGCCCATGTCGCGATGGGTGAGCTTGAACCAGGCGCGCGCGAAAGCGTCCGCGAACTGGTCCGGGTTCTCCATGAAGCGCCGCGAGATCTTCTCGTAGATCGGGTCGAAGCGCAGCGACAGATCCGTCGTCAGCATCTTCGGCACATGCTTCTTGGACGGGTCGAACGGGTCGGGAATTGTCGCGCCGGCGCCCTTGGCGCGCCACTGCTTGGCGCCGGCCGGGCTCTGCTCCAGCTCCCATTCGTAGCCGAACAGGTTCCAGAAGAAGTTGTTGCTCCACTTGGTCGGCGTCGTGGTCCAGATCACCTCGGGGCCGCCCGTGATTGTGTCGGCGCCGAAGCCGCTGCCGTGACGGCTCTTCCAGCCGAGCCCCTGGTCCTCGATGGCGGCGCCTTCCGGCTCCGGGCCGAGCAGCGACGGATCACCGGCCCCATGGGTCTTGCCGAAGGTGTGGCCGCCGGCGATCAGCGCGACGGTCTCCTCGTCGTTCATCGCCATGCGGAAGAACGTTTCGCGGATGTCCTTGGCGGCGGCGACCGGGTCGGGATTGCCGTTCGGGCCTTCCGGATTGACGTAGATCAGGCCCATCTGCACGGCGCCGAGCGGCTCCTCGAGCTGGCGCTCGCCCGAGTACCGGGAGTCGCCGAGCCAGGTTCCTTCCGGCCCCCAATAGAGCTCCTCCGGCTCCCACACGTCTTTGCGGCCGCCGGCGAAGCCGAACGTCTTGAATCCCATCGATTCGAGCGCGACGTTGCCGGCCAGGATCATCAGGTCGGCCCACGAGATGCTGCGGCCGTACTTCTGCTTGATCGGCCACAGCAGCCGCCGCGCCTTGTCCAGGTTGGCGTTGTCGGGCCACGAGTTGAGCGGCGCGAAGCGCTGCTGGCCGGCGCCGGCGCCGCCGCGCCCGTCGGTGATGCGATAGGTGCCGGCGCTGTGCCAGGCCATGCGGATGAACAGGCCGCCATAGTGGCCGTAGTCGGCCGGCCACCACTCCTGCGAATCGGTCATCAGGGCGTGCAGGTCACGCTTCACGGCGGCGAGGTCGAGGCTGCGGAACGCCGCCGCGTAGTCGAAGTCCGCGCCCATGGGGTCGGACTTCCGCGAGTTCTGATGGAGCACGCCGACGTCGAGTTGCTCCGGCCACCAGTCGCGGTTGCGGTGTCCGCGGCTTCCGCCCGAGAACGGGCACTTGCCCGCGCCCTTGTCGTCCGTCTTGGCATCCATGAATCAGGCTCCCGGAGATCGTGGGGCGGTCGCTCCCGAGGGTGCGATGACGCCGCGTGCCGAGGTGTGGCGGCACCATGAGCCCTGCCGTCGATCAGGTCTAATCGTATTGTCTGAGGATCGCGATCAGGATAACTTATCGCCATGATCACACTGAAGCAGTTACGCTATTTCGGTGCGGTGGCGCGGCATCGGCATTTCGGACGGGCGGCGCGCGAGTGCGCGGTCAGCCAGCCGGCCCTGTCGATGCAGATCCGCGACCTCGAGGCCCGCCTCGGGGTCGAGCTGGTCGAGCGCCGCCCCGGCGAGGTCGCGCTCACGCCGGCCGGGGTGGAGATCGCCCGCCGGGCCGCCGATCTCCTGGCCGGCGCCCGCGATCTCGTCGATTTTGCCCGCCACCACACACGGCCGCTGTCCGGGACGCTGCGGCTCGGCGTCATCCCGACGCTCGCCCCGTATGTGCTGCCGAGCGTGCTGCCGGTGCTGCAACGGCATCATCCGGACCTGACGGTCGCGCTGCGCGAGACGCGCACCCGCAACCTGCTCGACGAGCTCGGCCGCGGCCAGATCGACGTCGTCATGCTGGCGCTGCCGGTGGCCCAGCCCGAGATCGAGACGCTACCGCTGTTCGAGGACCCCTTCGTGCTGGCGGTGCCGACCGACGATCCGCGCCCGGCCGCGGTGCCCATCGAGGTGCGGGCGATCGATCGCGACACGCTGATCCTGCTGGAGGAGGGGCACTGCCTGCGCGACCAAGCGCTGGCGGTGTGCGCGGGCGCGACGGCCGATGCCTTCGGGCTCGGCGCCACCAGCCTCGCCACGGTGGTGCAGCTCGTCGCCTCCGGCTACGGCACGACCCTGCTGCCGCGGGTGGCCGCGGCGATCGAGCGGGACAATCCGCGCATCAAGCTCCTGCGCTTCGTCGCCCCGGAGCCGCGCCGCACCATCGGGCTCGCCTTCCGCCGCACCTCGCCCCGCAAGGCCGACTTCTCGACCCTCGCCCGCCGGGTGGTGGAGGCGCTGGGGATCACCGGGCTTGACCCCGCCGCGCTCGATCCGGCGATGCCGGCCGCGGCGGCCCATCCCGTGCCGGCCTGATCAGCCGGCGGCCACGGGGGCGATCGCCTCGCTCGCCATCGTCTCGGGCTCCGTGCAGCCGGTGGTGCAGCAGCGGCCGGGCTGTCGCGACACCCGCCGGCCGTCGTCGACGACGCCGCGGTCGATCAGCGCGGCCACCACCGCGCTCCTCTCGCCGATCGGATAGGTGCGAAAGATCTCGCGCTTCATCGCCTCCGGCGAGCCGCCACCGTGCAGCGAGATCACCGAGTACCAGCCCGCCTGGTGCGACACCGTGAGGTCCTCGATCAGCCGCGCCACGGCGCGGCGCTGCGTCGCCGGGATGTCGGCGCGACCGCCGAGCACGGCATCGAGCGCGGCGGCCGTCGCCGGATTGTGGTCCTCGTCGGGTCCCGGCAGCGCCACCACGAGCCCGCCGGAGACCAGATGGGCGAGCCGGTGCATGTCGTAGATCTTGGTCGCCAGCATCAACTTGCCGATGTTGGCATAGACCGGGTCGGGCATGGCGACGCCGGCGTCCATACGGCACTGGACCGAGGCGGCGATGCCGCACGCATAGACGCTCTCGGTGATGGTGATCAACTCCACCATGGCGTCGCGGATGTGGCCGTGGCGGTCCGGATCGAGGCCGTTGGCCTCGATCATCAGGGCGCCGGCGCCGATCAGCAAATCACCGAAGCCGGCCCGCGCGCCGATGCAGGAGTGGCGGTGGTGGGTCGCGTAGGCGGTGGTGAGAAAGCCGCCCTCGACAGGCTCGCCGGCGAGGAACACGCGGTCGTGCGGCACGAAGACGTCGTCCAGAATCACGACGCCGGTCGACTGGCCGTAGCGCCCCGTGAAGGTGGCAGCCGGCTCGCCCGGGCGCCCGGCCGGGCGCGCCACGATGGTGACGCCGTCGGCATCGATCGGCACGGCGCAGCACACCGCGAAATCGGCGTCCTCCGCCGTATGGGTGCGGCACGGCATGATCAGAAGCTCGTGCATGTAGGGCGCGCCGGTGACGATCGCCTTGGTGCCGCGCAGTACCAGGCCGTCCGGGCGGCGCTCGTGGATATGGACATAGACGTCGCGGTTCGCCTGGGCGCCGGGACGGCGGGAGCGGTCGCCCTTGGCGTCCGTCATGGCGATGCCGATGGCGAGGTCGCGCTCCTGCACGTCGTGCAGCCAGGCGAGGAAGCGCGCCGCATAGTCGGTGCCGTGTGCCGTATCGGTGCGCCGCGTCGCCTGCATCAGCGCCGAGAGCGCATCGTGCGCCAGATAGCGCTGGGCGCAGCCGGCGGCCCGGCACACCAGCCGCACCGCCTCGAGCTTGGCGAGGAGATCGTCGGCGGTCTCGTCGACGTGCAGCATGCGGTTGACGATCTGGCCCGAGGTCGCCTGGCGCGCCGTCATCAGGGCACGGTGCGCCTCCTCGTGGGCGTAGTCGTAGGTGACGCCGACGGCGGCGAGGCCGGGCGCGAAGCGCGGCTCGTCGGCGACGCTGTCGACCGCATGGCCGTCGAGGAAGACCCGCGGCCGGTAGGCGCGCAGCGACTCGCGGTAACTGGCGGCGGTCATCAGCATGGACGCTCTCCCTCGATCATTGTATGGAAAATCTAACGGTGTTCGAATTCGCGTCAAGCATGGTCGGGTCCGGCGGGTGATGGACGACCAGCGAGGGCAGCGGCGAGGCGGCGATGAAGCGTGAGACCGAGCGGGAAGCGGCAAAGCAGAAAGGAACCAAGCAGGGCGCGACCAAGCAGGGACCGGCGAAGCGGGTGGCGCCCGGTGCCGGGCGGACGACTGGTGCCGGGCGGGCGGTCCGCGACCGGGCGGTCGGCGATCTCAAGCGCGATCTCATTCTGGCGGCGGCCCGACGGGTGTTCGACCGCGCCGGGCTCGACGGCGCCTCGCTGCGCGCCATCGCGGCCGAAGCCGGCTACACGCCCGCCGCCCTCTACTTCCATTTCGAGTCCAAGGAGGCGCTCTATGCCGCGGTGCTGCACGCCTCGCTGGCGCGTGTGGACGCCGCGGTCGCCGGCGCGGTGGCGCGGCGGCGCGACCCGGCCGCCCGCCTGCGGGCCGCGGCGCTCGCCTTCTTCGGCTTCTACGCCGAGAACCCGCGCGATCTCGATCTCGGCTTCTATCTGATGCGCGGCGGCATGACGCCGGCCGGTCTCGGCCACGAGCGCGATCGCGCCCTCAACGATCAGCTCGCCGCGGTGCTGCGCCCGATCACCACGGCTGCGCTGGCGCTCGGCGCCACGCCGCGCGCGGCCGAGCGGGTCACCGTCGATGTCTTCGCCCACGCGGCCGGGCTGCTGCTGCTCGCCCACACCGGGCGCATCCGCATGTTCCGCGCCTCGGCGGCCGACCTGATGACGCGCTTCGTCGACGATCGTATCGCGGCGCTGCGCGCCTCGGCCGAGTCCGAGCCCGAACCGCACCCGGCGGCTGCGCCTCAGCCGTAGCGGCGCTGCGCCTCGATGGTGAGGCCGAGTCCGACGGCGCCGAAGCGGTCCGCATCCACCACCGTCGCGTCCGGCACCACGCCGCACACCGCGGCGCGCACGCTCGGCACCAGGCTGGTGCCGCCGGTGAACACCACGACGTCGATGCCGGCCGCCCCGAGCCCGGCGGCCGCGAGCGTGTCCCGCACGGTGGCCTGGAGGCGCTCCGCCAGCGGCGCAGTGGCGCCGTCGAGGCCGGCCCGGGTCGCCGGCAGGGCCAGCCCGCCCTCCAGCCAGTCGAGCGCGATACGGGCGCGATCCTCGTCCGACAGGGCGATCTTGGCGCGCTCCACCTCGATCAGCACCGAGTGGCCGCGGCGCTGCTCGATGAGATGGACCAGCCGATCGAGCTTGGTCGGCTCGCGGGCGTCGCGGCGCACCTGGCGCAGCATCGGCAGCACTGCCTTGTCGTAGAGCCGGTTGACGCTCGCCCAGGTGGCGAGGTCGAAATAGGGGCCGGACGGCACCGCGATGTCGCCGCGTTTCATGGCCGAGCCGTGGCCGAGCGCCGGCGTCACCGCCGCCAGCGTCAGGGCGCGGTCGTAGTCGGTGCCGCCGAGCCGCGTGCCGCCGTTCGCCAGGATGTCGGCGCCGCGGTCGTCGCGGCCGCGGCGGTCCGGGCCGAGCCGCACCACGGTGACGTCCGAGGTGCCGCCGCCGATGTCGGCGATCAGCGCGATGGTCTCGCGCGTCACGGCGCGCTCGTGCTCGAACGCCGCCGCCACCGGCTCGTACTGGAACGACACCTCGCGGAAGCCGGCCTCGCGGGCGATCGCCGCCAGCGTCGCCTCGGCGCGGGCATCGCCCTCCGGGTCGCCGTCGACGAAATGCACCGGGCGGCCGTGGACGACGCGGTCGAGCGCGACGCCGGCCTGTGCCTCGGCGCGCGCCTTCAGGGTCGCCACGTAGCTCTTGACGATGTCGCGGAACGGCACGCGGCGGCGGAACAGTTGCGTCTTCTCGTCGATCAGGGCGGTGCCGAGGATCGACTTCAGCGAGCGCATGAAGCGGCCCTGGACGCCGTCCACATAGGCCGTCACGGCGTCGCGGCCGATCAGCGGCTCCGGCCGATCGAGGCCGAAGAACACCGCGCTCGGCACCGTGGTGCTGCCGTGGTCGAGGGCGAGCAGGGCGGGCGGCCCGCCGGCGGCCATCCCGAGGGTCGAGTTGGAGGTGCCGAAGTCGAGCCCGCAGGCGCGCGGCCGCGGGGCGGCGGAAGATCGAGACATGTCGGAGCTTTCGGAAGATCGGGTCCGGCCTGATAGGGGATCGGGCCGCCCGGTTCAAGCCTGCCGGCCGGGCTTGGTCAGAACAGCGAGCCCTGCGCGGGCGGTGCCTTGGGTTTGGCGGTCTTGGCGGCCGTGGCACGCCGGGGCTTCGGACCTGCCGGCGGCGCGGCGGCGGGCGCCCCGGTGGGCTCGCCACCCGCCGTGGCGAGCGGCACGACCAGGTCGGGCCCATCGTTGGCGGCACGGTTCACCGCGGTCGACACCGGATAGGCTTCGAGGAGATCGTCGGGAGCGGGCACGATCAGCGTCGATGCCGTCAGGGCGTCGACCCGGTCGCCGTCGAGCCATAGGTCGAACGCCGAAGGCGGCACGATCACCGGCATGCGGTCGTGGATCGGCTCGAGCGTCCGGTTCGCCGCGGTGGTGACGATGCACACCGTCTCCATCTCCTCGCCGTTCGGCCCCATCCAGGTCTCCCACAGGCCGGCAAGCGCCAGCGGGGCGCCGTCGCGCGCCCGCACGTAGAAGGGCTGCCGCCGCCCGCCGTTGTCCTGCCACTCGTAGAAGCCGTCGGCCGGCAGCAGGCAGCGCCGCCGCTTCATGGCGTTACGGAAAGCGGGCTTGTCGAGCACCGATTCGCCGCGGGCGTTGACGAGCAGCGAGAAGCCGCGCGGGTCCTTCACCCAGGCCGGGACGAACCCCCAGCGCAGCAGCGCGAAGCGGCGCACGCCGCCGTCCAGGCGCACCACCGGCACCGGCTGGGTCGGCGCCACGTTGTGGCGCGGCGGAAAGTCCGGCGCGTCCGGATAGCCGAAGATGGCGCGGATGGCGGCCGGCGACGAGGTGATGGTATAGCGGGCGCACACGGGGATCGTTCGCTGAGGTTTCGTTCGCCTGTGTAACTTTAATGTGCCCTTAACCGGGCCGCACCAATGATTTCCGGACCAACGCGCACTCCGTTCATCATGATCCCGCAACCCAGACCAGTGTCTCCGGAGCTGCGCGCGCAGGCCCAGGACCCGGCCGTGCTGGCGGCCGCCAACATCAACCCGGTCACCCGGCTCGCGACCGACTACCTCAACCACTACAACGAAGTCATCATGCTGCTCGAGATGCTCGAGTCGTGTCCGGAGTTCGTGCCCGACATCGTCGGCTGGGAGCCCCGGGCCTACGACGAGTATTTCGTCCGCTCGCACTTCAAGGACCGCGATCTGGCCCTGGTCGCCTGGGAGTATGCCGACCCGGCCGCCCGCATGGAGCTGGAGCGGCTCGCCGACCACATGAACGCCATCCTGGCCGCCACCCTCGACGCGCTGCGGCTGGAGCTGTCGCCACGGGCCTGCGGGCAGCTCGGCTGCGAGGCGAGCAACTGGCTCAAGCCGCTGGTCGCCCGCGCCGGCTCGGTGATCAACGGCGAGCACGTCATGTCGGTCGTCACCGGCGATGCGGCCCGCCAGGCGATGATCGACGCCGTCTTCGAGCAAGGCGCGTGAGCGCAGCGCGCGACTATCCGGACCGGCCGTTCCTCGCCGTCAGCGCCGCGGTGTTCCGCGCCGGCCGGGTGCTGCTGGTGCGCCGGGCGCGGCCGCCGTCCGCCGGACCCTGGACGCTGCCGGGCGGCGCCGTCGAGGCGGGCGAGACGCTGCACGAGGCGGTCGTCCGCGAGCTGCGGGAGGAGACCGGGCTCGCCATCGCGCCGCTCGGGCTCGCCGGCCATCGCGAGATCATCCTGCGCGACGCCGCCGGGCGCACCGAGCGGCATTTCGTGGTGCTCGCCTTCGCGGCCCGCTGGGTCGCCGGCGAGCTGGTCGTCGACACCGAGCTGGCCGCCGCCGCCTGGCACGATCCCGCCGTCGTCGCCGGGCTCGACACCACCGAGGGGCTGGCCGAGATCGTCATGGCGGCGTGGGCGATCGTCGGGGCGGCCTGACGCGGCGCGGGGAGATACCTCTTCGGCGTCTCGGCCGCGCGCCTTGCCGGCGACGCGATTGCGGCGCAGATAAGGGGCTCCCGCAGCCCGCGACCGACCGATGACCCGCCGCGCCGTTCTCGCTCCCATCCTCGCCGCCCTTCTCGTCCTCGGCTCGCCCGTGGCGCCCGGGTGGGCGCCGTCGCCCGCCGCGGCCCAGCAGGCGGTACCGTTCGACGGCGACCTGCGCCGGCTCGCCGAGATCCTCGGGGCGCTGCACTACCTGCGGGAGCTCTGCGGCGCCGCCGAGGGCCAGAAATGGCGCAACGAGATGCAGCAGCTCGTCGACGCCGAGACCCCGAGCGGGTCGCGCCGGGCCCAGATGATCGCCAGCTTCAATCGCGGCTACCGCCTCTATCAGCAGGGCTACCGCACCTGCACGCCGTCGGCCGAGACGGCCGTCCGCCGCTACCTTCAGGAGGGCGCCAAGCTCGCCCGCGAGGTGACGGCCCGCTACGCCAACTGAAGGCGTGGCGCCGGGCCGAGGTGTGTGACGGCCGGTTAACCTTTCGTAAAGGAATGGCTGGCCGTGCCCGGGCCTTCTGGTAAGACACGTTAAGACGAAAACGGGTGGGACCGGGTGGCTCGCGGCATGTCGATCGGGGTGGAGAGTGCACGGGTGCCGAACGCGGATCAGGAGCAGAAGCGGGCCGCGCTCGGTCACATCAAGGAGGCGTGGGCGGAAGCCTGGGCCGAGGGGATCGACGGCGACTTCCTGGCGCAAGCCTCGCTGTTCTGCGCCCTGACCGAGCTGGTCGCGACCTATGGCGAGGAGGCCACCGCGCGCTTCGCCGAGGGGCTGCCGCGCCGCATCGCGGCCGGCGAGTTCTCCATCGTGCTGTCGCGCCAATAGGCGCGAAGCCTGTCGCGCCGAGCCGCGCGAGTGCCGCGCCAGTAGCGGCGCCGGCGGTCGTCCGGCGGTCGTCCGGCGATCATGCGAGCGCGGGACTTGAGCCGGGGATCGGTGGCGCCTACCTTTCGGGTTCACCCGAGCCCGAAGGCACCATGCAGGCTGCGCCACTCCCCGATCGCGGCATCGTCCATCTCGCCGGCGACGACACCCGCCATTTCCTCCACGGCCTCCTCACCGCCGACGTCGCCGCCCTGGCGCCCGGAGCGGCGCGCTTCGCCGCGCTGCTCACCCCGCAGGGCAAGATCGTCGCCGACATGCTGGTGGCCGCGGTGCCGGACGAGGACGGCGGCGGCATCCTGCTCGACGTCCCCCGCGCCCTCGTCGACACGCTGCTCGCCAAGCTGAAGCTCTATCGCCTGCGCGCCAAGGTGACGATCGAGGATCGCTCGGCGGCGCTCGCCGTGGTGGCGCTGTGGGCCGACGATCCCGCCGCGGCGGCGCCCGCCGCCGACCGCCTCGACGGGCTCCTGATTCGCGATCCGCGCCATCCGCGGCTCGGCTGGCGCGCCGTGGTGCCGGCCGATGCCGTCCCGGCGGCGGTCGCGGCGCTCGCGGCCATCGCGGCCGAGCCGGCCGCCTGGGAGGCGCACCGCATCGGTCTCGGCGTGCCGCGTGGCGGCGTCGACTTCGTCTATGGCGACACCTTCCCGCACGAGGCCGACATGGACCAACTCGGCGGCGTCGACTTCGCCAAGGGCTGCTATGTGGGCCAGGAGGTGGTGTCGCGCATGCAGCACCGCGGCACCGCCCGCACCCGGGTGGTGCCGGTCGCGCTCGACGGCTTCGGTCCGCCGCCCGGCGCCCCGGTGACGGCGGGCGAGCTGGCGGTCGGCACCATGGGGTCGTCGGTGCCGGGTCGCGGGCTGGCGATGCTGCGGCTCGACCGCGTCGCCGATGCGATGGCGGCCGGCACGCCGCTCCTCGCCGGCGGCATCGCGCTGACCCCGCAGCGCCCCGACTGGGCGACCTTCGCGTGGCCGGGCGGCACGGCGGAGACGGTGCGGTGACGCCCGTCGTGCATCCCGACGGGCTGGCGCGCTGCACCTGGCCGGGACAGGACCCGCTCTACCTCGCCTATCACGACACCGAGTGGGGCGTGCCCGAGCACGACGATCGCGCCCTCTACGAGAAGCTGGTGCTGGACGGTTTCCAGGCCGGGCTGTCGTGGATCACCATCCTGAGAAAGCGCGACAACTTCCGCGCCGCCTTCGCGGGCTTCGACCCGGTCCGCATCGCCAGTTTCGGCGACGCCAAGGTGGCGGCCCTGATGCAGGACGCCGGCATCGTCAGGAACCGCGCCAAGATCGAGGGGGCGATCGCCTCGGCCCGCGCCTGGCTCGCCGTGATGGAGCAGGGGCCGGGTTTCTCGGCGCTGCTGTGGGGCTTCGTCGACGGCCGCCCGCAGGTGAACCGCTTCCGCACCAGCGCCGAGGTGCCGGCCGAGACGCCGGTGTCGCGGGCGATGGCCAAGGAGCTGGCGGGGCGCGGCTTCAAGTTCTGCGGTCCGACCATCGTGTACGCCTTCATGCAGGCGGTCGGCATGGTCAACGACCATCTGGTGACCTGCCATCGCCACGCGGCGCTCGCCGGCGGCCCGTCGCGGATCGCGCCGAGGCGCGCGCCCGCCCTGCGCAAGAAGACCTGATCATGCCGGCCAAGACCAAGCCCGTGGCCGCCACGCTCGCGCCGGTGACGACCCCGCCGGCCGAGGCGCCGCGCGCCTGGCAGCGCATGCTGTCGGGCCGCCGCCTCGACCTGCTCGATCCGTCACCCCTCGATGTCGAGATCGAGGACATCGCCCACGGCCTCGCCCGCGTCGCCCGCTGGAACGGCCAGACCAGCGGTGACCATATCTTCTCGGTCGCCCAGCACACCCTGCTGGTGGAGGAGATCGCACGGCGCCGCTGCGGCGCCCTCGATCGCCGGCTCGGCCTCGGCGCGTTGCTGCACGACGCGCCCGAATACGTGATCGGCGACATGATCTCGCCGTTCAAGGCGGTGATGGGCGGCGCCTACAAGGCGGTCGAGCAGCGGTTGCTGGCCGCCATCCATCTGCGCTTCGGGCTGCCCCCGGCGCTGCCCGAGGAGGCGGTGCGCATCATCAAGGAGGCCGATCGCGGCGCCGCCTTTCTGGAGGCGACGCGGCTCGCCGGCTTCGCCGAGGCGGAGGCCCGGAAGCTGTTCGGCACGCCGCCCGGACTGCCCGCCCGCATCGAGCGCCAGCTCCTTACCCCGTGGTCGGCCGGCGAGGCGGAGCGGCGGTTCCTGGAGCGTTTCACCAAGCTCGACGTCGCTTGACGACCTGTCGCCCGGCAGGCGCGCACCGCGCGACGGGTATGCTCACGGCATCGCTCCGAGCGGGGAAGATCTGCACGCGGGGATCGGGCGCAAGGGATCGGGTCGCGGGGAGAGGTTCAGCCGAGACCATTCCGGCGGACCGATCCCGCCGGTCCGCAGCCCTGACCCTCGGCCCTGCGGCTTGACAGACGTCGTTCCTGGTGTACGGTCTAAATGTTATACTGTAACGAAAAGGTAGAGTCCGGTGCGCCAGCCCGAACCTGCTGGTCACAGCGCGGGCGAGCCGAAGGTCAGGCCGCATCACCGACCTGCGGTCGGGCGGCGGGCCGCGGCCTCCACCTCCGGGAGAGATCACGATGCGGATCGCAGTCGCGAGCCAGAACTTTCGCACCGTCACGGGCCACGCCGGGCGGACCCGCCGGTTCCTCGTATTCGAGGCCGAGCAGGGTGTGGCACCCCGCGAGGTGGACCGGCTCGATCTGCCCAAGGAGCTGGCCATGCACGAGTTCCACGGCAGCGGGCCGCATCCGCTCGATGTCGTGCAGGCCCTAATCGTCGGCAGTGCCGGTCCCGGCTTCATACGGCGAATGGCCGGTCGCGGCATCACGGCGGTGGCGACCTCGGAGACCGATCCGGTGGCCGCCGTGACGCATCTTCTCGCCGGCACTCTGCCGGCTGCGCCGCCCCATGACCATGACTGCAACGACCACGGCCATCCCCATCACCATCACCACGACGACGAGGATGGTGGAACCGCCCCGGCGGCCGTCGAGGCCCGCCGCTGATCGGCTTCGTAGCCGTCGCGTCGACCCGTCGCCGGCCACGCCCGCTGCTGGCTGGCGGTCGCGCGCTCGCAGGACAGATCACCATGGCCGACCCGCACCTGCTGATGGTCCTGAAGGACGTTCTCGATCCTGCGCTCGGCATCAACATCGTCGATTTAGGCTTGGTCGAGCGGGCCCGGTGGACCGCCGACGGGATCGAGGTGGAGATCGCCCTGCCGCCGCAGTGCCCGGCCTCGATGCCATTGCTCGAATAGACCCGTGCGGTCCTGGATCGCCGATTTCCCGAGGCACGTGCCATCCGCATCATCCGCACCGAGCGGCCCTGGTCGCTCGACCGCTTGACCGGGCCGGGGCTCCTCGCCCTGGGATCGACCGACGACGACCCCGACGACCCCGAGCCGACGATCGAGACATCCGTCCTGGAGGCGCCGGGCCGGTCGCACTGACACGGGCGACGAACAATCGATGACATCCGCAGGGCTCGACGGCGTCATAACCAGCGGCCGGCACCTGATGACAGTGCGGGTCCACGGCGAGGACACCGACTTCTCCGGCATCGTCTATCACGCGAGCTATCTGCGCTTCCTCGAACGGGGACGAACCAACTGGCTGCGCCTGCTCGGGATCGGCCAGCGGGAGCTGTGGCGGAGCGAGGGCCTGGGTGGGATCGATGCGGCCGGGCAGGAGGGCGGCGGCTGCGCGCTCGTCGTCCGCGCCATGACGCTCGACTTCTGCCGCTCGGCACGGCTCGGCGATGTCGTCACCGTCACCACGGTGCCCGATGTGGTGAAGGGGGCCTCGATGTGGCTCGCCCAGACGATCGGACGCGGGGACACCGTCATGGTGGCGGCCCGGGTGCGGATCGCCGCGACGGTGGGTGGCCAACCCCGTCCTCTTCCTCAGGCGCTCCGGTCGGCACTGCGGCGTCTCACAGGCGCGTGAGGTCGTCGTCGCTCGGCCGACCTGCACGAAGCTGCCACAAGGCCGCGCTACATCGGCGCCGAAACCACGAGGCTCCCGATGATTCACGTCTGTTCGCTGGCCCGCCTGGCCGAGACCGTGGAGGCGACCGGCGCCCGCCGGGTCGTCACCCTGATCGATGTCGGCACGCCGGTGACGCGGCCCGAGGTGATCGGGGTCGCCGACCACCTGCATCTCGAAATCCACGACATCTGCGAGCCGAGCGACGGCTACGTCCACCCGCAGGAGCACCATGTCGAGCGGCTGCTCGACTTCGTTCGCGCCTGGGACCGCGCTGCGCCGCTGGTCGTCCACTGCTTCGCCGGCATCAGCCGGTCGAGCGCGGCCGCCTTCGTCACCGCCTGCACGGTCCATCCGGAACGCGACGAGCGAGCGATCGCGCGGGCCTTGCGGGCGGCCTCGCCGACCGCCTGCCCGAGCCGGCTGATCGTGTCGCTGGCCGATCGGCTGCTCGGCCGCGAGGGCCGCATGGTCGAGGCGGTCGCGGCGATCACGCCGCACACGCCGTGCGTGTCGGCGATGCCGTTCCGTCTGGCGCTGGAGTGAGCGGGCCGTCGATCGCGGCTGTCGGGCCGGTTACTCGCCGGTCCGCGCCACCGCGGACTGCACCGGCGGTGTGCCGGCCGGCGCGCTGATGGTGGTCGGCCGCAGGCCGAGCGAGCGTGGCCGCGGCGGGGTGGCGCCCGACGATCCGGTGGTCTCGCTGCTGCCGCCATTGCCGCCGCCGGTCAGGCGGGTCCGCGGATTCTGGCGGACGAAGTCGCAATAGGCGAAGCCGAGCCCGGAGATCGAGCCGCGAAAGCTGTGCGGGCTGGTCTGGTCGACGTCGAAGCAGGGCTGGAACACCAGCCCTTTCACCGACGCGCAGATCGCGCTGGAGGACACCCGGATGGTGCCGGCCGGCAGTGCCACGAAGCGCGGCGGCCGGCCCTTCGGCTGCAAGGTGCCGATCACCGAGCCGTCCGGATAGATGCGGCCGAGGCCCTGCGTGCCCTCGAAGCAGGTGTAGGCGAACAGCTTGCCGGCGACGAAGCGGCGCGCCTCGTCGGGCTTGAGCTGACCGGCGGCCGCCGGGCCGGCGCCGGCCAGCAGGGCACCCGCCAGCACAGAGCCCGCCAGCAAGGAGCCCGCCAGCAAGGAGCCCGCCAGCACGGCCGAACGCAGACAGAGATGGCGCAGACGCATGTCGGACCCCGTACCCCCCGGACGACCGCGACACTCACACATCGCGGTTAACCTTACCCGATGGTGATCATGCCGGCAGATCGTCGATAAAGTCTGAACGCGGTTTACCCGATCTTGACCACGATGCGCCCGCGCACGCGCCCTTCCACGATGCGCTGGCCGGCGTCGAGAACTCCGTCCAGCCCGATTTCCTCGGTCATTTGGGCCAATTTGCGCCGATCCAGATCGCTGTCCAGCCGCCGCCACGCTTCTCGCCGCAGGTGTTGCGGACACATCACAGAGTCGACCCCGAGCAGCGACACGCCGCGCAGGATGAACGGGGCCACGCTGGTCGGCAGGTCCATGCCGCCGGCCAGCCCGCAGGCCGCCACCGCACCGTGGTACCGGGTCATCGACAGCACATTGGCGAGCGTGGTCGAGCCGACCGAATCGACGCCGGCCGCCCATCGCTCCTTGGCCAACGGCCGCGGCGTGCCGGCGAGGTCCTGCCGGGCGATCACCTCGGCGGCGCCCAGCTCCTTCAGGTAGCCGGTCTCCTCGGACCGTCCGGTCGAGGCGACGACATGCCAGCCCAGCTTGGCGAGGATCGCCACCGCCACCGAGCCGACGCCACCGGCCGCGCCGGTCACCACCACGGGGCCGCGGTCGGGCGTGAGGCCGTGGCGCTCCAGCGCCAGCACGGCGAGCATGGCGGTGTAGCCGGCGGTGCCGATCGCCATGGCGTCGCGGGCCGCGATGCCGGGCGGCAGCGGCACCAGCCAGTCGCCCTTCACCCGCGCCTTCTCGCCGAAGAAGCCCAGATGGGTCTCGCCGCAGCCCCAGCCGTTCACCACCACGCGGTCGCCGGGCTTCCAGTCGGGGTGGTTGGAGGTCTCCACGGTGCCGGCCGCGTCGATGCCGGCGATCATCGGGAAGCGCCGCACCACCGGCGCCTTGCCGGTGACGGCGAGCCCGTCCTTGTAGTTGATGGTCGACCACTCCACCCGGAGGGTGACGTCGCCTTCCATCAGCTCGCTCTCGTCGAAGTCGGACAGGCCGACGGTCTGCTGCCCGTCCTCGCCCTTGCGGATGACGATCGCCTTGAAGCTCGACACTGACGCCCCCGTTTGGTCGGCCGTTCGGATCGGTGAGCGCCGTTCCGACCTCTCCCCGCCAGCGGGGAGAGGGTGAAGGGCGCCTTGCCGGATGCGATGGCTCTTTCGGTCTATGCAGGTCGGCGGACCTGCCCCCGTCACCTTAAGGGGCGACATTCGGGCCAGACAAGGGCAGGGGTCGGCGGGGGCGGTCGGTCAGGCGCCGGCGAGCGCCGGCCGCTCCACCGGCTTCTCGACGATCGGCAGGTTGATCAGCCCGGAGAGGACGCCGAACAGCACCGCGAGCCACCACACGAGGTCGTAGGAGCCGGTGCTCTCGAATGCGAGGCCGCCGATCAGCACGCCGAGAAAGCCGCCGAGCTGGTGGCTGAAGAAGGCGAAGCCGAACAGCGTGGCGAACCAGCGGGTGCCGAACATCAGCAGCACCAGGCCGGAGGTCGGCGGCACGGTGGAGAGCCACAGCAGTCCGAGCACGGCCCCGAACACCAGCGTGCCGGCCGGTGTCGCCGGAACGCTGATGAACACCGCGATGGCGATCGCCCGCGCGAAATAATTGGCGGCGAGCAGGTGGCGCTTGGGGTAGCGGCTCGCCAGCCAGCCGGACGCGAACGAGCCGGCGATGTTGAACAGGCCGATCACCGCCAGCGTCCAGCCGCCGACCGTCGCCGACAGGCCGCGGTCGACCAGGTAGGCGGGCATGTGGGTGGTGATGAAGGCGAGCTGGAACCCGCAGGTGAAGAAGCCGAGCACCAGGAGCACGTAGGAGCGGTGGCCGAGCGCCTCGGCGAAGGCGGCGCGCAGCGACTGGCCGGGCACCGTGCCGGCGGCGTCCGCCGTCGCGGCGTGCGGCGCCGCCTCGTTCCGCCGCGTCGCCAGCGCCAGCGACAGCGGGATCACCAGCAGCATGGCGCCGCCGAACATCATCAGTGTCGTCTGCCAGCCGAACGACTGGTTCAACGCGACCGCGAGCGGCGAGAACAGGAACTGGCCGAACGATCCGGCCGCGGTGCCGGCTCCGAACGAGAACGAGCGCCACTCCGGCGGCAGGAGCTTGCCGAAGGCCGAGATGACGATGTTGAACGAGCAGCCCGACAGGCCGAAGCCGATCATCACGCCGGCCGTGATGTCGAGCGCGGCCGGGGTCGTCGAGTACGCCATCAGGGCGAGGCCGGCCGCATAGAGGATGGCGCCGAGGCTCATCACCCGCACGATGCCGAAGCGGTCGGCGACGGCGCCGGCGAACGGCTGGCCGATGCCCCACAGGAGGTTCTGGATCGCCAGGGCGAAGCCGAAGACGTCGCGGCCCCAGCCGTTCGCCTGCGACATCGGGGTGAGAAAGAAGCCGAGCGACGAGCGCGGCCCGAAGGCGAGCACCGCCACCCCGCAGCCGCACAGGATGATCACCAGCGGGGTGCGCCAGCCGAGCGGACGGACGTCGGGCGTGATGACGGCGGACATCGGGCGCTTCTCCGAGAACTCGCGCCACTCCCGGGGGCGAAGGGCGCGTTGCCGTTCCCATAGCAGCTCCGCTATGATAAAAAAAATGAAACATGCTGATGGTGGACATGACGAACCGGAATAATTCGGGTCCTGTCGCATGAATCTCGACGACATCCGCGCTTTCGTGGCGGTGGTCGACACCGGCTCGGTCGGCAAGGCGGCGCTGTGCCTGCACCTGACCCAGCCGGCGGTGTCGCGGCGGGTGCAGCGCCTGGAGCAGACCCTCGGGGTGACGCTGCTCGACCGCGACTCGAAGCCGGCGCGGGTGACCCGGGCCGGCGAGGGCGCCTATCGGCGCTGCCTCACTGTCCTGCGTGCCGCCGAGGCGCTCGCCCGCGACAGCCGCAGCGCGGTGGCGGCGGGGCTGCTCCGGGTCGGCGTGGCGCTGGCGCTGTCCGAGGCGGTGCTGGCGCCGGCCATCGAGGCGGTGCGCCGGCGCTGCCCGGCGGTGTCGCTGCGGCTCGTGGCCGAGCGCAGCGTGCTGCTGCGCCGGCAGGTCGACGCCGGCCAGCTCGACGCCGCCGTGGTGGCCGAGCGGCCCGACCGGCCGCTCGATCCGACGCAGGCGACGGCGCTCGGCACCGAGCGGGTGCTGGTGGTGGTGCCGGCCGACAGCCCGCTGCCGGGCCGCATCACGGTCGGTGATCTCGCCGGCCAGCCCTGGGTGATCAATCCGGACGGCTGCGGCTTCCGCGCCCAGCTCGACCGTGCGCTGGCCGAGCGCGGCGCCCCTGTCGAGGTGGTGGCGGAGACCTGGGGCGGCTCGCTCCAGCTCGCCCTCATCGCCCGCGGCGTCGGCATCGGGCTGATCCCGGCGCGGCTGTTCGCCGGCTCGCCCTGGCGCGACCGCGTGCGCGCCGTGACGGTGGAGGGCTTCGCCCCGGCGCTCACCGCCTGGCTGGTGACGGCCGGGCCGCTCGGCCCCTTCGACGCCGCGGTGGCGACCATCGCCGACACGGTGCGGGACTTTCTGGCTGACGGCGGGGACCCTGCCAGCCCGTCGAGCTCGGTGGCCGGCGACCACAGGGCGAGAGCCGACGCGACGGCGTGCGGCGATTGAATCGCCCAACTCTCCGGGCTTACGCTGCGGCGGCCGGCGCGGCAGGCGCCGCGATTCGGGAGGGCACGCGATGAGCAAGCGGGAAACCCGAGCCAAGCGAGCGGCCCGCGGCGGCGCAGGGTCGCAGAACGGCCCGGCCGCCACCGTCGACAACGCCGTCGTGTCGGCGCCCCCGCACCACGGCGAGGTGCTGCGCACCGCCGTCGAGAAGGCCACCATCGAGTCGATCTGGCCGCGCATCGCCCGCAACGGGCCGCGCAAGCCGCCGAAGAACTACAAGTATGTCGAGGAGCTGGCGCATCTCCAGTACGAGCTGATCAAGCTCCAGGAGTGGGTGCGCACCCACGGCCTGCGCGTCGCCGTGGTGTTCGAGGGCCGCGACGCCGCCGGCAAGGGCGGCGTGATCAAGCGCATCGCCGAGCCGCTGAACCCGCGCATCTGCCGCGTCGTGGCGCTCGGCACGCCGACCGAGCGCGAGCGCGGCCAGTGGTATTTCCAGCGCTACGTCGCCGAGCTGCCGGGGCGCGGCGAGATCGTGCTGTTCGATCGAAGCTGGTACAACCGTGCCGGCGTCGAGCGGGTGATGGGCTTCTGCACCGAGACCGAGTATCGCGACTTCCTGCGCGCCTGCCCGGTGTTCGAGGAGCTGCTGATCCAGTCCGGCCTGATCCTGATCAAGTACTGGTTCTCGGTCAGCGACGAGGAGCAGGAGCGGCGTTTTGTGGAGCGGGCCCGCAATCCGTTCAAGCGGTGGAAGCTGAGCCCCATGGACATCGAGTCGCGCGCCCGCTGGGTCGACTACTCGAAGGCCAAGGACGCGATGTTCGCCCACACGGACACCAAGAAGAGCCCGTGGAACGTGGTCGACGCCGACAACAAGAAGCGCGCCCGCCTCAACTGCATCGCCCACCTGCTCGAGCAGATTCCCTACGGCCATGTGCAGCCCGCCGAGATCGAGCTGCCGCCGCGCCAGCTCGACGACGGCTATCGCCGGCCCAAGAAGTCGAGCCAGCGCTTCGTCCCCGCCGTCTACTGACCGCGGTCTGCGGATCGCCGGTTCGGCCGATTGCCTCCGGCGCGGTCACGGTCTGCCCAAATTCGCTCCGTGAAACCGTCATGCGAATCACATAGCCTTTTCGGCATGGCGGCTCGTGGATGGTCGAATCGATGAGCGACACGAACCCATGAACGACACGATCCCAGCCCCCGCGGATCGTACCCGCGCCGCCCGCTTCCGAAACGCTTCCTCACCAGAACCCGTCGCGAGACGCGGTGATCCGGCCGACGTGCCGGCGCCGGCGTCGTCCCGTCGATTCGGCGAAAGGAGTCGGTCCTTGGGTAAGCAGTCCAGCAAGAAGAAGCGCCGTGGCGATCGGATGGTCACATCGGCCGAGATCATCGCGTTTGCCGGGACCAAGTTCTCGGCAGCCCGAACGCTGCCGCCCATCGCGCCGCTCAACGCCGCCCAGGCCGCCTATCTCGAGGCGCTGCGCACCAGCGCCCAGGTGGTGGTGGTCGGCCCCGCCGGCACCGGCAAGACCTGGATCGCCGCCACCTACGCGGCCGACCTGTACAGGACACGCCGTGTGTCGCGCATCGTGCTGACCCGCCCCAACGTGCCGTGCGGCCGCAGCCTCGGCTTCTTCCCCGGCTCGCTCGAGGAGAAGTTCGCGCCGTGGGCGGCGCCGCTCGTCGACGCCATCAAGGAGCGCATCGGCAAGGCCGCCTTCGACATCGCGCTGAAGAACGGCGACATCGAGATGGTGCCGTTCGAGGTGATGCGCGGCCGCTCCTGGAAGGACGCCTTCGTGCTGCTCGACGAGGCGCAGAACACCACGCCGGCCGAGATGAAGATGTTCCTCACCCGGGTCGGCGAAGGCTGCATCACGGTGGTGGACGGCGATGTCGGCCAGTGCGATCTCGATGCCGAGTCGGGCCTGCGCGCCGTCATCGCGCTGATTCGTGCCCGCGGCCTGCCGGTGCCGGTGATCGAGTTCGGCCGCGGCGACATCGTCCGCTCCGGCCAGTGCGCCATGTGGGTGGAGGCGTTCGAGGACGCGGCTCTCTGACACGAGATCCGGCTGATCCATGCGTCGGTCATTCCGGAAGCCGCGAAGCGGCTGTCCGGAATCCGGCCGAGAGCTTCGAGCCTGCCGCCTGGTTCCCGGCGCCCGGACGGCGCGACGCGCCGATGCGGGTGCCGCGCCCCGGAACGACGGCCAACTGATCACCCGGAAACTCTATGAGGCCGCCGCTCAGAACTTCTCGGGCCGCACCACCGCCACGTCCGACACGGTGACGAAGCCGATATGGGTCGACACCACGGCGAACACCGTGTCGAGCACCGCATCGAGGCGCGCCGCGTCGACGATGCTGATCAGCATCACCATCTGGCGGGTGGCGCTGATCTGTCCCTCGGCGGTCCAGTCGCCGCTCTGGCCGTGGCCGGCCAGGATCGGCACCACCGACCAGCCGGTGACGCCGGCCTCGTCGAGCCGCGCCGTGATGCGGCGAAGCATCGGCATCTCGGTGACGATCTCGATGCGCTTCTTCGGATGGGTCTGCATGGCGGACGAAACTCCTGCGAGGGGGACCGACACGATCGGGCTCACGACGCGATGCGTCCGGCCACCGCGATATAGAGCGGGATGCCGAACACCAGATTGAACGGGAAGGTGACGCCGAGCGACAGCGTCAGTGCGATCGCCGGGTTGGCCTGCGGCAGCGCCAGCCGCATGGCGGCCGGCACCGCGATGTAGGAGGCCGAGGCGGCGAGCGTGATCAGCACCGCGGTGCTGCCCGGCGACAAGCCGATCGGCACCGCCAGCGCGGCCGCCAGCGTCGCCCCGATCAGCGGCATCACGATCGCGAAGGCGGTGACCGGCACCGACAGGTAGCGCCGGCCCTGGGCGAGACCGCGCCCGGCGACCAGGCCCATGTCGAGCAGGAACAGGCAGAGGAAGCCCGGGAAGGCGTCGATGAGGAACGGCTTGAGCAGCGTGGCGCCGCGCGTCCCCGTGATGGCGCCGATCGCGAAGGCGCCGAGCAGGATCACGATGGAGCCGTTGAACAGCACCTCGCGCATCATCTGGCCGCGCTCGACCGTCTCGGCCTCCGACTTGACGTAGCGCCGCGCGATCATCAGGGCGGTGACGATCGCCGGCGTCTCCATGGCGGCCGCCACCGCCACCATGTAGCCGTCATAGGCGATTGCGAGCTGGCTCAGCATGCCGGTCACCGCCACGAAGGTGACGGCCGAGATCGAGCCGTAATGGGCCGCCACCGCGGCGGCGTTGACCGGATCGAGCCGCGAGGTGGCGCGCAGCAGGCCGTAGGCGATCAGCGGCATGGTGAAGGAGAGCAGCACGCCGGCCGCGATGGCGGCGACGAGCTGCCCGGTCAGCCCGTGATGCGCCACCTCGACGCCGCCGCGGAAGCCGATCGACATCAGCAGATAGAGGGCGAGGAGCTTGGCCACCGCCTCCGGCACCGAGAGGTCGGAGCGCGCCAGGGCGGCACCGAGCCCGAGCACGAAGAACAGCACCATGGGCGAGAGAAGGTTCTGCAAGGCGAGGTCGATCATCACGGGTCCTGGGGTCGGAGGAGCGGCGGCGACCCGCCTGGCGGGTCCGGCAGGCTCCGCCGGCCGGCCGCGAGGCGGAGCCGGGCGACCCTAGGGGTGGTTGAATGATACGTTAAATTGATAATAGTAAGTTCTATGATTGCGAAAAATGATCATCGGCCGGCGCCGCGCCCGCTCGTCAATCTCGATCTCGATCTGGTGCGCACCTTCGTCACCATCGCGGCGCTGGGCAGCTTCACCCGCGCCGCCGAGGCGCTGCGGCTGCAACAGTCGACCGTGTCGCTGCAAGTGCAGCGCCTGGAGGATGCGCTCGGCCGCCGGCTGATCGACCGCAACCCGCGCGCCGTGCGGCTGACCGGCGACGGCGAGACCTTCCTGCTGCACGCCCGCCGCCTGCTCGACGTCAACGACGAGCTGGTGTCGCGGCTCACCGAGCCGGCGGTTCATGGCGTGGTGCGTCTCGGCACGCCGGAGGACTTCGCCTCGCGCCATCTGCCCGAGGTGCTGTCGCGCTTTTCCAAGACCTATCCGGCGGTGGCGCTCGAGGTGACCTGCGACCTGACGCTGAATCTGGTCGAGCGGTTCCGCCGCGGCGCCTTCGATCTCGCGCTGATCAAGCGCGAGCGGCTTTCCGGAGCGGGCGCCGGCGGCCTGCGGGTGTGGCGCGAGCCGCTGGTGTGGGCGACTGCGGAGATCGATCTGCACGCCTTGGAGGGGCCGTTGCCGCTGGTGGTGTCGCCGACCCCGTGCGTCTACCGCAAGCGGGCCACCGAGGCGCTCGACCGTGCCCGGCGGCCCTGGCGGGTCGCCTACACCTGCGGCTCGCTCGCCGGCTCGCTGGCGGCGGTGCGGGCCGGGCTCGGCGTCACGGTGCTGCCGAAGGACATGGTGCCGGCCGATCTGCACGTCGTCGACGGCGGTCCGCTGCCGGGTCTCCGGGATACCGAGATCGCGCTTCTCCAGCGCGAGCGCCTGTCGCTGCCGGCGCAGCGCCTCAAGGAGCACATCGTGCGGTCGCTGGGATAGATAGGGCCGGCACTCCGGATCGGGAGACCGGCGCGGCTCACAGCCGGTCGGTGATCTTCTCGGCCGGCGGCGGCAGCGAGGCGTCTCCCCAGGCCGGGCGGTCGGCGCCGTCGCCCCATTTGCGCGGGCGGTAGAAGGTGTGCACGCCGATCTTGTCGAGCTTGTGCATCGTCCGCACCCACCATGGGCGCACCCAGTAGGCGTGGTAGTGGGTCGCCTTGCCGACATCGGACAGCCAGTGCTTGCCGTCGAGCGTCTCGGTGGCAACCCGCTGGGCCCGCTCCCAGGCGTCCGGCTCGGTGATCTTGTCCTTGATGCCGTCGCACGCGAAGGTGAACTGGCACGAAAGATGGCGGTGCGCGTTCTGGTAGACCACGCCGCACACGTCGCTCGGATAGTAGCCGGAGAACACGCGGTTCATCACCACCTGGGCGACCGCGATCTGGCCGCGCAGCGGCTCGCCGCGCGATTCGAAGTAGACGGCGTCGGCGAGGCACTTCTCGGCCTTGGCGCGCTCGCCGCCGTAGAGGCCGAGGCGCTCGGCCGGGCTGCGCAGCGCGTGGCCGTCGCCCGGCACCACCTCGCCCTTGCGCACGATGGTCTCGCCGCCGTCCGGGTCGATGGCGGCCCGCAGCGTCGCCTCGCTCGGGGTGATCTCGTCGAGGGCGGTCAGCTCGGCGTCGCTGTCGGGGGCGATCGATACCGACCCGGGGCTCCACGGCTGAAGCGCGCCACCGGCGCCGGCGAGCGGCTCGGCGCCGAAGTAGACATGCGCCGCCACCAGCGTCGGCGAGGTCTCGCCGAGGGTCGGCATCGCGGTGTCGGGCTGGAACGGCTCGCTGCCGTGCGCCGGATCGACGGCGGCGTGCTCCGGCGCGGATGTGGTGCCGGCAGGGGCGGCGGCGGGGGCCGGCGGGCCGGGCAGCTCCGCCCGCGGCGTCACGGCACGCGGGATTACGATGTCGGTCGAGGCACTGGCCAGGACGAAGCTCTGCTGCGGCTCCGCGGCGGCGGGCTCCGCAGCAGCGGACTCGACGGGCGCGGTCTCCGCGGCGACGGCTTGGACCGGAGCAGTCGGGATCGGAGCGGTTTGGACCGGCGCCGTCTGGGTGGCCACGGCCTGAGAGCGGCTGCGGCGGGCGGCGGGGCGCGGTGCCGGCTCGGGCTCGCTGCCCAGCCAGGCCAGCGAGTGGCCGCTGAACGCCTCGGCCGAGATGATCGGCGCCTCGGCGACCGGGCGGGCGGCCGGCCGCGGGGCAGCCGCGGGCGTCGACGGCTGGTCGGTCCCCGCCAGTGCCTCGGCGGTCTCGGCGGCGACATGCGCCTCGGTCTGCGGCAGCACCACCGGCCAGCCGGTGCGGGGCTTGGCGGTCGGCGCCGGAGGGGTGGCTGCGGCGGCAGCCGGTGATTCGGCAAGCGTCGGAGCGGGCGCCGTCCGGGCGGTGTCGGCCGCCGGCAGCGCCGCGACCACGGCGGGCGGCTCCGGAGCGGCGAGCGGCGCCGCGGCGGCGCGGACGGCCTGCTCGCGGGCGATCCACTCGGCGACGGCGCGCGGCACCAGGCGGTCGCCCTTGCGGGTGCGGTTGATGGGATCGCGGTCGAGCGCCGGCGGGCGGGCGCTGAGGTCGAACAGCGCGCGGTCGCCGATGGCGCCCGTGAGGGCGGCGCGGTCCACCACCATGTCGAGGCTGGCGACGCGATAGCCGACCGGATCGGGCACCGCGGTGCCGACCGGACGCGGGAAGCGGAAGGTGGCGGCGTGGAAGGTGCCGAACGGCGACTTGCCCTGCTCGTCGGCGCGGTCGCCCATGCCGGCGCGCGCGGCGATCAGCGAGGCGAGATCCTGGTAGCCGACCGCGCTCGGGATCGCCGCAAAGGTGAGAAGCGCGAACCCGAACGGCACGGCGGCGACGCACCGGCGCCTGAGCGGTGATTCTTCCAGCGTCGATCGCACCCGAGAGTCCAAACGGCCGTCCCCGCAGCGCGTGCATTCGCTCATGCTTTACCGATCGTCACGCCGATCGGTAAAAACCGCGTTTGCACGGTCGCAACACGTCAACCATGCTGCTGGAGCACGGTTAACGTCGTGTAAACGGATGCGCGCCGCGCAGGCGAGCGCCCGCGAAGTGTCGCATCGTGATATCGGCCGACAGCACCGAGGCGCCGCCGGACGTGATCAGGTCGATGGCTTGCTGAGCGATCCGGTCGCAGGAAGACCGACCGAAGGAAATCGCCACCGGGCGGGCAGTGATGGCGACGACCCCGATCGGGTCGGATCGTCGCCATCACCGCGCCTCGGCACCCCCACACCCCCGTGCGTCGGCGGCAAGTCGATTTACCGATTAGCAACCAAAACTAAGGCGGCACTTTGGCAGCGCGGCAGGCCGTCGCAGCGGCGCCGGGGCGGTGCTGCCGCAGACCACGAAAACCCGCGCGGCATCGCAGGAAATCGCCATCCACAGGGTGTCCGCCGGTGCCGTCGCGGCGGCCGGGCGCGCCGCCCGCGGGATGTGCCGTTCCTCTCCGGCGCGTCACGAGTCGCGTGCGGCCGCGCTCTTGGTGTCACGATTCGCGCGTCGCCGCGCTCTTGGTGTCACGATTCGCGCGTCGCCGCGCTCTTGGCGCGATTCTCTCGCGCGGCATTGCGATGTCGCATCACCGCCTGGTTCAGGGCCGCTCCATAGACGAAGATGGTCGCTGTCCAGTACAGGAACACGAGCGCGATCATCGCCGAGGCGAGTCCCGCATACATCGACACGTAGGCGGAGGCGAACTCCGACAGGTAGCGGCCGAACAGCACGCCGGTGATCAGCCACATGGCGAGCGTGACGGCGACGCCGGGCGCGATCTCGTCCAGCGTGCGGCGGCCGGCCGGCAGCCATTTGTGAATCAGCGTCAGCGACACCACCAGAATCACCGTGGCGACGCCGAAGCGCGCCACCGTGAGCGACACCTCGAACTGCTTGAGATTGGGGAACCACGGCACCAGCCCGTTGTAGATGAGCGGCCCGAGCACGATCAGCAGCGCCAGTACGATCAGCCCGACGGCGCCGACCAGCACGTAGCCGATCGATTCGAGGCGCAGCAGCCACCACGGCCGCGTCTCGATCACCTCGTAGCTGCGGTTGAGGCCGATGCGCAGGCTCTCCACCCCGCTCGACGAAAAGTAGACCGCGAGGCCGGCGCCGACCGTGAGCAGCCCGCCATGGGCCGTGGTCAGCACGCTCTCGATCTCGCTGGCGATCGGCCCCGACACCTCCTCGGGCCAGGCTTCGAGGAGCAGCAGGGCGACCTGGTCGGCGAGGTCCTGGGTGCCGAAATAGCCGGTCAGGGCGGTGACGAAGATCAGGAACGGAAACAGCGACATCAGGGTCGACAGGGCGATGTGGCTGGCGATCGCCCAGCCGTCGTCGCGGCTGAAGGCCAGGAAGGCGTCGGCCGCGATCCGGGCCGGAATCTTCAAAAGACGCAAGAGCATGATCCGGTCCAGGCGGCCTCGGCCGCGGGCGGATTCGTCCCACCCCGGCCGCAGGATTTTCTCTCCACGCAGGTGCGAAAAGATGCAATCATTAGGGGTCAAGTCGATTTTGCATCAAGTGGCGATCGCGGACCCCGGCGTCCGCGCCGGCGGTCGCACGGCGCCTATTCGGAGATTTCGATGTCGTTTGCCGCCAAGCGTTCCGAAACCGGCCCCGATCTCGTGGCCATTGCCAGCCAGGCGACCGTGGCCCTCGATGCCGTGCTGGCCGACGCGATCAGCGCGGTCCGCGCCCGCATCGCGGCCGGTGGGGCCGGGGCGCGGCTGATCGATCGCGAGCAGCGGGCCGTCCATGGCCTCGCCTGGCTCGCCACCTATGTGGAGGCGGTCCGCCAGCTCGCCGCCTACACGGAGCGCGGCATCGCGGCCGGGCGATTCGGCGAGATCGAGGACCTGGTGGTCCGCATCGGCCTCGGCGAGTACGTCGCCCAGGTGGCCGGCGGCATTCCGATGAGCCAGACCGAGTTCGTCCGCCCGGCCGACCTCGGCCTCGACACCGCCGACGTGCTGCGCCGCCTCGGCCCGACCCTGGACGCCCTCGCGGCCACCGGCAACACGCCCGAGAACCGCGCCCGCCTGGTCGAGCTGATGCGCCAGCACCACGGCGCCACGGTCGGCGATTGCGGGCTCGAGGACACCTACGAGCAGATCCGCGACCAGATGCGGAAGTTCGCCGACTCCGAGGTGGTGCCGCACGCCCATGGCTGGCATCGCGCCAACGCCTACATCCCGATGGAGACCATCGCCCACATGGCCGAGCTCGGCGTGTTCGGGCTGACGATCCCGGAGGAGTATGGCGGCCTTGGGCTCGGCAAGGAGTCCATGTGCGTCGTCTCCGAGGAGCTTTCACGCGGCTATATCGGGGTCGGCTCGCTTGGCACCCGCTCGGAGATCGCCGCCGAGCTGATCCTGTGCGGCGGCACCGACGAGCAAAAGCAGCACTGGCTGCCCAAGATCGCCTCCGGCGAGATCCTGCCGACCGCGGTGTTCACCGAGCCCAACACCGGCTCCGATCTCGCCTCGCTGCGCACCCGCGCCACCCGCGAGGGCGACGTCTATGTGGTCAACGGCAACAAGACCTGGATCACCCATCCGGTGCGCGCCGACCTGATGACGCTGCTGGTCCGCACCAATCCCAAGGACGCCGGTTATCAGGGCTTGTCGATGCTGCTCGCCGAGAAGCCGCGCGGCGACGACGCCAATCCGTTCCCGGCCGAGGGCATGTCGGGCACCGAGATCGAGGTCCTCGGCTATCGCGGCATGAAGGAGTACGAGATCGCCTTCGACGGCTTCACGGTGCCGGCCGCCAACCTGCTCGGCGGCACCGAGGGGCAGGGCTTCAAGCAACTCATGCAGACCTTCGAGGCGGCCCGCATCCAGACCGCGGCACGAGCGATCGGCGTGGCTCAGGCCGCCATGGAGGAGGGCCTCGCCTATGCCGAGACCCGCATCCAGTTCGGCCGTCCGCTGGTCGAGTTCCCGCGCGTCTCCGACAAGATCGCCATGATGGCGGCGGAGATCATGATCGCCCGCCAGATCACCTACTTCGCCGCCAAGGAGAAGGACGAGGGCAAACGCTGCGACCTGGAGGCCGGCATGGCCAAGCTGCTCGCCGCGCGGGTCGCGTGGGCGGCCGCCGACAACGCCGTGCAGATCCACGGCGGCAACGGCTTCGCGCTCGAATACAAGGTGTCGCGGCTCCTGTGTGACGCCCGCATCCTGTCGATCTTCGAGGGCGCCGCCGAGATCCAGGCGCAGGTGATCGCCCGCCGGCTGCTCGATCAGCGGAACTGACGGCGGCGCGAACGACGACACGCGCTTCGCCTGCCCCGAGGCGCCCGCGACGCGGGCGTCTCGTCGGGCGAGGCCGCGCAGGGTCACTCGAGGGCCGCAGGCAGCAGAGGGCTGCGGGCTGAGGATCAGGCGGCCGATGCGACCTTGGAGCCGCCCTCGGAGCCGGCCTTGGGCGTCCGTTCCGGCTCGGCGTGGCTCTCGAACGTCTCGAACATGTCGCCAAAGCGCAGCTCGGCGGCCGGCACCGGCGGGCTGAAGCAGAAGCCCTGCACCTGCACGACGCCCGCCGAGCGGAGCCACTCGACGTGCTCGATCGCCTCGACACCCTCGGCCACCACGCTCATGCCCAGGCTGCGGCCGAGCCGCGCGGCCGAGCCGACCACCGCCATGCAGTCCGAGCGCGTCGCCAGCTCCTGGATGAAGGTGCGGTCGATCTTCAGCTTGTCGAACGGGAAGACGGTGAGATAGCCGAGCGAGGCGTAGCCGGTGCCGAAGTCGTCGAGCACCACGGCGATGCCGAGCTCCTTGAGCTGGCGCAGCACCGAGATGTTGCCGGCGCTCTGCTCCAGCAGGACGTTCTCGGTGATCTCGATCTCCAGCCGGGTCGGCGGCAGGCCGGTCTCCTCCAGGGTCGCCATGATGGTGTCGAGCAGGTTGGCGCCCCGCAGTTGGACGGTCGAGATGTTGACGGACAGCGATACGTCACTCGGCCAGCGCATGGCATCGAGGCAGGCTTGTCGCAGAATCCAGTCGCCCAGCGGCACGATCAGCCCGGTCTGCTCGGCGATCGGGATGAACTCGGACGGCGACATCTCGCCCCGCTCCGGATGGCTCCACCGCACCAGCGCCTCGACGGCCGAGACCTGGCCCGTCACCACGTCGACGATCGGCTGGTAGTGCAGCACGAACTGGCCCTGCTGGACGGCGAGATGAAGATCGCTCTCCAGCCGCAGCCGCTCCTCGACCGCATCCTTCATGTCCGGCACGAACATGCAGAAATTGTCCCGTCCGCGCGCCTTGGCCTCGTACAGGGCGATGTCGGCGTTCTTCATCAGGTCGGTCGGGGTCTCGGCCGGCGCGGCCGCGATGGCGATGCCGACGCTGGCGCTGATGCTCGCCGCGTTGCCGTCGATGTCGTAGGGCTCGCGCAGAGCCGCCACGATGGCGGTGGCGAGCTTCGCGGCGTGCTCCTCGGCCCGCCTCAGAGCGTCGCCGGGCCGGTCTCCGGCCTGCGGGGCGGCGCCGCACAGCACCGCGAATTCGTCGCCGCCGAGGCGCGCCAAGGTATCGTGCGGGCTGATGCAGGCGGTGATGCGCGCCGTCGTCTCGCGCAGCAGCGCGTCACCGGCGGGGTGGCCGAGCGTGTCGTTGACGTCCTTGAAGCGGTCGAGATCGATCATCAGCACCGTCACGGTGCCGCTCCGTCGTCGCGCGAGACGTTGCACGTTTTGCAGGCGGTCGAGGAACTCGGCGCGATTGGCCGTGCCGGTCAGCGGATCGCGGCGGGCCAGGAACTCGATCCTCGACTGATAGCGACGCTGCTCGGTGACGTCCTCGTGCATCTCCAGCCACTCGCCCTGGGCGAGACGGTGGCAGTTCACCGCAACGACGCGACCGTCGGCGAGCTCGCAGATCCGATCGGTCGGATCGTCGGCCGTGTCGGTGTCGATGTCGTCCGGACGGCCCGCTTCGGAAGAGTCCGGCTGGTGGCGCAGCCGCGCCCGGCACATCGCCTCGATGGCGTGGCGGTGCGTGCCGAGGGGGATCGGATCGGCGATGCCGTAGATGCGGCGGAAGCGCTCGTTGCACACGCGCAGGACGCCGTCGGCGTCGAACAGGCAGAGGCCGTGCGACATGTTGTCGAGGGCCGCCGCAAGGGCGCGGTTGGCGCCGGCGAGCTCCGAGCGCGATTCCGACAGGCGTCGGATCTGGCGACCGATCACGCCGAGCAGCGCCAGCAGGCAGCCGAGAAAGCCCGCAGCGCCGAGCGCCGTCCCGATCGACTGGGAACGCCAGTTCGCCAGGATGTGGGCCTCCGGCACCGTCAGCGTGATGACGAGCGGAACCCGCGCGAGCGGCTGCACGGTGGCCCACTGGGGCTCGCGGCCGGCCTTGAGCGCTATCCGGAAGGAGCCGCCACCGGCCGCCACGGCGCGATGCCAGTCGAAGGGCATCGCGCCGGGGGTGGGGCCATCCGGGATGCGGACGATCTCGCGGCTGGTGCGGTGCATCAGCGTCATCGTCTCGCCGTGGGATTGCCCGGTAGCCCGGAAGGCGCGCTCGAAATGCTCCATCGTCACGCTGAGATGGATGGTGCCGCGGAACGCACCTTCGGTTCCGTTGATGCGACGGGCGAACACCAGCACCGGAACGCCGCTGAGGGGGCCGAGAAACGGGCCCGAGACGACGAGCTGGTCGTCCTTGGCGCCGGCCAGAATGTGGAAGAACGGGCGATCGCCGATGCTGGGCGTGTCATGACCGAAGTTGGTCGACATCACCACGTCGCCGCGGCTGTCGGAGATCACCAGGTGGCGGGCATCGGGGACTCGTCCCAGGCTGGCCACCATGGCGCCACGCAGATCGTACCGACGCGGGGCGGTGAAGTACTGCCGGAACTCGTCGTCCGTGGCGATGTCGAGCACCTCGGCCTGCCGCCGATACTGGATCAGGATCTCGTCGATGTCCTGGACGATCCGGTCGATCTGATCGGCCATGAAGCTCGTGGTGTCGACCGCGTGGCGCAGGGCGTGGTCGATGTCGTCGGCACGGTTGCGCCAGATCGACAGGCCCACGATGCCGCTCGCCAGGCCGCAGACGGTCAGGACGACGAGGATGATCCATCGGAACGACAGCGAGCTGGGCAAAGCGAGACCCCGCGTGACATCGACGGGACCTTAGCCGGAAAAAGTTGCTGTCCGCATAACTTCAGCATTCTGCAACACTTCGGAAAGCAGAGCGACTGAAGTTGGTTGATTTCTGATCAATCCCGATCGGTGCAGACGATCGTTCGCGAGGGGGATCGCCCGGCGTACCGTCCGATCGAACGTATCGGAGACGGCGCGGGCTCGGTCGGCGCGTCAGGCGGCGGCGATGCGGCGGTCACCGGCGAGCCGGTCGGCGGCGGCCGTCGCCGTCATGGCCCGGCCGAACAGATAACCTTGCCCGTGGGTGCAGCCGATGGCGCGCAGGATGTCCTGCTGGCCGGTGGTCTCGACGCCTTCCGCGATGGTCGTCATGCCGAGGCCGGCGGCGAGATCGGCGACGCCGCGCGTGATGGTGAGGCAGTCGGGATTGCCGGGAAGCTCGCTGACGAAGGAGCGGTCGATCTTGATCTTGTCGAACGGGAAGCGGCGCAGATAGCCGAGCGACGAGTAGCCGGTGCCGAAATCGTCCATGGCGATGCGGACACCGAGCCGGCGCAGGGCGTGCAGGGTGGCGAGGTTGGAGGCGTTGTCCTCGAGCAGCACCGTCTCGGTGATCTCCAGCTCGATGCGGGCGGGATCGAGGCCGCTGCGAAGCATGACGGCCCGCACGCTCTCGACGATGTCGCCGCTGCGGAACTGGACCGGCGACAGGTTGACGGCGAGCTTGATCGGCTGCGGCCAGCGGGCGGCGTCCTCGCAGGCCCGGCGCAGCACCCAGTCGCCGAGCGGCACGATCAGCCCGGTCGCCTCGGCGATCGGGATGAACTCCGCCGGCGACACCGCTCCGCGCTCCGGGTGGGTCCAGCGCAGCAGCGCCTCGAAGCCGCTGATGCGGTTGTCGGCGAGATCGACCCAGGGCTGATAATGGACCTCGAACTGACCCTTCTCGAAGGCGATGCGGAGCTGTGTCTCCAGGGTGCGGCGCGCCTTCAGCTCGGCATCCATCTCGGGAGCGAAGAAGCAGTGGCTGCGCCGGCCGCGCGTCTTCGCCCGGTAGAGCGCCATGTCGGCATGGTTGAGCAGCTCGTCGACGCCCCCGGCGTCGTCCAGCGTGGTGGCGATGCCGACGCTCGGCGTCACCGTGATCTCGTGGCTGTCGATGACATAGGGCGCGCTGATGGCGGCGATCAGGTGCTCGGCGAGGCGGCGGGCGTCCTCCTTGCTGGCGATCCCGTCCTGCACGACGGCGAACTCGTCGCCGCCGATGCGGGCCGCGGTGTCTTGCGGCCGCACGCACTGGCGCAGCCGCAGGCCGATGCGCTTCAGCAGCTCGTCGCCGATCGGGTGACCGAGCGTGTCGTTGACGTCCTTGAAGCCGTCGAGATCGAGGCAGATCAGCGCAATCCCGTCGTCCACGGAGCGGCCACGGCGCAGCGCCTGCTCCAGCCGGGCGCGGAACAGGGTGCGGTTGGCGAGCTCGGTCAAGCCGTCGTAGTGGGCGAGATGGCGGATGCGGGCCTCGTCGTGCCAGCGCTGGGTGATGTCGATCAGGGCGCCGAGCTTGGCCGGGCGGCCCTCGTGGGTCAGCACCCGGGTGTAGGCCTGGATCAGGATTTCGCTGCCGTCGGCGCGCCGATGCCGCCACACGCGCTCGCCGCGCGAGGCGTGCTCGGAGCGGGCCGCGATGCTGACGTCGTGATGGTCGACCGGATCGCGGATGTCGAGCAGCGTCATCGCCAGGAACTGCTCGCGGCTGTAGCCGTAGTGCTTGATGGCCGCATCGTTGACGGCGAGGAAGCGCAGCGTCTCGCGGTCGAACACCCACATCGGCACCGGGTTGGCGTCGAACAGCAGGCGGAACGATTGCTCGCTGCGCTTCAGCTCGGTGATGTCGATGCGGATGCCGATCGACCCGCCGTCGCTGGTGCGGCGCTCCTCGACCCGGAGCCAGCGGTCGCCGAAGAGCTGTTGCTCGTGGCTGCCCGCATGGGCGCGGAACTTGGCCATGCGCTCGGCCAGCCAGGTGCCCTCGCGGCCGTGAGCGTCCGCCACCAGGCCGCGCTCGATGCGAGCCCGCAGCCGGTCTTCCAGCCGGTCGCCGACCTGGATCGGCATCGGATGGCCGCCGTAGAGCTCCTCGTAGAGCTTGTTCCACAACACGAAACGGTCGTCCGCGTCGAAGAAGGCGAGGCCCACCGGCACCGCCTCGATCGCCTCGCGCAGCCGGGCATGGGCGGCGCGCGCCTCCTCGGAGGCCTGCTCGGCCTCGCGGCGAGCCGTCACCAGGGCCTCCTCGCGTTGGCGCGCCTCGCCCAGCAGGGCGGCGAGCGAGCGCGACAGCGAATCGATCTCGGCATAGCCGCCGACGACGGGTAGCGATGTCGCCGAGGACCGGCGTGCCGCCTCGGCGCCGGCGGTCAGCGCGGTGAGCGGATCGGCGATCCGCCGGGCCATGGCGAGGCCCATCATGATGGCGACGAGCAGCGCCACCGCGACGATCAGCAAGGCCCGGCCGATCCGGGCGTCGACATGGGCGAGCGCGTGAGCGCGATCGATCCCGACCGCGACCCGGGACCCGGTGTCGGTGAGCTCCAGCACGCCGTAGAGGCGCGGCGTGCCGTCGCTGCCCTCGGCCTCCATCCAGCCCTGGCCGGCGCGCAGCGCCGCCGGCAGGCGATCGGGCGTGCCACCGGCGGTGGCCGCGGCGGCCGGCTGCGGAATGCGCGCCATCACGGTGCCGTCGGCGGCGGCGAGCCAGAAGGTCGCATCGGCGGCCGGCGCCACGGCGGCGGCCAGCTGGGTGAACCAGTCGAGCTTCAGCGACATGGAGATCAGGCGCGTCACCCGGCCCTTGTCGTCGACGAGCGGCAGGATCACCACACTGATCGGCTCGCGGTTCACGCGGCTGATCAGGAAATCGCTCGTCACCAGGCGGCGCTCGGCCTTCGCGGTACGGAAGTAGGTGCGGTCGGAGAAGTCGATGCCCAGCGCGCCGGTCAGGGTGGTGCAGACCATCCGGCCTTCGGCGTCGAGCACCGACAGGCCGTCGGCGAGGGGGCGATTGCGGACGGTGTCGGCGAGAAAGCGGCGGCAGGTCTCGGCCGAGCCGTTGGTCACCTCGGGCACGAAGGCCGCGATCTCCACCAGGGTCTGGGCCTCCAGCACCACCTCGCGATAGCGCACGGCGACCCGGTGAGCGAGCTCCTCGACCCGCCGCCCGGCGGCATCGATCTCGTTGGCGCGGTCGCGGTAGAGGGCGACGCCCATGGCGGCGATCAGCGGCAGCACGGCAACCAGAATCAGGCCGAGCAACCGCGCTCGAATGCCCGAGAATGCTCGGGCTCTGGGCCTCGCACTGTCCACCATGATGGTCCCGCCTTCGCGGCCACGATGGCGGAGCACCCCTGCAATGCTGATTAACGGGTGGGCCTAATAGCTGGTAAAGGAGAATTATGTTTGACAGACTGTTGTGGCGCCATCCGGAATTGCCCGCCCGTTGACCACTCGTGCCGCCGACCTATCTTCAAAAAGGGGACCATCTCCCCGATTGGAACGAGACGTTTTCGAACGAGACAAGGCGTACCAGATGGCCAAGCTCAGCATCCCGCACGACGCATTCGTGTTCGTCGGGGACGGCCGCAAGGCTCTGTTCCTGCGCAACGAGGGGGACGAGAAGTTTCCCAATCTGCGCACCGAGCGGGTCTTCGTCGACGAGACTCCGCCGGCCCACGAGCCGGGCTCCGACGCGCCCGGCCGCGGCTTCTTCACCGCCGGTCCGCGCTGCGGGGGTGTCGATCAGACCGACTGGCAGGAGCTGGGGGAGCAGCGGTTCGCCAAGGATGTGGCGGGCGCCTTGGAGCGGCTGGTGCGTGATCGCAAGATCAAGGCGCTGGTGATCGCGGCGCCGCCGCGGACCCTGGCGGAGCTGCGCCGGGCGCTGCACAACGAGGTGAAGAGCCGGGTGGTGGCCGAGATCGACAAGGACCTCACCAAGATGCCGGTGCACGAGATCGAGCGGCACCTGGCCGCCTGACGGCACGGGACCTGTGCCCGCCGGGACGGTCACGCCCGGCGGGTCGCCCCCAGGGCGTAGAGAGCATCCGCGAGCGCCGCCTCGAATGGCGTGTGCGGCACCGCGCCGACCGCGGCGGCGAGCCGTGTTCCGTCGATGCGGTGCGGCACCGACCACAGATAGGCGACGTCGCACAGCTCGCGGAAGATCGGCACCAGCGGCGCCACCGCCCGCAGCATCCACCATTGCATGCGGTCGATCTTCAGGGGCCGCCCGACCGCCTCGACGATCGCCGTGGTCAGCACGCGCCCGGTGACGGCGTGGCCCGGAAAGCCGAACGGCGCGAAGGCCGGCAGCGTCGCCCGCCGCTCGGCGAGGCGCACCAGGGTGGTCGCGAGATCGGGCAGGTAGGCCCAGGCATGGACGAGGTCCAGCGGCCCCGGATAGGCGAGGCGGCCGTGCGGCAGATGATTGACCACGACGCGGTCGAGCCAGCCGATGCCGCCGCCATAGACGTCGCCGGCCCGCACCAGCACCACCCGCAGGCCGTCCTCCGCCTCGGCGCGCAGGCGCTCGGCGAGCGCGGCGCGCAGCACGCCCTTGCGGGCCGTCGGCCGCAGTGGCGTCTCCTCGTCGATCACGGACGGCATGCCGGCCCCGTAGGCGAACAGCGGGTCCGGCACCATCAGGGTGGCGCCCGCCGCGCGGGCTGCCGCGATCGCCGTCTCGGCGAAGTCGGGCACGCTCGTCGGCCACTCGGCATAGGGCGTGTTGAGGGCGTGGACGATCACGTCGGCGCCGGACGCCGCCTCGATCACCGAGGCGCGGTCGCGGGCGTCGAGCCCGATCACCGTGGTGCCGGGCACGCAGCGGTGGGCGGCGCTGCCGCGCACCAGGCTGGCGACCTGCCAGCCGGCGGCCTGGAACGCCGCCGCGGTGGCATAGCCGATCCGGCCGGCGGCGCCGAGCACCAGGACGCGGCCGCTGGTCGGCTGCTCGCCGGGAGGGCGCTCGCCCGCGGCCGGCTCGCTCACGGGGCGCTCCGGGTGAGCGCCCGGTCGAGGTCGGCGTAGAGGTCCTCGGGGTCCTCCAGCCCGACCGACAGGCGCAGCAGGTTGGTGGGGCAGGGCGAGCGCGGTCCCTCGATCGAGGCGCGGTGCTCGATCAGGCTCTCGACGCCGCCCAGCGAGGTCGCCCGCTTCCACAGCGAGACCGCCGCCGCGGTGGCGATGGCGGCCGCCTCGCCGCCGTTCACCTGCACCGACAGCATGGCGCCGTAGCCGGTCATCTGGCGGGTCGCGATGGCGTGGCCCGGATGCTGCGGCAGGCCCGGATAGAGCACCCGCTCGACGCTGCGATGATGCGACAGCCAGGTGGCGAGCAGCGCCGCCGCCTCCGACTGCGCCCGCACCCGCACGTCGAGGGTGCGCAGGCCGCGCAGCAGCAGCCATGCCTCGAACGGACCCAGAATGAGGCCGTGGCGCGCCCGCAGGGTGGCGATGCGGGTCCACCACGGATCGTCCGGCCGCGCGGTGGCGAGCGAGCCGGCGATCACGTCGGAATGGCCGTTGAGGTACTTGGAGGCCGAGTGCATCACCAGGTCGGCGCCGAGCGCCAGCGGCCGGGTGAACACCGGGGTGGCGACGGTGGAATCGACCGCCAGCCGGGCGCCGGCCGCTCGCGCGATCGCCGCCACGCCGGCGATGTCGGTGAGGGTCCAGAGCGGATTGCTCGGCGTCTCGATCCACACCAGGCGGGTGCGGCCCGGCACCACGGCGGCCTGCACGGCGGAAAGATCGGTGGTGTCGACCAGCTCCACGGTGTGCCCGTAGCGCGGCGCCTCGGTCTCCAGCCAGTCGCGGAAGCCCCAGTACATCACCTGCGAGGCGACGATGTGGCCGGGCTCGGGCAGCGCCATCACGGCCGTGGTGGCGGCCGCCATGCCGGCCCCGAACAGCATCGCGGCGGCGGCTCCGTCGAGCGCGGCCAGCACCGCCTCGGCGCGGCGCACGGTGGCATTGTCGGGTCGCCCGTAGACGAAGCCGGACGAGTAGGCGTTGTCGGGATCGCGCAGGTAGGTGGTGGCGACGTGCACGGGGGGCACGATCCCCCGGGTCTGCGGCTCTATGTCGCCGAGCGCCTGGGCCGCGAGGGTGCGGGGCTTCGGAGGGGCGGGGGGCTTGGTCATCGGTGGTCCGTGCTGGAGCGGCCCGACCGGGTGGGCGGGCCGGAATGGCGCCGGCGGCGGAACCCGCCGGGGCTCGCCCGTATAGGCTCGAAAGGGGCGTGATGTTCAAGAGGCGTCCGCCGCCGCGACCCTGTAGAAGAGGGGCGAGCGGCCGGCAGGCCGGTGCAGCCGGTGAAGCGGGTGCAGCCGGCAAGGCCGGTGCAGTCGGCGAGTGGAGAGTGGCATGGCCCATGCGTTGAGTGTCTACGCGGTTCCGGTGGCGATCGGCGCCGTCGCCGTGGTGCTGCTGCTCGGACTCGGCAACATGCTGCGCGGTGGCTCGCCGAACGTGTCGCAGCGGCTGATGCGCTGGCGGGTGGTGCTCCAGCTCGTCGCCATCGCGATCATCATGCTGACCGTCTGGGCGATGCGTCAGTGAGCCGGCGGCGAGCCGGCAGGGACGGTTGCCTCGCCGCCGAAACCCGCTACGGTCGGGGCCTTCCGCCCCATCGCCCGACGCGCCACGGAGCCCAACAATGGTCGTGCTGAACCGCATCTACACCCGCACCGGCGACGACGGCACGACGGCGCTCGGAACCGGCGAGCGGCGCAAGAAGCACGATCTCCGCATCGCCGCCTACGGCACCGTCGACGAGACCAACGCGGCGCTCGGCCTGGCGCGCCTCTACACCGCCGATGCGCCCGATCTCGACGCCATGCTGGGCCGCATCCAGAACGACCTGTTCGATCTCGGCGCCGACCTGTGCATGCCGGGCGAGGCCGGCAAGGGGCCGGGCGGCGCCCGCCTCGCCGTCACCGCCGAGCAGGTGGCGCGGCTGGAGCGCGAGATCGACACGCTCAACGCCGATCTGGCCCCGCTGCGTTCCTTCGTGCTGCCCGGCGGCTCGCCGGCCGCCGCCGCCCTGCACGTCGCCCGCACCGTGTGCCGGCGCGCCGAGCGGCTGATCGCGGAGCTGGCCGACCGGCCCGGCGAGACGGTGTCGGGGCCGGCGCTGCACTACGTCAACCGGCTGTCGGACTTCCTGTTCGTGGCGGCGCGCTGGGCCAACGGCCGCGGCGCCGGCGACGTGCTCTGGCAGCCCGGGCAGAACCGCTGACCGGAGGGGCGCGCCGGCCGGCCGCGCGGCCGTCGCCGGATCGGGCTTTCGGTCGCACCTGGAAGGGGGTCGGGACCGCCGTGGCGGTGCAGCATCCGCGTTGACAGCCCCCGACGAGAGCCCATAGGTTGCGCCGCCGCCGCGGGAGTTTGCAGCATGAAAGTCCTTGTCACCGTCAAGCGGGTCGTCGACTACAACGTGAAGGTGCGCGTGAAGTCGGACGGCTCCGGCGTCGAGCTCGCCAACGTCAAGATGTCGATGAACCCCTTCGACGAGATTGCCGTCGAGGAAGCGATCCGCCTGAAGGAGGCCGGCAAGGCCACCGAGATCGTCGCCGTGTCGATCGGTCCGGCGCAGGCCGCCGAGACCATCCGCACCGCGCTCGCCATGGGGGCCGACCGCGGCATCCTGGTGAAGACCGACGCGACGGTCGAGCCGCTCGCGGTCGCCAAGATCCTCGCCAAGATCGTCGCCGAGGAGCAGCCCGGCCTCGTCATCATGGGCAAGCAGGCGATCGACGACGACTGCAACCAGACCGGCCAGATGCTGGCGGCGCTGCTCGGCTGGCCGCAGGGCACCTTCGCCTCCAAGGTCGTGCTGGAGGGGGACGGCGTCACCGTGACCCGCGAAGTCGACGGCGGTCTCCAGACCGTCGCCCTCAAGGGGCCGGCGATCGTCACCACCGACCTGCGGCTCAACGAGCCGCGCTATGCGTCGCTGCCAAACATCATGAAGGCGAAGAAGAAGCCGATCGCCGAGAAGACCCCGGCCGACTGCGGGGTCGACGTCGCGCCGCGGCTCGAGGTGCTGAAGACCACCGAGCCGCCGGGCCGCAAGGGCGGCATCAAGGTTGGCTCGGTCGCCGAACTCGTCGGGAAGCTCAAGGACGAAGCCGGAGTGCTGTGAGATGGCGAACCTTCTGGTTGCGGAACACGACGGCGCCGGCCTCAAGGACGCCACCGCCAAGGCGCTGACCGCGGCGCGGGCGCTCGGCGGCGACCTCCATGTGCTGGTGGCGGGACAGGGCTGCCGCGGCGCCGCCGAGGCGGCCGCCAAGCTCGACGGCGTCGCCAAGGTGCTGATCGCCGACGACGCGCGCTATGCCCATCTGACGGCGGAGCCGATCGCGGCGCTGCTGGTCGGCCTCGCCAAGGACTACGACGCGATCGTCATGCCGGCGACCGCGATCGGCAAGGACGTGATGCCGCGCGTCGCCGCGCTGCTCGACGTCATGCAGGTCTCCGAGGTCACCAAGGTGCTGTCGGCCGACACCTTCGAGCGGCTGATCTATGCCGGCAGCGCCGTCCAGACGGTGCGCTCGCGCGACGCCAAGAAGGTGATCACGGTGCGCATCTCGTCGTTCCAGGCGACCGGCGCGGGCGCCGCGGCGGCGCCGATCGAGGCGGTCGCGGCCGCCGACGATCCGGGCCTGTCGCGCTTCGTCGGCGAGGAGCTGTCGAAGTCGGAGCGGCCGGAGCTGACCTCGGCCCGCATCGTCGTCTCCGGCGGTCGTGCCGTGCAGAGCCGCGAGAACTTCGCCAAGTACATCGAGCCGGTCGCCGACCGGCTGGGGGCGGCGGTCGGCGCCTCGCGCGCCGCGGTCGACGCCGGCTACGCGCCCAACGACTGGCAGGTCGGCCAGACCGGCAAGGTGGTGGCGCCCGATCTCTATGTCGCCATCGGCATCTCGGGGGCCATCCAGCATCTCGCCGGCATGAAGGACTCCAAGGTGATCGTCGCCATCAACAAGGACGAGGAGGCGCCGATCTTCCAGGTGGCCGATTACGGCCTGGTGGGCGATCTGTTCAAGATCGTGCCGGAGCTGACGGACGAGCTCGCCAAGATCGGCAAGTGACCGTCCGGTGGGGCATCTCGGGCGTGGCGGGCCGGCCCGAGTGGCAGTATAAGAGCATCCCGGCTCCCGGCCGGGCTCGTCGCACGCGACGGGCCGTCGCCGGGGCCGACAGCTCCCTCGGGAAAGGTCGATGACGAACATCAGCAAGGTCGGCGTGATCGGGGCCGGGCAAATGGGCACGGGGATCGCCCATGTGTGCGCCCTCGCGGGATTCGACGTCGTGCTCAACGACGTCACCGAGGACCGCATCAGGGCGGGGCTCGCCACCATCAACGGCAACATGGCGCGGCAGGTCCGGCGCAACCGCATCACCGAGGACGAGCGGCAGAAGGCGCTGGGCCGCATCGTGCCGGCGTCGACCTACGAGGGCTTCGCGGACTGCGACCTCGTCATCGAGGCGGCGACCGAGAAGGAGGACGTGAAGCGCAAGATCTACGTCCAGCTCTGCCCGAGCCTGCGCCCCGACGCGATGATCGGATCGAACACCTCGTCGATCTCGATCACCCGGCTGGCGGCGGCGACCGACCGGCCGGAGCGCTTCATCGGCATCCACTTCATGAATCCGGTGCCGCTGATGGAGCTGGTCGAGCTGATCCGCGGCATCGCCACCGACGATCCCACCTACGAGGACACCAAGGCGTTCTGCCACAAGCTCGGCAAGACCGTCGCGGTGTCGGAGGACTTCCCGGCCTTCATCGTCAACCGCGTGCTGATGCCGATGATCAACGAGGCGATCTACACGCTCTACGAGGGCGTCGGGACCGTCGAGGCGATCGACATCGCGCTGCGGCTCGGTGCCAACCATCCGATGGGGCCGCTCCAGCTCGCCGACTTCATCGGGCTCGACACCTGCCTGTCGGTCATGCAGGTGCTGCACGAGGGCCTCGCCGATTCCAAGTATCGGCCGTGCCCGCTGCTGGTGAAGTATGTCGAGGCCGGCTGGCTCGGTCGCAAGACCCAGCGCGGCTTCTACGACTATCGCGGCGAGAAGCCGGTGCCGACGCGCTGATCCTCGTGGTCTCCACCGGCGCGTTCGAACGCGCCGCGATGGAGATGGTCGCAAACAAGAATGGCCGCGCTTGTCGCGGCCATTCTTGTTTCCGCACGGCGCGACCGGGCATCGTCTGCCCCGGTCTCCCTTCACGGGGTTCCGCCGCCGCTTCGTCGCTCCGCCAGCCATCGCGCCAGTCGCCCGTCGATGGCGACGAGCCCGGCCGCGATGCCGGCCATGCCGACGATCTGGTGCGGCTCCAGCCGCTCGCCCGCGAACGCGATGCCGAGCAGGAGGGCGCTGACCGGGATCAGGAAGGTCACCAGCAGGGCATTGGTGGCGCCGGCCCGCGCCAGCACGCGGAAATACAGGATGTAGGCGAGGGCGGTCGAGAAGGCGCCGAGCGCCAGCAGCGCCGCGATCGCGGCTCCCGACGGCATCGGCAGCGTCCACGGCCGGTCGAGCAGCAGCACCGGCGGCAGCAGCAGCACGATGGAGGCGACCGCCTGGCCACCGCCGATGACGTTCGGCGACAGATGGCGGTAGCGCCGCGCATAGAGGGCGCCGACCGCGTACAGGGCCGCCGCCGCCAGGCAGGCCATCTCGCCGGCGAGATGGCCGCCGATGCCGCCGACGACGACACCAGGCCCGATCATCACCGCCACCCCGGCGAGGCCGAGCAGGAGCCCGGTCGCCCGCGCCGGGGTGATGCGGTCGTCGGTGGTGGTGAGATGGGCGAGCACGATGGCGAACAGCGGCGTGGTGGCGTTGAGCACGGCGGCGAGCCCGCTGCCGATCCGGGTCTGGCTCCACGCAATCAGCGCGAACGGCACCGCATTGCTGAGGATGCCCATCACCACGAAGGGCCACCAGTTCGGCGGCAGCAGCCGCAGCTCGGCGGCGCGCCAGCACAGGGCCAGCATGATCGGCGCCGCCACCGAGACCCGCACCAGCGAGATGGTCATCGCCGGCACCTCGGCGACCGCCACCTTGGCGAAGTAGAAGGCCGCCCCCCACAACAGCGACAGGCCGAGGAGCATCGCCCAGTCGACGGGCGACATGGTGAGGAGAGGACGCGAGGGCATGCGGTGGTTCTAGAGCATTTTCCGGCGAAGTGGGACCCGGTTCGCCGTCGAAAATGCGATCAGGCAAGGAGATCCAGAGCGGTGTTCGATCCCGTTGGCTCGGACTCCGCTCTGGCGGGTTTCCCGAAGCCGGTGGACTCCGGCCTGTGCAGAAATCACAGCCCGTGTGAAATTCGGTGCGGAGGCCGGCGCCATCGCCTCCTCGCCCGAACCGATTACCAGGACGGGTGAGGAGTCGTTAACTGCGGGCGCCATTGGGCGGGCGCGGGGCGGCAGCGTCAAGGACTCGTCAATCCTTGCGGTTCGCAATGGCACCGAGGGGCTGTGCCGCTGCGGAGGCCACCACCATGGAGATCACCACCGGCTTGACGGCTGCCTGGCTCGACGCCGTGCGTCGGGCGCAGTCGGACATGAGCCGGCGTGTCCAGAAGCAGGCGCCCGACACGGCGCCGTCGTATCACGAGCGCACCCTCACCGATGTGATCGAGCGCGCCGTGAAGTCGGGTGGGGCGGCGCCGGTGGCGGAGAGCCAGGCGCCCGCCGCCGCCCAGACCGACAACCGCTCCGCCGAGACCTCGGCGTCGGAGAGCACGCGGCCGGGCTCGCGGCTCGATATCCGGGTGTGAGCCGACGCCGCGACTCTGCGCTTCAGCGCCCGCGCGTCAGCGCCCGAACAGCGGGGTGACGCCGAGTTCCGCCGCGACACCATCGAGCGCGGCGACGAGCGCCGCCGGCACCGGGATGCCGGCCGCGCTGCGCTCCGCCCGGCAGTCGCGCCGGCGGTCGCCGGGCAGCCGGATCGCGTCGACCCCGGGCAGTCGCGCCGAGGCGCGCAGATCGGCGAGATGGCGGTCGATCTCGGCGACGAAACGGTCGCGCCCGACGAAGCGATCGATGTCGATCGCCGCCACGAACTGGCCGGTGTCGGTGACGGTCACGTCGTCGGCGTTGAAGTCGACGCAGTCCCGTCCGAACGCAGCGCCGTTGAGCACGCCGGCGAGTAGCCCCAGCATCAGCGACAGGCCCGCGCCCTTGTAGCCGCCGATCGGCAGCAGCAGGCCGTTGGCGCTCTTGGCCGGATCGGTGATCGGCTCGCCGGTGTCGCGGTCGACCAGCCAGCCGTCCGGCAGCGGGAGGCCCTGGAGGGTATGCTTCTTGACGGTGCCGTAGGAGACCACGGTGGTGGCCATGTCGAGCACCATCGGGCCGGCGCCGGTCGGCACCGCGATCGCCAGCGGATTGGTGCCGAGCAGCAGGTCCTTGCCGCCCCACACCGCCATGTGGTTGGCGCTCGCCACCGCCGAGTAGATCCCGACCATGCCGTGATGGGTCGGCATCTCGGCGTAGAGTCCGGCCGAGCCGGCGTGATTCGAGCGCCGCACCCCGACCCAGGCGACGCCGGTCTCCCGCGCGATGTCGATCGCTGTCTCGGCGGCACGCCGCACCACCAGGTGACCCATGGCGTTGTCGCCGTCGACGAGCGCGGTCGCCGGCGCGGTGCGGGTCACCGTGATGGCGGGAGCCCGGTTGAAGCCGCCGGCGCGCAGCCGGCGGACATACTGGGGCAGGCGGAAGACCCCGTGGCCGTCGGCGCCGGTGAGATCGGCCTCGGCCATCAGCGCCGCCACGGTCTCGGCGTCGGCGCGGGCGAGGCCGGCGGCGGCGAGGCAGTCGGCGATCAGCCCGGCGACCGCCGCGGCGGGGGCGCGGCGGGGCGGCAAGTGCGGGGTGTCGGCCGACGTGCTCATGCGGTGCCCTGCGTGATGCCGCCGCCGATCAGGGCGAGCGGGCCGCGGCTGAGGATCTGCTCCTTGTCGGCTTCGGAGATCGACAGGGCCCGCACCTGCCGGACGCAGTCGAGGGTGCCCATGTCGTACGGGTAGTCGCTGCCGAGCACCACCCGCGACGCTCCCGCGCTGGCGACCAGATACTCCAGCGGCTCGCGGGCATGCAGGATGGAGTCGAACCACAGGGACTTCAGCGCCGCCTCCGGCGATTCCTTCAGGTTCACCTGCGGCTCCGGGCGCACCCGCCAGCCGTGAATCCAGCGGCCGAACTGATAGGGCACGAAGCCGCCGCCATGGACGAGCAGGAAGCGGATGGCGGGATAGCGCGAGACGACGCCGCCGAACACCAGGGACGCCGCCGCAATGGTGGAGTCGAGCGGATTGCCGATCAGGTTGTTCAGGTAATAGGAGCGCAGCCGGTCCTGCCCCGCCACCTGGGTGGGATGGATCATCACCACGGCGGCGAGCGCGTCGGCGGTCTCCCACAGGGGCTCCAGCGCCGGGTCGTCGAGATTGCGGCCGCGCACATTGGAGCCGATCTGGGCGCCGGCGAGCCCGAGCCCGTGCATGGCGCGGTAGAGCTCCTCGGCGGCGGCCTCGGGCGCCTGCATCGGCAGGGTGGCGAGCCCCATGAAGCGGTCCGGATAGGTCACCACGGTGCGGGCGATCTGATCGTTCTGAAGCGCCGCGAGGGTGGTGTTCAGGCTGGGATCGACATCGTACAGGAAGGTCTGCGGCGTGTTCGACAGCACCTGGACGTCGATGCCGGCGGCGTCCATGTCGGCGAGCCGGGTGTCCAGGTCCCAGCCACCGCGCGGAAACGGCCGGTACGGCACGCCGGCCACCTCGAGCACCGCGAAGCCGGCATCGATCGGGGTGAGCTTCGGGGCGATCGACGGCGCCTCGCGGCCGATCAGCCGCATCGTCTCCTCGCTCAGAATGTGGGCGTGCGTGTCGATCGTCTTGCCGCGCGGCATGGTCGTCTCCTTCACCGGAGCGCCCGTCATAGCGGTTGCGGCCGGCCCCGGCCAGGGCCTTTGTATGTCAGGTGCGGGAGCGGCGACGGCGGGGCGGTGGAGCAGCGCCGCGCGGCTGTGGGCGCGGCTTGTGGTTCGGGACTTGGCGGTTCAGCGCGACCGGCCACCGGCCGACGGCTCGGGATCGCTGATCACCAGTCCCGACATCGGCTCGATCCAGGTCAGGTGACTGACCACGCCCCGCACGCCCGGCACGTTCTCGGCACAGACCTTGAGGGCCTCGCTCTGCTTCGATTCGGTGATGCTGCCGCGCAGCTCGACGATGCCGTTCTCGACGGTGACGTCGATGAGGGCGATCGGCGCCCACGGCTGGCGGGCCAGCTCGTCGAGCACGCGCTGCCGGATCTCGGCATCGCCGCCGGTCGCGGACGGGCGCTCGCGAACCGCGGTGGCGAGGGCGTGCAGCAGGTTGGCGCGGCTGATGATGCCGACCAGGCGGCCGTCGCGCACCACCGGCAGGCGCTTCACCCGCTTGCGCTCCATCAGGGCGACCACCTCGTCCAGCTCGGCGTCCTCGCCGATGGTGACCGGGGTGCGGGTCATCACCTCGTCGACGCGGCGGCCGTGCTGGCGCACATAGTCGCCGGCGAGGCTGTTGGGGCCGACGAGGATTTCGAGCCAGCGCGGCCGCTTGCGCACCGTTCCGGTCTCGGCCCGGCGGAGGAAGTCGCCTTCCGTGACAATGCCGGCCAGCCGGCCGTCGGCATCGACCACCGGCAGGCCGCTGATCCGGTTCTCCAGCATCAGCTGGACGGCGTCGAGAATCGGAGCCTCGGGGGCGATCGTCACCACCCGGGTCGACATCACATCCCGCACCTTCATCGCGGCTCCTCCTGGCTCGCCGCCCCGCCCACCCCGGCGCCAGGCCGTATCCGATGGCCGCGCGGCCCTGGCCGCCGGCGCCGAGTATCGGCCCGCCCGAACGGTGCGGCAACGAGAATTCCGGCCGGTCCGCGCCGCCGATGCGGCGCGCCCCCGAGGTGCAACGTCGACACGACGACCTTGGCTGTCAACTCTCCATGACAGCAGGAGTGTAAAGCCGGTATGTTGCAGTGCGCAGGTGTGTGCTATGCGGAACCATCAATCCGTTTGACGGGGAAGGGGAGCAGGACATGGAACCAGCGGTCGCGACGTCGGGTAACGCCGAGGCCGGGATTCCGACCCTCCATCTGCGGGGCGCTCCCCAGCCGGTCCCGCCTTACCTCGATGTGCACTATTGGTGGGCCTATGTGCACCCCAATGCGGTGCGGGTGTTCGAGCGCCAGTGGCTGGCCAACCTCATCCTGTGGGGCAACTACGCCCGGCTGCGGGATGCCGCGCTGGCGGCGCTGGGTGAGCGACCGGGCGGCCGCACCCTGCAAGTCGCCTGCGTGTACGGCGACCTCACGGTTCGCCTGAGCGGTCGGATCGCCGCCGCCGGCGGCACGTTGGACGTCGCCGACGTTCTGCCGGTGCAGCTCGACAATCTGCGCCGCAAGCTGCCGGCCGAAGCACCGGCGCGGCTGATCCACACCGATTCGGCCGAGCTGCCCGCCGCGGACGCCACCTACGACCGCGCGCTGCTGTTCTTCCTGCTGCACGAGCAGCCGGAGAGCTACCGTCGGCGCACGCTGGCCGAGGCTGTGCGGGTGGTGAAGCCGGGCGGTCGCATCGTGATCGTCGAATACGCGCGGCCGCGCTGGTGGAACCCGCTGCGATACGTATTCGCCCCGGTGCTCGCGGCGTTGGAGCCGTTCGCTCTCGATCTATGGAGAGAGGACGTCACAGCGTGGATTCCGGCCGCGGGAGAAGGTCTAAAAATCGAGCGTGCGTCGTATTTTGGTGGCTTGTATCAAGCGATCGTAATCACCCGATAGCCACGCCCCGCCGTGCCTGCATGGCGGCTGCGTGCTCGAGGTGAGTCTTGCGTTTTCTCAAGGTGTTGTACGGGGGCGGATGCGATGGTCGATCCCAGGGGGCACGAACTCTTGCGGGAACCCCCACCCGTTTCGAGGTCATTACAGATGCAGACTGTTGCAGTTCGCGCGTCGACGTCGGTGAGAACCGAGGCCGGCTCACCAGTGGACAGTTCAAAGGCTCCCGTCCTCGACATTCCGCCTTATCTCGAAAAGCATTACTGGTGGGCCTATATCCACCCGAACGCGATCCGCTTCTTCGACCATCAGCCGATCATCAATTTCATCCTGTGGGGCAACTACGCCAAGCTGCGGAACGCCGCCCTCGCCGAGATGGGTGACGAGCTGCCGGGCAACACGCTCCAGGTCGCTTGCGCCTATGGTGACCTCACCCCGCATCTGTGCGAGCGGGTGGCGGCCGGCGGCGGTCGGCTCGACGTCATCGACATCGTGCCGGCGCAGTTGCGCAACGTGCGCCGCAAGCTGCCGGCCGATGCGCCGGTGCGGCTGCTCAACATGGATTCGGCCGACCTCAACCTGCCGGATGCGAGCTACGACCGGGCCATCGTGTATCTCTTGTTCCACGAGCAGCCGGTGGAGCACCGGGAGCGGACGCTGGCCGAGATCTTCCGGGTGGTGAAGCCGGGCGGCAAGGTCGTGATCATGGATTACGCCCAGCCCGACTGGTGGCATCCGTGGCGCTACTGGTTCAAGCCGGTGCTGGCCGTGCTGGAGCCGTTCGCGTTGGATCTGTGGAAGCACGCGCTCACCACCTGGATGCCGGCGCCGTGGTCCAAGACGCAGTGGCCGCGCGAGTCGTATTTCGGGGGCCTCTACCAGAAGGTCGTGGTGACGCGCTGAGTCGCGCGAGCCCCGCCGGGCCGGCATCGCCGGAGTAGAGTCTGAAAGAGCCCGGTCTTGCGCCGGGCTCTTTTCGTGTGAGCGGATCTCGACGCCGATCTACCGCCCCGCCGCGTAGCCCTGCATGCCGCGTGGATTGGCGGCGGCACGGCGGCGCCAGCCGTCGCGTGCGGCGGCCGTCAGGCGGCCTTCCGACCAGGCCGGCCCGACCTCGATCCCATGGCCGCGGGCGGCCAGCTCGCGCCGCGTCTCCGCCGGCACGCGCTCCTCCACCACCAGCACGCCGGGCCGCGCCGTGCGCGGCCAGAACGAGATCGGAAAGTGCTCGCTGTGCCAGGCGGGCGCGTCGATCGCCTCTTGGAGGTTGAGGCCGGCATGGACGTGACGCAGGAAGAACTGGAGCGCCCACTGGTCCTGCTGGTCGCCGCCCGGCGTGCCCCAGGCGAGGTAGGGCTCGCCGTCGCGCAGCGCCAGCGTCGGCGACAGCGTGGTGCGCGGCCGCTTGCTGGGGGCGAGCGCCGCCGGGTGGCCCTCCTGGAGCCAGAACATCTGGGCGCGGGTGCCGAGGCAGAAGCCGAGCTCCGGGATCACCGGCGACGACTGGAGCCAGCCGCCCGACGGGGTCGCCGACACCATGTTGCCGGCGCGGTCGACGATATCGAAATGCACGGTGTCGCCGCGCACCGTGCCCATGCGGCCGACGGTCGGCTCGCCGGCCCCCGAGGGCGCCACCGCGGCCCGCGATCCGGTCGCCTGCCGGACCGTCACGGCGGCCCCGTAACCCTCGACCGAGCCGGGGCGGAACTCCAGCGACGCGGTCGGTGCGACGAGCGCGCGGCGCGCGTCGTTGTAGGCGTCGGAGAGCAGCACATCCATCGGCACCCGGACGAAGTCCGGATCGCCGTAGAAGGTCTCGCGGTCCGCATAGGCCAGCTTGGCGCACTCCACCACCGCGTGGATGAAGTCCGGCCCGGTGACGTCGGCGCCGTCGAGAGCGAAGCCCTTGAGCAGCGCGAGCTGCTGGAGCAGCACCGGCCCCTGCGCCCACGGCCCCGGCTTGCACACGGTGTAGCGGCCGTAATCGTAGGTGAGCGGCGCCTCGACGCGCGGCCGGAACGTCGCCATGTCGTGGCCCGACAGGACGCCGCGATGCGCCTCGCCCGAGGTGTCCATGACCTTGCGGGTGCGGCAGAAGCGATCGACCGCGTCGGCCACGAAGCCGTCCGACCACGCCTTGCGGGCGCGCTCGATTTCCTGCTCGCGGCTGCCGCCGCCGGCCTCCGCCTCGCGCAGGATACGAGTGTAGGTGTCGGCGAGCGTCGGGTTGGCGAACAGGCTGCCGGCCTCCGGCACGCGGCCCCCGGGGAGCCAGACGGCGGCCGAGGTCGGCCAATGCTCGCGGAAGAGCTGCTCGACCGAGCGGATGGTCGCCTCGGCGCGCTCCAGCAGCGGGTGCCCCTCGCGCGCGTAGTGGATCGCCGGCCCGAGCACGTCGGCGAGCCGCAGCGTGCCGTAGTCGCGCAGCAGCAGCATCCAGCTCTCGAAGGTGCCCGGCACGCAGGCGGCGAGGAGCCCGGTGCCCGGCACCATGTCCAGCCCGAGGCCGCGGTAATACGCGATGGTGGCGCCGGCCGGGGCCGGTCCCTGGCCGCAGATCACCTCGGTGCGGCCCTTGCTCACGTCGTGCAGCACGATGGGCACGTCGCCGCCGGGGCCGTTGAGGTGCGGCTCGACCACCTGGAGCGTGAAGGCGGTGGCGACCGCCGCGTCGAAGGCGTTGCCGCCCTTCTCCAGCGTCGCCATGCCGACCGCGGTGGCGATCCAATGGGTCGAGGTGACCACCCCGAAGGTGCCCTCGATCTCGGGGCGGGTGGTGAAGCGGGCAGGATTCACGTAGCTCATGGCAGGGTCCGGGGCTGGCGGGGAGCGCACTTGATCACAGCGGCGCCGCCGCGCCAAGGCCGGGCTCCCGGCCTGCCCGTTCCGCCCGTTATACTGTTTCCGGGTGATCAGTTCGCCGTCGTTCCGGGGGGCGGCCCCCGGATCGGCGCTTCGCGCCGTCCGGGCACCGCGAACCCGGAACCCAGCGACACACGTCAGCCCCGGTAAACGCGGAGCTCTCAGCTGGATTCTGGACAGCCGCTTCGCGGCTTCCGGAATGATGGGGTAGACGGCCCCCGGCGGCATCTCTGTGCCAATCTGGCCGGTGATGAACTCGTTCCGGAAGCGGAGCCGTCCACGATGAGCATTCCCATGATTGGGTTGGACCTTGCGAAGACGATCTTCCACGTGCACGGGATCGATGC
>NZ_CAXWGY010000003.1:0-37918 GCF_964266735.1 Rhodoplanes sp. P11
GCTCGTCGCGGGCCGTCTTGCTGGCCGCAGCCGCCCGCCAGCGCGCCACGAAAGTGCGGGCGATCTTCGCGCCGCCGTACAGCGTGGCGAAACCGCCGATCGCCGCGAACAGGTCCACGATCGACGGGAGGTAGGAGACGGCTTGCATGTGATGGCTCCAATGAAAAAGCCGCCCGGCGAGGGCGGCTCGTGATGGGCGAAGCGCGCCGCGGCGCTAGGGTGTCTGCGTCTTCGACTCGTCGGTCTGCTTGCGCAGCTCATTGATCTGCCGGCGCAGCTCGTCGATCTCGATGGTGCGACGCGCCTCGGCGGCCGCCAGCGCGTCGAGCGCCGAGTTGCGCTGCTGGGCGATGGCCGCGGCGGCGTGCGTCAAGAAGGCGGGGTCGGTCACGGTGGTCACGATGTCACTCCCTTGATAACCACGAAGGACAGGACGACGGCCTCGGAGAGGCTGCCGCCAGAGGTGTTGTGTAGCTCGATCCGGCACGAGCCGGCCGCCACCGCCGTCACGGTGACGGTGTAGGAATTGGCCGTCGCGCCGGATTTGATCGCGACGGCGACGAGATCAGCGGCGGCAATGGCCGAGTTCAACAACGTGAAGCCGACTGTGGTGTTCGCGGCGAGCGCCGCGGCGTTCATTACGATCTCGCCGCACACCTTGTGGAGCGTGACGGCCGCCGATTTCGACGTGGCTTGGGTGACAGTGCCACCGGCGCCCGTGGCGTAGCCGATGCCGGCGGTCGCGCCAGCCGATTTCAGACTGCCGACCTGTATCAAGTTTTGGTTGGCGTCGATCGTCGTGGCCAGCACTCCGGCATCGCTGAAGATTTGGACGCGCTTTCCTGCGGTCTGCGTCCCCATCAAGAAATTTGTGATGCCCTGGAGCACTGCATCGCCGGCCTGCGACGTCGAGAAGAACTGCCCCGCTGCCCCGGCTACGCCGATATTGTAATCTCCGGCATCCCGACCGAGCTGCATGTAGGTAAAGGCCGTCGGGGAGCCCGAATAGACGAGTAATCCGGCACCGTTCGCCTGGAAGAAGGCATTGGTGCCGGTCCAGTTGTTGCTGCCTCCGAGAGCCGCGAGCGTCCCGCTCGCCGGCAGAGTCACATTCGTGGTGCCGGCCGTCGTCAAGGTCAGATTGTGTGCGCCAGCGGTGGTGAGATTGCCGCCAAGAGTGATGGTCTTGGTGCCGTTGTCGACGCCCGTCCCTCCACGGTTGGCGGCGAGCTGCCCCGTCCATCCGAGCGTCAACGACGCAGCGCGCAACAGCGCCGTTGACGCCGATCCGCCGAGAGTAAGCGTGACATTCGTGTCGTCGACCTTGCTCAGCCCGGCACCAGTGATATCTGCGCCTGCGATTGTCGACCACACAGGAGCCGCGGACGCCGATCCGGTCCCGGTCTGGCTCAGGTACTGTTTTGCGGCGCTCGCGTTTCCGGCGAGTCGCGACAGAGTGTTCGGTGCGCTGGCGTAGAGCAGGTCACCGAGCGCGTACGATGACAGCCCTGTGCCGCCGTAGATCGCGGCGAGTGGACTTGCGAGCGCGAGCCCGGCAAACGAGGCGGCGCCGCCACCGTTGATCACTACGCCCGGCGATGCCCACGCATTGGCGGTGATTGTCGCCGCAGAGAGATCGATGCCGTTCGCGATCGTCATCGCGTCGCGGACTTTGAGCACCGTGCCTGTCACCTTGAGCGGCGGCGCACCGCCGTAGACGCCGATCTGGATCGTGGTATCCCACCCGACGGCGCCGCCTTGATTGCCGAAAGCAAATGCCGCATCATCGATCGAGCCGGAAACCGCATCGGTCGCGACCTGCGCGATCTTGATACCGTATTTCGACAGCAGACTCGCACCAGCGCGGACGTCTGTATCGAATTCAGCAATCGAGCCTTCAGCTAAATATGTCGCACCAGATAGGATTTTTAGGTACGGATTTTCCGCGAAAAAATATCCCTTCTGCGCCCCGGGCGCGCCACCGTCTCCGGCCTGCACCTGCATGATCGGCTGGTGCGTCACATAAAATCTGTCGGCGTCCGGCCACGACGGGCTGGTGGCGCCGTTGTGCGAGCCAACCACAACAAACGCCTGACGGCCGCCCTTCATCGTCGACCCACCCCAACCGTGGATGAACGAAAATCCGTTCACAAAATTGGGGCCGTTGTCGACGGAATCAGACAAAATAAAGAAGTTGTTAAGCGATGCTCCAGGACCGGCGCCAACCCCGGCGGCGTATTGAACCATATCAAAAGCGGGTGCCGTCGTGCCAGCGGGCGGTGCGACAGACACTTTCGACGACGCCAGCCCAGCAGAGAACGTGTGCAACCCCGTCCACGTGGGCGTGGACGTGAAGCTCGGTGCGGCTGCAGCGCCGTTCGAGATAAACGCCGCGCCGGCGGCGCCTGGACTGGCCCACGCGAAGCCGGTCCACCCCGGACCCTTTCCGATTGGGATCGAATAGTCGGGAACCTGCCAGGACATTGTCAGCTCTTAATCAGCCAGCCCGACAGGGCCGTGACCGGGATGATGTGGATTGCGCCGCCCCCGCCAGGGCCGGCCAGGGACTGCAAACTCCATGCGCCGGAGCGGCCGTTCACGGCCTCTGAGCCGTGCGGACTGAACGAGACGGTCCCGCCGTATGCGTCCCAGCGGTACACAATCTTCTCGCGGCCGGTCGCGGATGACACGGGCGGTAGCGCTACCGATACATCGCCGCCGGCGCCGCGATTGATCACCACGATATCGTCGTCAGCAGAGATAGTAACAGCAGAGGATGTTAAGACTCGGACGCGGCGCGTGTAGAGCTTGAAGATCGCGACGACCTCGTCGACCGTGTCCGCCGCTATGATCTCCGATCCGAGCGCGCCGAACCGCGGCAAAAACCCGTCGGCGATCGAGACCGCGTAGGCGCCGTTCGCGAACGCAACGGAGATGCCATTCCCGCCCGAGACGTTGGCGCGCAGCGTCGGCAACACTCGCATCCGCAGACCTGGCCGGCGAACGAGCTTGAGGCGCATCGTCATGACGCAGGCCCCCCATGGATCACCGAGAGGTCACCGGCCGCGAGCTGATCCACCGCGTCGCCGCGCGCGACGCGGATGAACACCGAGTAGGTGCCGGCGCACAGCTGGGCCATCGTCTCGTCGTGGATTGACCACCCGAACGCTCCGGCGCCCGTGATCGTGATCATGCCGTTGGCGGTCGATGCGGTGATGATCGCGGTGTCAGGGGTATCCTGGCGAGTCACGTAGAGCACGATCGACGCGCCGGTCAGGTCGATGGGATCGCCCGTGGCGTCATCGACCAGCACGGCGTCGTCAGCCCAGTCCGCGCGATTGCTGACCGTGCCGAGATTGCCTTGATACATGCCGCGCCCTCAGAGCTTGAGATAGATCGTGGTCAACAGCCGCGGCCCGACGGCAGCGAAGGGCGAGGCGGTCATCGCGCTGCCGGTGGTCGCTGTGCGATCTTCATTTCCGCCAGCAGGCGCGTCGGCAATTTTCACGCCTGTGGTGGCAGTGTCTGTGGTCGAGTTGTTCAGCCCGGCGACACCGGCGCTGCCCGGCCCGACGCCGAAGAAATTGGCCACCTCATTGGGCCTGCGATAGCCGTGCGCATGCCCGGGGTCATACAGGTACACGTTGTGATAATGCGGAGGCAGGTTCGCGGCGATGAGCGATCGGCTCTCTGTGCCGCCGGCCGCCCCGAGAACGGTCGCCTGGGCGCCGAAGAACGACGACGTCAGGCGGCCCGCCGCGGTCGAGCCCATGTCGTCGAGGCCGGCCAGCGCGCGACCACGCGCGTCGGGGAGCGCGATGGTCTTGCCGGCCAGCCAGTCCGCGTTCGCCGAGGCGCCGCGGCCGCCGGCGACGGCCAGGCTCGGATCGGCACTCCACAGATACTCGAACAGCGGCTGTGCGTCGGCATGCGCGCGCTCGGTGGCGCCGCTGGTCGCCGAGCCGATCGTGCGTCCGTTGGCCCGCACCCAGCCCGAGATCGGCCCGGTGCCATAGCGGTGTTGGATCGCGCCGGTCGAGAAGACCGTCGTCGGGTCGACGGGGCTGCCGCCGCCGCCGCCCGACGAGGGGCCGATGACGAGCACGCCGTCTGCGCCGAGCACCTGCACGCCGGCGCGATCGGTGAGGCGGACCTTGATGCTACCGTCCGCGAAGAACAGTTGCGGCAGCCGCCCGGCGGCGTCACACACCACGGGCCAGGGGTGCGGGATGGTCAGCCCGCCGTCCTGATATGCGCTCTGCGGCGTCGTGGTGCCGGCGGCGTACGTGTAGAGCAGGCACCCGGCGAGCGGCCGCCCCTGGGTGTCGACCTGCACCGAGAGCGAGAGCGGAATGGAGCCGGCGGCGAGCGCCGGCCAGGCGCCAAGGATCAGCGCCGCGAAAGCCGCAGCGGCGGCGAGGAGTCGGGGCATATGGTGGGGTCCTGTCTGTCGCGGTATCCCTGGCGGCGACGCCAGAGCCTCATTGGCGGCGGTCATCGGCCGGTGTAGGGTCGGCCTATGACTTGGCCCCGCGCGCTCCTGCTGTTCCTGACCCTGCTGGTGATCGCAGGACTGTGGATCGTCGCGGAGGTGGCGAAGCTGGCCGGCTGGCAAGTGTGCCTCGGTTTCCTCGCGGGCTATTTCTTCCTCTACTGCACGTTCCGCTGGCATTACGGCTGGTGGCCGGACTTCGGCTTGGACGGCGAAGACGAGGCGAACTCCCGGCTGCCTCGAATTGCCCCGGATCGCGTCAACCGCGGCCGTCTCCGCCTCGATTAACGCCCGAGCAGCACCGCATTCGCTCCGGCCGCCACCGCCGACGCGGCGCGGTCCGACACGACGGGCGGCCGCTGCCGAACTCGATCAAGGATCGGTCGCAGCCGTTGCGCCGCATCCGGGTCTGTCAGGATCTCGGCTAGCAGACCGTCCGCTCGGCTCCGCAGCGTGTCGCGAAGCCACCGTGGCCCTGTTGCGAGGACGCGACGCAGCATGCTTGCCCCGTGCGATCCCGTCATGGCATCGAGCACGAGGTCGCCGACGATGCCCTCGGCATCGGCGCGCTCGGCCAGACGTCGCGCCGTGGCGGAGTTGCCGAGCGCCCGCCCGGTCAGCCCGGATGCGTCTACCTCGAAATCGAGCCGGCGCGCCCAAGTCTGTGCGGCCTCCGGCGTCGGCATGATGGCGGCGACCTTGGCTCGCATCTCCGGCGAGCGGAGATACTTCGTCATGTCGCCGAGCCGCGCCGGGTCGCTGCCCATGCGCCGGACGATCTCCGACACGGCACCGAGCCGGAAGCCGTCGCGCTCCGCCGCCGACATGGAGGTGAGCCGCGGCAGCAGCTCCTCGGACGACACGCGGGTGATGGCGCGCCCTGCCTCGATCGCTTCCAAAAACCGGCTCGGGCCGGCCCAAGCGTTCCGCGCGGCCTGGAATTCAGGCACCGCACGGTCGAGTTCGTCACGCATCCGCGCGGCGATCTGGGTGAGGGCGGCGCCTTGGCTGGCGCGGCCCTGCCGGGTCAGCTCGGCGCCGGCATCCCGAAGTTCCCGATAGGTGTAGTCCCACAATTGCAGGTTCGGATAGGCCGGGGCGCCGGTCGGGCCTCGGTTGAACAGCACCCGGCCATCGTCCGTGATGGTCACACCGGGGCGGAACGCGCCGATGCCGTCGGCTGTCGCCCGGTCCTGGCCGTTGCGCACCGCGGCCGCCATGGCCCGAGTCACGGCCGGCGATCCGGTCAGCGCCTCCAGGCCGGGCGTGATGATTGGGCGATCGCCCGCCTCGTAGGCGGCCCGGTAGAGCGGCGCCGCGTCGGCGCTGCGGCTCGCGATCACCTCGTCGATCGCCTGCCGCGCGGTCTGGTGTGCCCCGGTGAGTGTCCGCAGGTCATTGGCCATCCGGGCCGCCTGTCCCTGCTGACGGCCGGTGAGCGCCGGCACCACGGTGGTGCGGCCGGCACCGGGCGTCTGCGCCACGCGCTCCAGGATACCGCGTACGTTCTCGCCGCCGGCATCGGCGAGCGTGGCGACGGCGGGCCGAACCGCTTGCAGGTCGTCCGCGCGTTGGATCAGCGCCTCGGGGGTGTCCGCGTCGCGCGTGATGGCGCGGCGCAAATCGGCAGCGACGTTCGCTCGCGGCGAGACGGCTTCGATCATCCGTCCACCAAGTGACGAGGCGCCACGAATGACCGACGGAGCGGCGGCGCCGACAACCCCACCAACGAGAGCGCCCTGGCCGCCCCCCTCCAGTCGCTGGCCCGGCTCGGCCTCGCCGGCGCCGAATGCGGCGCCTCCGGCTGCGCCGGCGCCTGCCGCACGTGCGAGCGCCGGGAGCCTCGACACGCCTGCGGCGGCCGCGACAGGTCCGAGCACGGGGGCCGCAGCGATGGCGCCACCGACGGCGCCCGCGACTTCGCCGGGGATGCGCAGCGCCGGCGGCACGGCGGCGGTGCGGGCGCTCTCGCGCTTCAGGTTCTCGTCATAGGAGCCGCCGCGGCCCGTCAGCTCGTCCGCCTTCGCCGCCAGCTCGTCCGCCCAGCCGAACGTCACGCCGTTGGCGACGGCGCGCACCGCGTCGTCGACGTAGCCGAGGACGCCCTTGGACGGCGTGGGCGCGGCGGCCGGCGGCATCGGCTCGAACGGGTTGTGGTCGACCGGCACCAGCCGCGGCCCGCCACCAGCCGGCGGCTCGGCGAAGGGGTCGTGATCGACGGGGATGAGTCGGTACCTTTGGTTGTCAGCCATCAGAAACGCATCCTTCACCGTCGATGAGCCACACTCGCGACCCTACAACCACAGCGACAGGCTTTCCGTCATGGAAGACAAAGACGTTCGCACCTCGACATTGAACGTCGAGGAGCTTTGGTGGGTCGTCGCGATCCTGACCGACGCCATTGCCGATACTGTGGCGCCGGAGAAGCGACAGGAGCTCGTCAGCCAGGTTGCGACCCGGCTTCATGAAGCCGCCGGGAGGATGCCGGACGGGCGGCTGAGGGGGATCGTTCACGGCGCATCTCTCCACCTGATGCATTTCGAGCGGTGACGCCCCGTTGACGATCGGCCCCTCGATCAGTTCTCGACGAGGCCCGAACAGCTCGACTTTTCCGAGCGCCGCATTCGATCCGCTCGCGGTCTGGTGCTCACGGCGGTTCGGCATCACTGCACCAGGAGGAACTTGCCGGGGCGCTTCGGGTCGGGGAGGTACCACCGTCCATCGGGTGCCAGGAGGGCGCCCTCTGCGGGCGGGGCGGCGCGCCCCGGGGCCGCGGGAGTAGCCGGTGACGCCGCGGCCGGGCCGCCGGCGCGCGCTCGCGCCCGCTCCATGCCGGCCGCGACGATGCCGCGCAGCTCATGCAGGGCCGCAAGGTACTCGCCGTCGCTCTGCGATCGATCGAGGCGGGCGATCGCAGCTTCGGCCTTCTTGCCCTCGATCTCGGTGATGGCGCCGCCGCCCTTCAGGCTCTCGAATGCCTCCAGGAAGGTGCGGCCTTGCAGCTGATCGGCCCGCGCCGCAAAGTCCTTCGCGCTCGTGCCCGGGATATAGTTGCGCGGATCAGCCCACCGGCTGGCGCCGGTCGCCGTCGTGCGGCCGGGATGATTGATCATGGCGTCGATCAGGCCGGTCGTCTGCTCGGCCTTGGCGATCGTGCCGGGCAGCGCGACTTGCGCTTGGCCCAGTGCCTTGCCTCGCTCCTCGGCCGCTTCCTTCCCCTCGATGTTCTTCGGGACCTGCCCGATCACCTGCCGGGTGAGCGGGTCCATCAACACGAAGTGCGTGCCGGCATCCATGCGGATCGGCTCCTTGCCCGACAGCGTGACGCCGTCCGGGAGCTTCGTCCTGATCGCCTCGCCGGACTTCCCCGGCTGCATCATCACCGGGTTGCCCTGCTCGTCGCGGCCCCACACCGGCTGAAGCCCGTACTCCCCGGCGCCGGCGCGCTTGCGCTGCATCCAGTCGGCAAACGTTCCCTGGAACCCTTGTCCACGCACATACTCGTATTCGCGCACATCTTCGGTCGGACGGTTGAGCTGCTGCCGCTGGAGGTCCAGCGACTGGCGGCGATGCTCCGCGAGCGCGGCGGCGTCGGCGCGCCGCTGGTCGAAGTCCCGAGCGTCGCGCCGCGTGTCCTCGGCGAAGGCGCGGTCCGTGTTGGCCTGCCGCTGCGCGTCCTGGCGATTGCGCGTGATCGTTCCGGCAATGTCGCCGAGCGCGCCGGCGAAGTCGACCTTCGGCGTGTCGTAGGTCGGCTGGTACTGCGACAGCCGGTAGAGAGCGCTGTAGTCGACCATGGATCAGCCCCAGATGCTCGCGGCGATCTTCCCGGCGCCGAGGATCGTGTTCCACATGTTGCCGCTGGCGTTGTAATCGGCCATCGCGGCGTCGGCGTTGGCGTTTCCAATCCCCTGCTGCGTCTGAAACCCGATGCCGCCCTTGAGCGCGCCGGCGTCGTACGACTTGTCGCCCACCTTGGTGACCAGGCCGGCGCGCGCGCCGGCGACGGCCGCGTCCTGACCGACGAAGGGAGCGAGCCGCGAGACGTAGTCGCCATACGCCTGGTTCGCGTAGGTCGTGGCGAGCTTGGTCGTGTCGGCAACCGTGTTGCCGCTGCCCAGCATTCCGCGCGCCGCGGCGCGACGGTCGAGCTGGTCGAGCGAGAGGTCAAGCCCCTCCTGATAGCCGGGCGTCGCGGTGAAGATGGATCGGGCGCGGGCCAGCCCATCGGCGCCGTTCACGCCCGTCGCGTCGTCATAGGCCCCGGTGCGGGCGCCGGCCGCGGTGGCGAGCGGTGCAAAATAGTCGCCGGCCTGCTTGTAGTAGTCCTTGAGCTGGCCGAGCCCGGTATCGATCGAGGCATTCGCCTCGCGCTGCCCGGCCTGAAGACCCGCAATGCGCGCCTGCGCAGCCTCCTTCTGAGCGTCGCCGGAGAACCAGTCGAAGAGGCCCATGTCAATTGCTCCCGGGCGTCCACAGCCCCGTGGTGGCGTTCCAGATCAGGACTTGGCCGTTGGTGGGTGCCGCGGCCGCAACGTTGCGGAGGTCGCCGAGCAGCAGGCGATCGCGGTCCTTCAGATACTCGTACCAGGCTGGATCAATCGTGCCGTCCGGCCGCACAAACCGGACGGAGGGATCGGGGATCGGTCTGCGCGCCATGTCATCGCCTCGCTTCGGCCGCCATGTCGCCGCCGTAGAGGGCGGTCTGAACCGGGTCGGCCACCTGGAGTCGCCAGCGCCGCCCCTTGGTGGATGTGATGCCGGTGCGGCGCACCGTGACCGGCTCTGTGACCGCCTGACGTCCGAGCGAGCGGCGCAGCGGCGCCGACCACGACAGCCCGCCGTCGTCGCTCCACGCGATCTCGACGGTCGGATCGGTCTCGATCGGATCGAGCCCCGCCGCGATGCCGACGCCCGTCGTCATGTCGAAGTCGGCGCGCGCGACCCGGACCCGGCCCGGAAACGCGGTCACAGGCCCAGACTCCAGCAGCATCGGGAACGGATTGCCCGCCTCGGTGCAGACATCCGGGTCGATGGCGAGGATGTTGCCGCTCTGCGTGTCTCCGACCAGCCACCGGCCGAAGGCGTTGTGGCTGGTGGTGATGCGGCTGCGGCTGCCGAGATGGCTGCGTCGCTCGTGCCAGGTCTCGGAGTTGGTGTTGAATACCCACGTCCAGGCCGGCGAGGAGATCTGCCAGAACCCGTGTCCGTCGGCGACATAGACGCACGCCTCCAGTGTGTCCTTGTCGGGCACGTCCTCGATCAGCGCATCCAGATCCGGCGGGCTCACCTTGACTGGTGTGTAGCCGTCGAGCCGGTAGACCGCGAGGTCGTCACCGACGAACAGGAGCGCCCGAGTGAACCCATCCTCGTGGCCGGCCACCGCGTAGCGGCCAGCGAGGCCGCGCGGGATCACCACGTCGCGGGCGAGCGGGAAAGGCGACGTGCCGGCGTTGGTCCACGTTTCGATGGTTCGCGCACCGAACGCGAGCAGTCGCGACCCCCACGGGATGACGCGCAGAAGACCGTCCGGATTGGCCTCGGCGCGCGCGAACGATAGGGCGCTCACCGCCGTGCTGTTCAGGTCCGTCGCGTAGATCAGACCTGCCCCGGTCGAGAAGATGCCATAGCCGTCGAATGCACAGCCAGAATTGACGGCCGGAAGGTCGACGTCCGGATAGGCCGACACCGTCGTCGGCGTGAAAATGAACGCTCCCTCGTTCGGATCGACCACGAACTGATCTGGCGTCGGCGTCTTGTTGTTGCGAAAGAAAAAGACCCTCGCTGCGCCGTTGAGCGCGCCGATGTCGGCCGCCGCGCCGCCCGCGGCGGTGTGCTTCACCAGCCGGCCGTTCCAGGCGCTGTAGAGAATGCCGTTGATCTCGTGCATCCCGCGGCAGCCGGTCCGCGCGGTGGAGCCGAACAGCGTGAGCCCCGGCGCGCGCCGCCAGCGTGCAACCGATCGCGCGCCCCTGCCCAGCGGTTCGGCGAACGTGTTGATCAGCCGTCCGGCCGAGTCCTGCGGATTTGCGCCCGGCGAGGTCGACAGCGGGAACGGGATGGCGGTCATGCTATCTGCCTCGCACCAAATCACGCGCCCATTCCGGAATGGCCGATCCCTTGCTGGCGCGCGCCAACAGAGCTTCCAGCTCTTGCGTCCCCGGCCCGTCCTGACGGTAGCGCTCTCCGCCTGCGCGGAGATCGGCAATCACCCGCTCGATCTCCGGCGGAGAATAGTCGGTGATCTGCTTGGACACCGGCACGTCCGCGGTTTGCCATGGGGCCGACTTCGCCCGCTCAGCGCTCGACATCAGCGCCCAATCGCCAGCGTTCCGGGCCTCGACCTCGTGACGCAGGCGATGATACGCCTCGCGTGCCGCGTCGTACCTCAGCTTGTTCGGTGTGGCCCCCCAGTCCGGGTAGCCGGCATCAATGGCGCGGCGCGCCTCATCGATAGGGCCGGCCCCACCGCGAGGCAGAGTTCCTTCGATGTCCTGGATTGCGTGCTGGATCTCGTGAGCGCCTGCGTTCCGCAGCGCGTCCACATCGGGCGCGGTCACCCGGATTTTCGGCGGGTCACCTTGCCAGTATCGCCCCTCCAGAGGCCCGACACGGACCTCGGTGGGCATCGATCCAAGCGCCGGATAGGCCGCCACCGCATCTGGATGCACGATGCCTCCGTGCGGCGTCACCGTCATCGCCTCGTCGGGGATGTAGAACTTCCACCGCCCGTCCGCCGGGTCGGTGAACCATCCGGTTTCGCGCCAGATTGCCTTGCGGCTCTCGCCGGCTGCCGTCATCGCTTCGGCGCGGGCGAGGGCGGCGTGATCTGCCGTCTGGGCGAGCCGCCCACCGAAGACGCCGGCCGCTCCGCGGACGGCCGTGGCCGGGGCGCCGCTCATCAAGGTGCCAGCCAAGTCAACGGCGCGCTCGTAATAGCGCGGGTCCTGCGGCGTCACCCGGCCGGCGTAGACGTCGCCCGGCAGAGTCACGGCATCGTAGGCCGAGCGCGCGAGACGCGCCGGCCAGGTCTCTGCCAGCTTCTCGGCCAGGCTCCGCCGCGGCGGCGGATCGAGGCTGTCGGCGACGCCGTCGCGGCCGGCCGCGGCCTGCGCAATCTGCACCAGGCGCTCATAGGAGACGTCGGCCATCTGGCTGTCTCAGAAGTGCTCGGCCTGCATCGGCTGATAGGTCGGCCGCGTGGCGGTGATCCGGCGCAGCCGGGTTTCCAATGCGGCTTCGACTTCGGGGCTGTACTGCGCCCCGAAGTCGGGGGCCGCGACGTTGGCGAGCCACGAGGCGAGCGGCAGGAAGACGCCGGGCTCGATCTCGCCGCCGTCGGGACCGGGCTCGCCCGGAGCGTCGATATAGACGATCTCGCGCGTCGACAACTCGTCGCACACCGCGTCGACGAGCTGGTCAACGGCCGAGACGTCCTCGGCACTCGGCGTCTGCCCGGCGGCGATGACGCCGAGTTCCGAGAGGGCGCGGTCGATCAGATCGCGCCGGGTGCGGGTCGTGGTCACGCCGAACCGCCACCGACGAACGCTTCCTTCTCGTCGCCGGTGAGGGCGTTGAAGGCCTCGGCGTCAGCCTTGGTCAGGCTGCTGGAGATCTCGACAGCACCGCGCATGATCGACCAGGACCCGCGACCGCGATGCACGGCGGCGAGCTTCTCGCCATCCGCCGAGGGCGGATCGTGCGGATCGTCCGGCTCGACCAGGAAGAACGGATTGCCCGCCGCCTTGCGGGCGAAGTAGGGGTTGCTCGTCTCGACCGGGACGCCGGCCGGGAACTCGACGCCGTTCCAGACCGTCACGCCCGGGCCGTCGGGCTCGCCGAGCCAGGTGATCTTCGCCATGTGGCTTCTCCGATGTCAGGTTGGGAGGGCCGAAGCCCTCCCGCCGATGGCTATGCGTCAGGCGTCGGCCGCAGCGGACACGAAGATCGTGAACACGCCCCACTGCTTCAGGTTCGCGGTCGCGTTCTTCTTGAACATCTTGGCGATCCCGTATGCCATCTCGACGCCGGTGCCGGTGATGAAACCGTAGTCGTCGTCCTTGCGGAAGGTCGGCTTCGCCATCTGCCCCCACGCGAACGCGACTGCCGATTGACCGCACAGGAAGACGGGTTCGACGCGACTCCCGGTGGCACCCGCGGTGGTGAGAGAGGTCCACACGTTCGTGACGTGGGTGCTGATCTCCGGCACCTCGCGGATGATCACGCCGTCGTCGATCAGGTCGCCGTCCTGGAAGATCGGGTTGTCCTCCATGCCCTCCGCGTCGCGCGGCCGCGCATCCTTGTTGATGGTCTCCAGGTCGGCCTTGATGTCGCGGAAGGCATTCGAGCCGGCGAAGCACACGAAGTACTCGCGACCCTTGCCGTCGTTCACACGGAACGGCTGGATCTTCGGGTCGGCGAGCAGGGCGCGGCGCTTCGCGAGGCGGAGCACGGTGCGGCTGAACTTGTCGTCGACGCCGTCGACGTTGGCCAGCGCCGTGGCGTGGGTGGCATTGTAGTTCGACACCAGCTTGCCGTAGAGCACCCGGTCTGCATTGTCCGCGTTCCAGGTGTTGCGCTGGCCGGCGGTCGCCGCCTCGTAGAGGATTCCGTTGACCCGCTGGCCGTTCGTCGAACCGAGGCTCGCCGGAGCGGCCTCGGACGGCAGCGCCATCAGCGCCTTGATGATCTCGTCGCGCTGCAACTCGAGGCCCCAGTCGGAGAGCAGGTCCTTGGCCTCGCCGAATACATCGGCCGAGTCCTTCTGCTGGTTCGCCTTGTTGGTCAGCACCGCGTTGCGGGCCCAGTCGATCCAGGCCCGCATGCCGTAGTTGTCGATCGCCTCTTCATTGCCGGCCAGCGTGCCGGTACCGATGGCGGTGCCCTTCAGCCTGGTCACGAGCGGGATGTTCATTTGCTCGCCGCCGGCCTTCAACTCGTTGCGGAGGCGGATGATCGAGGTCAGGGCCGTGCCCATGTAGGGGCTGAACCTGTTCTGGCGGACATACTCGCGATTGATCTGCTGGGTGTACTTCACCAGCTTGTTGTTGCTGTCGGGGGAGGTGACGGCCATGGTCTATGGTCCTCGTAACGGATGAGGCCGGCCCGCAGGTCTAGCGGCGGACGGCGTGACGGAACAGTCCCGCGTCGCTCATGTCGTCACCGCCGTCGGAAGCCGCGGGCGCGGCGGACGGGGTGCGGCTGAGCGACGGGGGCAGGTTGACGACGGGGGCAGGGCGCCCGGGGGTGGACGCCTGTTGGGCGCGCAGCTTCTCGCCGACGCGCTTCAGGAACTCGGGATCGGACAGAAGCTCTTCTTCTCGCTTCTTCAGGTAACCATCGAGATCGCCGCCGGTCTTCTCGACCATCTGGCGCTCGCGGTGCCACTTCACGACGGCCTCGCCGGGGTCTGCCGCCGCCATGACGCGCTGCACCGCGATGCGGTCGCCGGCATGGCCGGCCTTGATCAGCGACTCATAAGCAGCCTCGAACTCCTCCCCGTACTGCCGGTGCGCCAGGCGGAGCGAGAAGTTCGCCTCCTGGGCGCGCAGCCGCTCCTCGAAACGCTGTTCGACCTGCCCGATGAAGCCATGCGGGTCTTCAAAGATATCCGGCGTATGCGGCCTCGGCTGGCTCGCCCGCTGCATCTCGGCGATCTGCCGTTGCAGGGTCTCGCGCTGACGGCGCTCCTCGGCGATCTCCGCCGCGAGGGTCTGTCGGCGCTCGCGCTCGTCGAGCAGCTCGCGGAGCGGAACGCGGTGGTCCTGGTCTCGCGGCTGCGGTTCGGGTGCGGACGGCTCCGGCGCGGGCTCTGCCTTCCCGGCGAACCTGCCGCGCTCGTCGCGCGTCAGTCCGGGCTCGGGCTGGTCCGGGGCCTGCGGCTGACCGTGGCCCTGGTCCGTCACGTCGGTGACGGGGGCCGGATCGGCCTGCAATGCGGCGTCGAAGATCTCCTGATCGGTGTCCATGACCGTTCCTGTCGCTGTGTCGTCGCTGATCACGATGGCGCCCTGTCACGCCGGGCGGTGCGGATCGGGCTGTCTGAGCCGCCCGGGGCTCCCCGCGTGTCGTGCGGGAGACGATAGGGTCAGGTCGTGGCGTCCGGAACCGCGGCCTTGCGTCCGGCGCGCTCGCGCTCGATCTCGATGCCGGCCGCCACCTTCTGCGCGGCAAGCTCGGATTGCATCATCTGCTTCTCGCGTTCGAGCATGATCTGAGCCGCGGCGCGCTCGCGTTCGAGCACGAGGTCGGCTTGCATCCGCTCGCGCTTCATGGCGATGCTCGCGGCCAGCTCGTCACGCCGGAGCTGCGCGGACTGCGCCGCCTTCTGCGCCTCGATCTGTATCGACGCCTGTGCGTCCTGCTGCTTCAGCTGCATCTCGGCCTGCCTGGCCGCGACCTCAGGCGGCGGCTGCTGGGATGCCTGGTCAAGCAGGTCGGTGACCTTCTTTTTCACGCTGGACGCCAGCGGTGCCAGCTCCAGGAGCACGCGCGGCGGCACGTTCGCACCCTTCGCGGCGAGTGCGGTCAGCGTGTCGTAGCTGTCGGCCATCATGTTGACGCTGTCCGGCCCCTCGTCGATGATGATGTCGACGTCGAGCGACCCAATCGCGTTGACCAGGGTCGGCATGCCGGTCTGGGGATCGACGTCCATGCCATTGATCTGGGCGAACTGTGCGAGGCCGTCGTCGTCGGTGACGCGCACCCAGCGCTCGGCCGTCCAGTACTGACGGATCATGTTCCACACCGCGCGGTAGACGCGCATCTTCCACCCGCGATAGGCGAGGATGTAGGGCCCCAGCTCGGCAATGCCGGCCTGTTGCAGCAACGCGATGGCGCGGCCGGACGAGTTCTCCAACCCGCCGCCGATCAGCGCCGGGTTCGGCCCGAAGTTCTGGATGCTGGCCTGGTTCAGCTCGAGCAGCTTCGACCAGCCCATGAAGTCGAAGGACTGGTCGTCGATCTTGATATCGTCGCCGATCGGCGCGTTCTTCGGCGGCAGCTCGATCACACCGTCTGGCCGCGCCATCTCGGCGCGCGTCTTCTCGATGCTGCCGACGGCGCCGGTCCGCAGGATCAGCCGGCGCGACGCCAAGATGTGCTGGAGCTTCGACTGTTTCGCGTTGATGCCATCTTGGGCAGACCGCATGTTCCGCACAAATCCGTAGCGGTCACCGTCGTGGTCGGTGTTCGCGCTGAACATGATGTAACGGCAGAACGTCCGGCCCTTCTCGTCGACGAGATAGCTCCGCCCCTCCATCAGAACGGTCGACCCGGTGTGGAGCGCGAACCACCACTGTCCGCCGCGCATGTACCAGTGGTCGACGAGTCGCACGCGCTTGCGGGCACCATCGCTGGCGAACCACCGCGCCTCGCGGTCGCTGTCGGTGCTGAGTTCGGTCGATGTCTCGATCGACGCCTCGATCTCCTCGCGCTTGGCCGGGACCAGCTCAATGGCTGCCTCGATGTCGACCCACTTCGATACGCCGAGGAAGCGAGCGTCCGAAAAGTCGGCGCGGATCGACTGTGGGTCGTAGAAGAACGTGTCGGGCTCGACCACGTCGATCTCAATGTCGAGGTCGTCCGGGCCGCCGGTGTCGCCGCCGGTCAGGCCCAGCTCGACACCGCCGATCCCGTCGATCGCTCCGTCCCGCGCCGTCTCCGGGCTCTTCGCCTTCCAATCCTGCTGATCAAGAACGTAACGCAGCACGGCGGTCGCCAGCTCGGCGCCCTGCTCGTGCTGCGGGGTGCGCGGATAGGCCCGTGGGTCCTGCCGGAGCCGCTCGATCAGGCCGACTACGCCATCTATCTTGCGGCCGATCTCGTTGAACGTCATCGCCGGCTGATTGCGCTTCTTCAGCGTCTTGAGTTGGGCCGGTGTCCAATGCGCTCCGTGGTAGTAGCGGCGTGCCTCCTTCTGCTCGGCGATCTCGTCGCGCTTCGACGAGAGATAGTCGAGATAGCGGCGCTTCAGCTCGCCGAGCGAGAGCCCGCCGTGGTCCGCGCCGCCGGCGGGCACGGACGCCACGCCGGACCCGCCTGGTGCGTAACCGGTGTCGGCCATCAGCTCGTGATCCAGTCGTTGTCGGCGCTGTCGCGCTCGCGCGCGGCGTAGCCCGAGCGGTTTCCAGCCGGCGCCGCGGGGTCGGGCGCCCGGCCATGCATGATGGTGTCGAGGAGTTGACCAACGAGCCCGAGCGCGTCGACCTGGTCGTCATGCCGGCCAGCCGGGAAGCCGAGCAGCTCGGCCCGCAGGCCGGGCCACCACGGCTCGTTGACGGGCACGTAGAGGCCGGACAGGGCCATGCGCCCGCGGATCGCCTGGGCTCGGATCGCCTTGTCGCCGCGGGTCGGGAATTGCCGGCGCGCCACGAAGGCCCGGCGCTCGCCCTGACGGCGATCGAGGAACGGGCCGACGCCGGAGCGGATTTGCCCGGTCTCTTCGGCCCACTCGATCGGCTTCCACCTCAGCACCAGGTCGCAGAACGCTTCGACCCACTCGTCCGAGGCGGCCTGACGGCGCCACAGGTCGAGCAGATACATGCGGCCCTCGGGGTCGACCCCGACCACGAGGTGCACGGTGTAGTCGCCGCCGTCCGCGGTCACGGCATAGTCGGAAGCGCCGTAGACCCGCAGCGTATCGAGCGCGGGAACGGCGGTGTAGGGGCGCAGCCACTCGGCCCGGAAATAATCACCCTCCTCGGGCGCCGGGCGTTGCTGATAGAGCGCGTTCCAGTTGCGCGCGCCCTGCGTGATCTTCTCCTGAGCCAGGAGGCCGGGCGTGAACCACTCGGGCCACAGCATCTCGCCGGGCGCGCGGCCGAGCGGATCGCCAGCCTCGGCCTCGGCGCGGATCGAGAGCACGTACCAGAGCTCGCCGTCGCGCGCCTTGATCCACCCGGACTCGCCGTCGTAGCCGTCCGGCAGGATGCGCCCGGCCGGGTCGTCTTCGTGCCAGCGCGTATTGTGGCTCACCAGCCCATTCGCGATGAAGTTCTCCGTGCCATCAATCTGCACGTCGAAAACCTCTTCAACGCCAGCCGGCTCAATCTTGAGAACGGCATCCAGAGTGAAGTCTGATGTAGCGCGCCGCAGACAGTGCGGTTTCTGCGTTTTTTGCGTATCCGACGACAAGGTTGCAGTCGTTACAGAGTAAACCTCTGATTTTTCCGCTTTCGTGGCAGTGGTCGACACACAGCTTACCACCCCAATGGGCGCGAACATTGCTTCCAGGCGGATTCCCGCAAACAGCGCACTTACCGCCCTGCTCTGCAAAAAGACGATCGTACTCCTCTGCAGATATTTTGTAGCGGTGCTTAATGCGCGCAGCGCGCCTTGCTTCGCTGTTGCAAGAAGGCGGCCGAACGCCGTCTGCCCACCGCTTTTTATTGTAGTGAGAGGTGCAATATCCGCGGACCGAAGCGGGCTTTTCGCACCCATCGGCGGCGCATAACTTACCTTTCCACTTGCCCCATTGACCCGGACGATTTCGTGGCCCGGGAGTAAGTCTTTCGTCCTGATCCACTTCAACTCTCCGCCTACGCAAACGAGAAACGGGTGTCTCGCATTTGCTTTGACGGATATACCAGATATCGTCTTAATTTCATAGATTTGATCAAGACCATTTCTGGTCCAATTCAGCACCGTGGCCGACGAAAGCGAGCCATCTCGATAGGTGGCGACAGCATCCCCGGGACGAATGTGACGAAGATCGCGCTCAGACCCATCAGCCATCAGGACGGGCGTATCGCCGGTCATGCACATGATGAGGACGATCGCGCCGCCCGGCTTGAGGCGGGTCCGTAGGTCGGATCGCCACCACTCCCATGCCGTGTCGCGCACCGTGAGGCTGTCGGCATCCTTGCGGCCCTTCACCGGGTCATCGACCTCGATCAGGTCGCCGCGCCGGCCGGTCACCGATCCGTCGACCGACGTTGCCGTGAACTCGCCGCCCTCGGCGGTTTCCCATTCCTCGGCCGCCTTGGCATCGTCGGCGAGGCCGCTGCCGAACACGGCGGCGTAGTGCTCGCTACCGACGACGTTGCGGCAGCGCTTGCCGAACCGCCGGGACAGGCGCTGCGCGTAGCTCGCCGTGATGACGTTCTTTCCGGGCCGTCGCCCCATGTACCAGGGTGGGAACAGCACCGACGCATAGGTGCTCTTGGCGCTGCCCGGCGGCATGAACACCATGAGCCGGGTGATCTCGCCACGCTCGACCGCTTCGAGCCGCTGGATCAACAGCCGATGATGGGCCGCCGGCTCGCAGCCGTGCAGCCGGCACCATGCTGCGAAGCTCGTCTTGGCTCGCCGCCGCCGCTCGGCGAGGATCAGGTCAGGCGGAGGGAGCTGCGGCTTTGGCGGCGAGCCGTTCGGCTTCCTCGAGTTCTTCATCGGTCCACTTCGACAGGTCGAACTTGTGCCGGTGCTCGTGTCCGATCGGGCTGTCGCCGCCTTCGTGGACCAGCTTGTCGCCGTACTTCTTCGGCGCTATGCGGGCCATCAGCCACTTGCGCGCGTCGACCTGGAGGCGCCGGTGTCCGAGCATGTCATCGCGGACGATCTTGACGCCGTCCTTGCTCTCTTCACGCCGCTCGCCTTCCTGCGGCGTATCGGCGATGGCGAGGATCTCCTCGGCCATGTGGTCGGCCTGCGCTTCGCGCGCACGCGCGTACTGCTCGCGGAAGTCGCTGTGCTGTTGCAGCCAGCGGAAGACGGTCGAAGCGGCCGGCATGTCGCTCGCCGCGCAGATCACCCGGAGGCTCTGGCCGTCGGACAGGCGCTCACAGATCGCCTCGGCGATCTCGGCCGTGAATTCAGACGGTCGGCCCATTGCGCCCACGCGCACGGTCGGCGTGCATCAGGAAGCTGCGGAGCTGGTAGCCCTCCAGCGCCCAGATTTGGGCGCGGGCGTTGTCGCGGGCGACCTTGCGTCCGATGGCCTCGTCGAAGTTCTCGGGCGAGGCACACGCCGCGTGCCCGACGACCTGGAAACCATTGCGCAGCGTGAGCGCGCACACGGTCAGGGTGGTGCCCGGGAAGACGTGGTAGGTCTCACCGACGATCTGCGCGTCGACGTGCTCGGGCGTCACGCGCGGCGCGGTCCTGCCGGCGGCGCGGATCTCGGACTCGATGGCATGCTCGTCTCTCATTCGTCGTCCTCGTTCTGGCGGTCGGGGAGGGGCCCGACATGGAAACCGATGCGGTCGGGCAGGTTGGCGCGGCGGAGTCCCGGGGTCAACGGCTCGTCGTGCGGCTCGCGGGTGATCGGCAGGCCGACGACGCGACGGGGCCGGATCGGTCGCCCGCTCGGGTGACGCTTCACGGCTGCGTCTCGATCACCCGCATCAACCGCGCCGCGACGAAGTCGGCGCGCTCGGCAGTGCAGCCCGTCTCGGCGCGCACGATGGCGGCAACCTGGTCCAGCCGAGCCGCCTCCGACGAGCCCTCGTCGGGCAGTCTCATGCGGCCGTCCGGGAACGTGATCACATCGCCCATGCGCATGCACCTCTCATAGAAACTTCCGGCCGGCGTGGTCCCGGAATGCCTTGGCGCGTCGGTCATAGGCTTTCAGCGTGCGCACCTCTCGATGGCGCGTCACGTCCATCACCTTGAGCAGGTCGGCACCTGCCTCCAGGGCCGAAGTGACGAAGCCTGCGCGCAAGCTGTGGCCGCTGAACAGCGCTGGATTGAGCCCAGCCGCGGCCGCGCGGCGCTTCACGATCTCGGCGACTGCGTGCTCGGACAGCCGGCCGGCGGCGACCCGGCCGCCGCGGTTGACCGCGCGGAACACCGGGCCTTCGGTGATCGCCGCGGCCGACAGCCAGGCGTCGAGAGCTTGGACCGGCCGGAGCTTTCCGCCGAGCGGCACTGCGACTTGGTGACCCTCGCCCTCCTGGTCGGTCTTGGACCTCCGGATGTGGACGATGATGCCATCCGGGGTCCGCTCCAGGTCGGAGGCCGTGAGAGCGACGAGCTCCGAGCGGCGGAGCGCCGCCGCGAAGCCGATCAACAGCAGCGCGCGGTCGCGCCGCCCTTGCATGGTGTCCGGGATGCCCTTGAGCATCGCGGTGATGGCGCGCGCCGTCGCCGGAGCCTTTTGCTCGACAGCGACGCCGACCCGCCGCCGGATGCCTCTCAGCACCGCCTTGGTCGGCTCGGCGGCGGTCGGAGGGGGCGACCCGGCCAGCCGATGCGCGTATGCGATCGCGGCGGTCCGCCGCATGATGGTGCTCGCCTTCAACCTGGCATCGGCCAGAGAGGCGAGATAGGCCGCGACGGTCTCGACCGCGGCGGGCAGCGGCGCGACGGCGTGGGAGGAGCACCACGCCCGGAAGTGATCCCAGTCGCTCGCGTAGGCCCGCCGGGTCGCGGCCGATTTCTCGGCCATCGCGTAGCTTTTCGCGGACGCTATGGCGTCGACAAGGCTCTCTCTGCATCCCAACCGCGCGAGATCCGATTGCCGATCTTGCGCGCGTCTATGCCCGAGATCTCGGAGGCCTCCGCAAGCGTGATTATCGGAGGCTATCCGAGCCCGAACCCGGGCCGCCGGCGCTGCACCAGCACGGACCGCCCGCGTACCCGGATGACGGTTGGCTGGCCACCGACAGGGAGCGCCGGCCTGGCGCCGGCCGCGCGGGCGATCGCCCGCAGCTCGGCCGCCAACTCGGATTTGTCCTCGGCGAACCGATGCGGCCGACTGCGGTCCGGCGGGTCGAGCCGGCGGACCTGCCGCGCGAGATCGTAGAGGCGGGACAGGTCAGCCATGGCGCCGGGCACAAAAAACGCGCCGGCGGATGATCGCGGCGCGTATGAATTCGACGATGGTCATTTTGCAGGTTTCGCCGGTCCGGTCAAGTCTGTAACCTAAGTAGATCACCGCATTGACGCACCATCCAAACATCGCCCACGCATGGGTTCCCACGGAGTGACCCCCCGCTCATGCCCCCGATCCGTCCCGCCCGCCAGACCGGCCGCTACGCCGATCGCCGATCGGTCCGCGCCCCCGCCCAGGGCCTCGCTCGGCCTCCGGCAGGCGCCACCATCCGCACCGCGGTCGTCGCCGTCCCGGACCCGATGGAGCCCGGCGCGCGTCTGCTCGCCACGGTAAACACCAGGACCGACATCCTGGAGGACGAGCGCAGCCACGGCCGCATCAGCGAGGCGGCCTATCAGGTCGGCCGCATGCTCCAAGAGGCGTTCGAGCGCACCGCCCGGCTCGGCAGCTCGTCGAGCTGGAACGACGGTGGCCGCGTCGACATGGCCGAGCGCCATGAGCTGGCCATCGGCTACGCGGTTCAGGACGCCCGGCGGGTGCAGGCGCTGATGCGGCGGGTTGAGCACGCCGTCGGCGTCGTTGGCGCCAGGATGCTGCGGTCCGTGATCGGCGATCGGACGAGCTTCGCGGCAATCGCGGCGGCCCGCGGACGCGCTGGCGACCGCGCGACGCGGCAAGCGTCGGCCCACTTCCGAATGCTCCTGGAGGAGACCGCCGAGCACTTCGCGGCACGTGGGCCGGCGGGCCGCTGAGCCGGTCAGCGCGCGAGCATTGCACCGCTCGGCCGCAGATCAAGGGCCGTTTCCAGCAGCTCGCGAACGGCCTCCGATCGCGTGATTCCGCGCTCGGCGGCATATCGGTCGACCCGCTCCCTCACCGCATCAGGCACGCGCGCAGACAGCAGCGGGTCGCGTCCCGTCGCGGGTCTGCCTCGCCCTCGTTTTTTTTGGTATACCGCTATTGACTGGGTCACGAATATCTGTATACTCAAATTCATCAACGAGATCAAGCCCGCGCCTCGGGGACATCAGGGGCGGAGGAACGGAAATGGCCAACCACCCGAACCGGAGCGTCACCAAGCAGCTCTTGAATGACCTGCTCGCGTACGAGACCGACGGCGCCAACCCGACAGACGGCCGGCGAGTGATCCGTGACGAGCGCCTTCGCCTCGGGGCCGCGATCGCCCGCGACGCGAAGCGGGCGAACACCGAGCGTGCCATCAAGGCCATCAAGCACCCTGCATCCAACCAAGGGCAAGCTCAGGCGGCAGCGATGCGCGACGAACTCGCTCGGTTGCCGGCGGCGGACCACTTGAGCGTGGTTATCGCGCACGCGCGCGCCACGCTCAAAGCGTGGTCTACCTAATCATCACCGTAGGTAGGCACCCGGGGCGCTGTCACGCCCCGGGTGCCCTGCAAATCACCCATAGGAGAGAGCTTCGTGAGCGTGACACCAGAAGTAGACGATATCGGATATGTCGCTCAAATTCTCGACGCCATGGAGAGGGCAGACAAAGCACTCAAAGAAATTCAATGCATGGCCACGAATGTGGAATACCACAACCGAGGCGGCGACGCCGCGCAGGAGATGGTGGCGGATGCGGCCAAGTGGCTTGACGCAGAAGTGGCCGTAGCGCTTGCCCGTCTCAAGGCAACATATTCGGCCTACACCGCCGCATGGGACGGGGATCGCTCCGATTACGCTCATTGGCTGCGCGAGGCGGACCGCCGGGCGGACCTCGCGCCCGGAGGTCACGGATGCGACGTCGTGAGACTGCGGGGCGGCGTCTGCCGCAGATCGGTGTGAAGTATGCCTCAATGAGGCCGTGGCTGAGCAGCCTCAGGGCTGATCGCGCCACCCGAGGCGGCTGCCGGCAGCCGCGAGCTGCGCTAGGGCATCGATGGTCCGCTTGCTCTGGCCGCGGACCGAACGATAGCGCCGCGTCGCCGGCACGTAGCATTTCGCCGAGCGATCGTAAAGCATGGCGTCCGGGTACTGCTGGATAAACGACCTGATGTCGCCGGACGCCTGCGACATCGATATGCCGAAGCGCTCGACGAGATCCGTGCGCACCACGCGGCCGCGCGCGAGCAACAGCAGGTCGATGAAATCGAGCCGCACTTCCTCGGCCCAAGACATAACCGCAATCCCTCTGGTTTCTGCGACCATTTTTGCATTGTCCCGTTGCCCGGATCAAGCCAACGATCGCCGCTCCGTCAACAGTCGCCGTGGTGCCGGCGAGACTTGAGCGGGCAGAACGCCCCCACCGCAATCATCGTCCCGCCCGATGCGGCGAGCTGCAAGCATCAGCATCTCGAGATGCTGCGGCCCTCCGGACGAAGGGAGCGCCGGCATGGTCACACTCCCGGGGCTGCGGCTTTATCCCGGGCCGCGCGCCTCGCGTCCATGTCGGCCATCACCCGAGCAACGTGGCCGCGCCGCGTCTCGACCGTCTCGCGCGGTCTCGACAGGCGGCGCGCCGAGGGCGGCTCGACCGGCGCTGTGAGCATGGCGGAGACACGGGCGAGCGTGTCGCGGTACGGCTCGACGACTCTCGCGACGATGGCGTGCATCTCCGCGTCGTTGGGCGGCCAGCGCCGATCCAGCCCAGCCTCGCCGCGCGCAACCATCAGACACGCGCGCTGAATGGCCCAGAGCGGGAAATCGGCGAGCACCCTGGCCATGATCGCCACCGTCGCATGCGCTTCGTCGCCCTGCTGTCGCATCGATCGGTAGCCCGTCAGCATCGCCGACAGCGCGGCCCTGACCGCGTCGGCGTCGCCTGCCCCGAACGCGACAAGCCCTGTGCGAAGCTCTGCGGCGCGGCGCTCCAGCCGTGACCGCTCGTCGGCGTCCAAGGCCCTGACCAGCGGCCGCGGCTGGCCGGTGATCGACAGCGCGCTGAACAGGCGCGGCAGCTCGTAGTCGGTGACCAGGTCGACCAGCGCCGGCGTCCCGCCGTCAGCCGCCGCCGGTAGCGCGGGCGGCGTAGTGGGCGGCGAGCGCCGCAAAGCCGTCGCCGCGACCTTGCCGAGATGATCCATGGGGGTCTCCGTGAATGGTCTTGGCCGGAAGGGCGACGACCTCGGGGATCGGTTTTGCCTGTGCCGCGATCTCGCGGGCGATGGCGGGCTCGAAATAGCCGACACCGCCGGGCGGCCCGTCGCGCTTGCGCGCCATCGAGGCGCGGGCGCCGATCAGCACCACGTCGCGCGTCCAGCCGCGGGACAGCCACGTCTGCACGCGATGCGCGGCGCCGCACCAGCCCGGCGGCGTGTCCTGCCCGGCGCCGACGCCGGCGATCGCCGCCAGCTCGGCGGCGAGGGCGTGGGCCTCCGGCGTGATCAGGCTCGCCGGCTGGGCCGGGGCCGGGATGGGCGCGGGACGTCCGAGCGGGTCGGGGTCGCGCGGGCGCGCGTCACCACCATCACCATGCTTGTCTGGATGTGGTTGTGGTTCTGGTGCTCCAAGCATGCTCGAAGCATGCTCGTCGGCGTGCTTGACGTCCTGCTGGACGTCCTGCTGGACGTCCGGCTTGGACCACCGCTTCGAGGCCGCCTTTCTGGCCCTCTCGGCATACTTGGAGGACGTTTCGTCCACCCTGGCGAGCTCGCGGTCGATCCGCTTGTGCCGCCATCCCGCCTCGAAGAACGCCGCGACGGTGGACCTCGCCCGGCGCCACTCGGCCGTCGTCATGCACGCGATCCGGGCGAGCTGCCGGTCGTCGTCCGGCAGCCCTCCGGTCGTCCAGTAATGCATGATCAGCAGCAGATAGGCGCCGTGCTCCGCGGCGTTCAGATGCGACGTGTCGGCCCGGTAGTCGGCGATGTAGAGCGGCATCCAGGGACGCGCCATCGGGTCACCTCCGTCCGTCCGGATACGGCGCCACCCAGCACAGCCGCGCGTGCTCCGGGCAGTAGTGGTCGAGCGGCGCGTCCGGGTCGCGCCGGCGGGCGCCGCAGAAGCGGCGCTCCGATCCCGCCGGGGCGTCGTCCGGCCACAGCGGAAAGCGGCAGTGCCCGCGTTGCAGGTCGAGCAGCGCCACGCCCCCGGGCGGTCCCGCGATGGCTGCCGGCGCCGCCTCCGGCCGCGCCGGAGCCCGGTCCCGTGCCGGCGGAGGCAGTGCCTGCGGCGCGCATCGCACCTTGATCGTCCGGCCCTTGGCGACGGCGCGCATCCGCTGCGTGACCACCGTCACGCCGTGGCGCTCGGAGCGCCGGACGCCGCGACGGCGCATCAGGCCGAGCACGGCGCTGCGAGTCACCGTCACGCCGTAGTCTGAGGCTAGCAGCCACGCAATCTGGCTCGCGGATTGGCCGTCGCGGTAGAGCGCGATCGCGCGCTCGGCCGCCACCGGCCATTGAGCCCACAGCGAGGACGGGGGAGGGCTGGCCCTCTCGGGCGGCGCGTCGGAATCGTGCAGCACCACGGGCTCCGTCATGATGGCCTCGCGTCAGGGGAGGCTGCGGCCTGGCCGGTGCAGTACGGCGGATCATGGGTGGCAAGCAGGCCGGCCGCCGCGTTCGGCGGCAACTCGACGTCGAGCCATTCGTTGCGCCCGCCGCGCACGAGCACCGACGTGACACCCGCGCAGGCGAGCTGCTGTTGGAGGAACTTGAGCAGTGTCGTCTTGCCGGCGCCCTTCGGGCCGATCGCGCTGACGCTGATCGTCTGCGTACCCGGCAGCCTGTTGGTCATTTCATCCCCCATGGATGGCGAGCAGGACGGCGACGGCGTTGGCGGCTGCCGCCCTCACGCCACAGCGCGTTCGATGGCGGCGCGACCGAGCGGCGTGTCGGCCAGCATGCCGAGGGCGTGCATGTAGGTCTCGACGATCGCTTCGTGCTCGGCCCGCTCGTCCTTGTCCTGCTTGCGCAGGCGGATGACGGCGCGCAGCGCCTTGACGTCGTAGCCCTTACCCTTGGCCTCTGCGAACACGTCCTTGATGTCGTCGGCGAGCGCCTTCTTCTCTTCCTCAAGTCGCTCGATGCGCTCGACAAGCACCCGGATCTGATCACGTTCCGTCACCATTGCCCGCCTCCTCTCACTCACGAGACCTCGCGGCGTTCCGAAGCATCCGCTCCGCGCGCTTCCGCCGCCGAAACCATCGCCACCACATCCAGAGCGCCCGAAGTAGCCGCATTCATCTGCTCCATCAGAGCTTCGGCGCGCTGCCGCTCGACCTCGGCCTCAGCCTCGATCCGCTCGCAGAGACGTCGGTACTGGTTCACGATCGCGAGGCCGGCGACGAAGCTCACGCGCTTCGCGCCCGGGTCTCCCGCGACGAATTTCCGGACCCACGAGGCGGAGACGCCGACGGTCGTGGCAACTCGCCCGTAGGCGGACATGCGCGATCCGGTTTCGCGCTCGGCGCGGCGGACCAGCTCAGCCGTCATGGCGCGGGTGGTGTCGAGCACGTCCGCCGCCGCGCTCATGTCCGTTGTCCGTTTTCGGACAATCTTTGCCAGCATCTACGCAAGCCCCTCTGCGATGGTGACCACGACGACGCGGTCACGCGCGCGCCTTGCAGGGCGCGGCAGAGGGACGAACGGATGGAGCCGAGCAAGCGGAGCGAGAACGACGGACGAGACGGAGAGAGGTAGCCGGGCGGCCGCGGGAGGGCGGCGAGCCGCCCGGCTCCGGGCGCACCCGAGGAAGACGGGGACAGGTGCGCAACAAAACGGGATGCGGCGCCGGTCGCGGGGGTGGAGCCCTGACCGGCGCCGCCGGCACGCACGACCGCCGATATCGCGCGTGAGGAGATCATGTCAGGGCGACTCCGGCTCGATGGAGACAAGCACCCACGGCATGCCTGGCGCCCTGACCCATGTGAGCACCGAGACGCCGGGCCACATCAACGCGCCATCCTTGCTGACGCCCGTCAGGCGCATGCGAGTGCGCTTGATCATTGTCACCCCACCGACCAAACAGCCACGCCAATGGCTGCAATGAAGTTGATCGCCGCAGCGCCGAGCAGCAGCAGTGCGCGGACACCCATGGAACAAAACGGTAGGCGGCCATCCACCACGGTCGCCGCTCCAACAAGAAATCCCGACACGAACGTCAATGTTATCAGCGCCGCGGCAGCGGTTTCGGAGATCATTGGTTACCCCACTGCCCGCGCGGCTGCGCTGGTAGCGATGGCCGCGATAAAATTGAGCGCCGAGCGCGGTACAGCCGACGGATCGACAGCCAGCGCGAGCCGGCCTCGTCGTCGCCGCGCACCGCGCTCTCGGACCATGCGTCAGGGTCGAGACGGGGGAACTCGCTCACAACGCGCCCCACAGTACGGCGAGCGCGACGCCGAGCATCGCGCCGACCAGCGCGACGTAGATCGTCAGAGCAATCGTGGTTGCGCGATACAGCAGCGCCTCGGCCTGATCGGTGAGCCGGAGCAGGAGATCGACGGTGGGGGTCATAGCTCGGCGGCCCACATGACCCACAGCAAGGTGAGCGCGACGGCGATCATCGCGACGACCAGCGCGGCGGAGATCGTCGCCGCGATGATCACCACAGCGCTGACGATGCGCTGGCGCCGCTCGGTCGTGACGATCCGCCGCTCGGGCGGGAGGGCGAAGCCGCTGTAGGGGTCGAGGTCGCTCACGACGCGGCCCTCTCGGTGGTGGGGGGAAGGCGAAGGAAGTCGTTGGGCATGACCTTCCCCTCCGTGATCTCTGAGATGCGCGCGGCGAGACGCATCGACGGCATCTCGCCCGCGATGATCTGCGCGATGCGCCCTTGGGTGACACCGAGGCGCTGCGCGAGAGCCTCTTGGGTCAACCCTTCCTGCTGCCGAAACCAGTCTGCGAACCTCATGGCTGTTGAAATTAGCATTACTGATATTCGGCTGCAATAGCGATATTAATGCGGCGCGATGGACACTGTTCGGCCGGTGAGGGACGGTCCGGCCATGGGAAATCCGACCCCAAAACGCCGGCGTAGGAGGCTATTCCTGCGCGAGTGGCGGAAGCATCGCGGGCTGACGCAAGAGCGGCTGGCCGATCGAGCGGAAATCACGCAAGGCATGATCTCGCAGCTCGAAAATGGCCGAAGCGACTACACGGGCGAGTTGCTAGATCGGCTCGCCGAGGCTCTGATGTGTGAGCCGGCCGACTTAATCATGAGAAACCCCCTGGACGCTGAGGCGCCATGGTCGATCTGGGATACCCTCAAGCCCGAGCAGCGGAAACAGGCGATCAAAATTCTCAAGGCTCTCGCCGACGAAGACGACAAGGCGGCCTAACCGCCCTGGTCCTTTCTGTGGCGCTAACCTCCTCCGGGTGCGGCATGTCGCGAGCCGTGGGGACAGGCACCGCGGTTCCACCGTCTGTCCGGACGATTGCGGTCATGCCTGGCGGCGGTCTGTTAGCTGACGCTGTCGCTGTCGAGCTTGCGACGCGCGGGTACTCGATCGTTGATCCTGCCGCCACCAGCAACCTGATGGTGCGGATGAACATGAGTGAGATCGAAGTCACGCGCCCGGAGGCTCTTGCCAAGTTCAGGTCGCAGGGGATCGACGCGCTACTTACGGTGCGCACCGCCGCCGGCTACGACAGCCGTCCCCAAAGCGCGAGCGCCCGCCTGAACAGCACAGAGACCGGGGCGCTTCTGGCTGGCGCGACGTGGGAAAACGCATGGGGTGGCGCCCAAGGCTCAGCCGCGGACTCGATCATGCGGCATGGGCTGCCATCGGCCGCCGCCTCGATTGCCACTAAGCTCACCGGCCGCTGATCGAGCGAGACTCCGGAAACATTTCGTCGGCCGCCGGTCGCTCCGGCGGGCTCCTCACCCCGCAACCTGTATCCCACGGCCCTGACGGGCCGGCACTGGCATCACTGGTGCCGGCGCTGCCCGTCAGGGAAGCGACGTGGGTCACCCGAGGTGGCGCGCACAGCCTCGGGTGACCGCAAGATATCTCCGTGGACGATATATATCAACCCCACTAATTTTTCTGCTTGCCTCTAGTTATTAGTGTTGCTATTGTCTCTCCATCGCCGATGGAGAGACCGATGCCCGCCACCACCGCAACGCCCAAGCCAGCAGAGACCCCGACCGCTGCCACCGCAGCGGCGGCGGTCGAACAGACCGTCACCGCCTTCAAGGGCTTCGACGCGCAGCTGCGCTGCCGCGGCTATCAGTATGAGGTCGGCAAGACCTACGAGCACACCGGCAAGGTCGAGGCCTGCGCCTCGGGCTTCCACGGCTGCCAACACCCGCTCGACGTATTCGGCTACTACCCGCCGGCCGGCAGCCGTTTTGCCGAGGTGGTGCTCGGCGGTGAGATGGATGGCGACGGCAGCGACACCAAAATCGCTGCGGCACGGATCACGATCAACATCGAGCTGTCGATCGGCGACCTCGTGCGCCGGGCATGGGATTACGTGTGGTCGCGCGCGACCATCGAAGGTAAAACGGCGACCGGCGACCAGGGCGCGGCGTCGGCCACCGGCCCCCAGGGCGCGGCGTCGGCGACCGGCACCCAGGGCGCGGCGTCGGCGACCGGCACCCAGGGCGCGGCGTCGGCGACCGGCTACCAGGGCGCGGCGTCGGCGACCGGCGACCAGGGCGCGGCGTCGGCGACCGGCACCCAGGGCGCGGCGTCGGCGACCGGCACCCGGGGCGCGGCGTCGGCGACCGGCACCCGGGGCGCGGCAGAAGCTCTCCACCCAACCGCGACTGCTCACGCAAGCGGTCCGGACGGTCGCGCGCGCGGCGTGGCCGGCGCGGCCCTGCATCTGGACCGCCGCGCCGATGGTGGCGCGATCACCCACGCCTGGTCCGGGATCGTCGGCCGGGACGGGGTCGAGCCGATGGTCTGGTACAGCCTGGATGACGGCGGGCGCCCGATCGCCGATCAGGACTGAGGGCCGCGCCGTGTTCACCTCGACATGCACTCTGGTCGAGCGCGCCGTCCATCTCGGCGCTCGCCGGCCGACTATCGTGATCCTGCTCGACCGCGAGCGGTGGGCGAACTGGCAATCCGCGGCCCTTCAGCTCGTCACGGCATGGGACGCAGACGCGGCGGAGCGAGCCGAGCTGATCGACGCCTGCGATCGCTTCGCCGTGCCGCCGAGCGGCCCGACCAGCCGCATCGTCGACGCGCTCGACACCATCGGCGGGCTCGCGCTCGTCGCCGTCCCCGCCATCGCCCTGTGCGTGCTGTGAGGTCGTCATGATCAGCGAGCGCCGCACGCCCAACGCGATCCTCGAATGCGCCATGACCGCCGCCGCACTGCGGCCGCGCCACCGGGAGACCCGCATGACGATCAGCACCACCGCCATCAGCGACGAGACGCGACAGCTCGCACTCACCCGGATCGTCCTCGGCTACGCGCCGTACGCCCAGCTCGCCGCCTTCGCCGAGGGCTTTGTCGACTACGAGCTGGGCCGTCACCGCAATCCCTATGCCGGCCTGACCGACGTCGACGGAGCGGTGGCGGCGCAGGCTTGGGATCGCGGCCACGAGGCGCGCATGCGCTACGGGCGTGCTCTGCGGGACATCCAGGATCATGTCGCGGGCCGCAGCGAGTCGGCCGAGCCGGTCCAGCCGCTCGACCACGTCCCGATGTTCCCGCCGGTCGAGCCCGCGCGACGCGGCGTCGTCGGCCGCGTCCGCGATCTGATCAGAGCGATGTGAGGGGAGGGCAGCATGTACAGACCCGAGATCGAGATCGAGTTTGAGGACGTGCCGTTGATCGTCGCCGGTGCCCGCGGTCGCAGCGTCAGCGGCATCCCCCCCGGTGCGGCGCTGTCGTGCATCACGGGGCGCGCCACCATCGCGCTCTGCAACGACGATCCCGTCGACGGCGAGCTGGTGTGCGTGCGCATCGATCCGCCCGGCGCCTCCGCGGTCGGCGCGTTCGAGCGCTGGCACATGAATCGGCCGCGGCATGACGAGTTCGTAGCGGCGGTGCTGTTCACCTGGATCGAGGCGAGCCTGTTCGCCGCGCTCGGCGACGAGATCCGGGAACGGCTCGCATGGGCCGCGAGCAAGGAGGCGGCCGAACTCTCGGCGGCCGACGACGCATGGAAGATGAGGGCGTGACCATGAGCAGCGAAGAACTGATCACAAGGCTCGAACAAGCGAGGGGGCCGAGCCGTGACCTGGACGAGGCGATCAAGATGGCTCATGCCGCATTTCTGATTTCCGGCGGAGCCAAAAGGGACGAGGTGATTGCCGCTGTCGGCGGAGGTTTGTCCGACGATCCTCGGCCTTACACATTTAGCGTCGACCACGCGACGACACTCGTCCCGAGTGGCTGGGTGTGGAAGGTCGGCACATGCTGCGTCAGTGATGACGCTTGGGTTGTCCCGGACTGGAACAGTCCAGTCCACGGCGCTCGCCTGCGGCGAGAACTTGGTGAGCCGGCTAGTGGGTCGATCTGGGATAGCGGCATCGATGTCGATCTTCGGCCGTCAGGCCGTCCCGCCATCGCCCTCTGCATTGCGGCGCTCAAGGCGCACCAAGCTATGAGGGCATGACCATGAGCGATGACGCCGTGACCGCCACGCTGACGACCGCGGAGATCATCAGCAGGCTGCGCGCCATGCCGTCGCCGACGCGGCTCGCAGCCGCCGAGCGGCTGGAGCAACTGACCGACGAAGTCGCCGATGCACAGGACGAGATCGCCGATGCGCTAACCGAGATAGAGCGGCTGACGGCAGAACGCGACTCGGCGGGTGACGAAATGGAGCGGCTGGCCGCCGAGCGCGACGCGCTGCGTGCCGCGATCGTGCGACACCGCGAGAACGTGTGGGGCTCCGGCCCTGTCCGCCACGACGAGGACGAGGCGCTGTATGCCGCCCTCGCGGGGCGGCCAGAGCCGGACGTCGTCAATGAGAGGGACGCAGAACATGGGTAAGGCGAAGCACACGCCGGGGCCGTGGACTGTCGAAGATCCGCTCGGCCCCGAAGCCCTCTGGATCGTCGAGGCCGGCAAGAAGCCTCACGAGTGGCGCTGCATCGCGATGGTGTGTCGAGACGATCTCGATGACCATGACGACCTTGATCTGCCGATCGGCGCCGGCGAGCAGCGGGCCAACGCCCGCCTGATCGCCGCGGCGCCGGAGACTGCGGCCGAGCGCGACCGGCTGCGGGAAGTGAATGCCGAGCTGGTCGAGGCGCTGCGCTTCTACTCCGATGAGTGGGAGAGGGATGTGTTCGGTGATGTGGGTGATCCGGACCGATTCTTCGCGGTGGTGAGCCCGACGAACAGCTTGCGAGAGGACAAGGGGCGCCGCGCCAGTGCCGCCCTCGCCAAGGCGGAGGGCCGGTGATGACAGACGCAGAGATTGACGCCGCGATCGCCTCGCTTCGCACCGCTTGCGCTATGCGAGACGCTGGATACTCGACTCCTGCCACAGACGTAACGTGCGCGTTGCTCCTCAGGTGCGACCGGCTCGCCAACATGGTCCGGGAGCTTGAGATGGCGTTGCGCGACCTGCTCGTTATCTGCCGACCTGGCGGCGAGCGCTCGGATGCCCGCCGTCGCTATGACGCCGCTCGCGCCGCCCTCGCCAAGGCGGAGCGCCGGTGATGGACAGCGCATACATCGACGGGGCGCGGGCGCTGAAGCGGCTCGTCCGCGCCATTGATTGGGCCACCGACCAGTTTGATTGGGAAACGGCCCTCTGCACCAAGATGGTAAAGGACGCTCGCCGTCGCGCGGATCTGGCACTTGAGCGCATCGCCAAGGCGGAGGGCCGATCGTTGCCTAGCGAGACCACTAAGGCAACGAAACTGGCCGAACCTTCACTTGCGGATGAGGGCAGCTCCGATGGCTGACATCCATCTCATCACGTCGTCGATGCACCGGCCGCCGCAGCGCCGGCCCGACGACCACCGCGCCGACGTGGTGTCGCTTGTCGAGCGGCGGCAGGTCGAGATCGTCCGCCGGGCGGCCCGCCGCCGGCCACAGCCCAATCCCCCGATGATTCCCGATCCCCCGATGACCGAGGCCGGCATCGTCCGCCGCGCTCTCGGACTCACCGACCCCGAGCCGCCGCGCGCGGCCTGACAGGAGGCTCCATGATGGACGTCGCCACCCGGCAGATCGTCGCGGCGCTCGCGGCGGGCGAGGCGCTGCCCAGCCTACAACGCCGCGCCGCCGAGATCATCGGCCGGCAGGCCGAGGAGATCGCCACCCTGCGCCGGACGCTGCGCCATCTGGAGGCGTGGGCCGGCGTGCACGAGAACGACCCGCCCGCAACGGAGACCGCGTGATGTCGCGCATCACCACGCCCGGCTTCTACCCGCACATGAGCGCCGACGATTACCACGCCGATCCGTGCCCGGAGCCGTCGCTGACGCAGTCGATCGCCAAGCTCCTGCTAGAGCGCTCGCCGATGCACGCTTGGCACGCGCATCCGCGGCTCAATCCGGCCTTCGCGCGGGATGAGCCGACGAGGTTCGATGTCGCGAATGTCGCTCACAAGCTGCTGCTTGGGCGCGGCAAGGACGTGGCCGTGATCGACGCCGTCGACTGGCGGACCAAGGCGGCCAGGGAGGAGCGCGACGAGGCCCTGGCCGGCGGGCGGCTGCCGATCCTCGCCGAGCAGTACGAGCGGGCCAGGCTGCTGGTCGATCGCGCCCGCGACCAACTCTCGGCCGCCGGTCTCGGCGAGGCGTTCTCGCCGGACGCGGGCGACGGCGAGATGGTGATCGCGTGGCAGGACGGCGACGGGCTGTGGCGGCGCGCCATGATCGACTGGCTTTCGCACGATCGCCGTCTCGTCCTCGACTACAAGACGACGCTCGCCAGCGCGGCGCCGCACGCGATCCCGACGAAGATGGCGGCCGACGGCTGGTGCATCCAGGCGGCCCAGCACGAGGCGGGGCTCGACATCCTCGATCCCGAGACCGCGGGACGGCGTCGCCACATCTTCGTGTGCCAGGAGGCGACGGAGCCCTACGCGCTGTCGATCGTCGAGATCCCCGAGGCGGCCATGACGATCGGCCGGCGTCAGCTCGCGATGGCTCGCGACATCTGGTCCGCCTGCTCACGCGCGGGCATCTGGCCCGGGTATCCGCGAGGGGTGATCCGTCCTGCATATCCGGAGTGGGCGGAGAGTCGTTGGATCGATCGTGAGATCGACGAGTTCGCCGACGTCGTCGCGCCTCTGCGGGCGCCGATCGCGCGTCCCGCTCCCATGTTGACCGACCTCGCCGGAGGCTGAGATGGCGTTCACCTTCGCGCCCGCGGTGCGTGACCGCGTGTCCCTCCTGATCGCGCTCGCAGGAGCGTCCGGCTCGGGAAAGACCCTGTCGGCCCTGCGTCTCGCCCGCGGCCTCGCCGACGGCGACGACGGCAGGATCGCCGTCATCGACACCGAGGCGGGACGCGCCAAGCACTATGCGGTTGCCCCCGGCGAGACGCCGAGCGCCGAGCGCTTCGGGTTCGCGCATGGCGATCTGCGCCCGCCGTTCTCGCCGGAGGCGTACGCCGATGCCGTCGCGACCGCCGACGCGGCAGGGTTCGACGTCATCGTGATCGACTCGTGCTCGCACGAATACGAGGGCGAAGGCGGGCTCCACGACATGCACGCTGCCAATGTCGAGATGGCGATCGATCGCGCCAAGTCGGCGCACAATCCGTCCTGGGGTCCGTTCGACGAGGCGCGGGCGGCCGAGCGCGCCAGCATCGGCGCGTGGAAGGAGCCGAAACGGCTGCACAAGCGGTTCGTGCACCGGCTGCTGCAATGCCGCGCACACCTGATCCTGTGCCTGCGGGCCGAGGAGAAGATGCGGGTGGAGCAGATCGAGGAGGAGCGCAACGGCCGCACCTTCAAGCGCACCGTCATCGTGCAGCCAAAGGACATGCCGCCTAACGAGCGTTGGGCGCCGATCTGCGAGAAGCGGTTCATGTACGAGATGACGATCTCGCTCATCCTCACCCCGGACGATCCCGGCAAGCCGATCCCGATCAAGCTGCAACAGCAACACCGCGGCGCGGTCCCGATCGGGAAGGTCCTGTCGGAAGAGGCCGGACGCGCGCTCTCGGCCTGGGCGAGAGGCGGTCATCCGGCCCGGCGTCCGGCCGCCCCGGCCGGAGAGCCGGCAGGAGAGCCGGCCGACGACGTCGGCGCGCCCGCGCCCGGCGGCAAGACGCTGTCGGACCACGACGACGCGCTGACGGAAGCCGCCGCGCAGGGCACTGACGAGCTGCGGCGGGCGTGGCAGGCGCTGCCGGCAGACATCCGCGCGGAACTCAAGACGGCGCTCGACCGTCGCCATAAGCCGGCGGCCGCCGCGGCCGACGCGGCGAGGCAGCCGAAGGACGAGGAGGCCGCAGCGTGATCACGCTCGATCAGCTCGCGGCGCGCCACCCGGCGCCGGCCGCACCAGAGGAGGAGCCGGCATGACGACTCCGCCCGTGTCGATCCACCGCCAGGCCGACGAGGTCGAGTTGGCCGTGCTGAACGAGCGCGGACACCTGGAGAGGCTGCGCGCCCTCACGGGACGTCAGCGCCGGTCGGAGCACGAGATGGAGGCGGCCGAGCGCCGCATCCCGATCCTGGAGGCGGCGGCGCGGACGCTGCGCTGGGTCCAGCGGCACGAGGCCGAGTTGCGCGAGCGGTTCGGGCTGGGGCGAGGGGAGGCGGCGTGATGGGCTGGCTCAACGACACGCCGCATTCGGGCCGTGTCGGCCGCGTCACCGGGCGGCGCGGCGAGTGCCGGCCGACCGAGCCCCGCGGCTATGCGGAGCCGCCCGGCACCGGCCCGGCCGGTGAGACCTGCGGCACGTGCCGGCACATCGTGCGGGGTCGCCGCTATCGGAAATGTGAGCTGGCGCGCGCCCTGTGGACGCACGGTCCCGGGACGGACATCCGGGCCCGGGCGCCGGCCTGCCGGCGGTGGGAGAAGCCCGAAAATGCCTAGCGAATCTGCGTCGGGCCGCGCTCGACCGCCGTCCTATCTGAGCCGTTCCACCCTTGCCGCGGAGCTTGACGTCTCAGAAAGCACCGTCGACGAGATGGTCCGACGGGGTGTGCTGCCGCGTCCATTGCGGTTGTCGTCGGGCTGCGTTCGTTGGTCGTGGCAGGCCGTAGAGCAGGCGCTTTCCAGTCTAGGCGGAGCTGTGTCCGATCAGCCGTCCGACCCGTACATGCAGGGGGCGAAGAATGCCGCGCAAGCGGGCCAAGGCAACCAGGGCGGTCATTGACCTACCGAAGGGCGTGCACCGTGTCATCTCTCGGGGGCGCGAATATTTCTATTTCCAGGCCGGGCGCGGCACCGCATTCGCGGGTCAGCGCGTCGCTCTGCCGAGTGACCCGCACAGCCCTGATTTTTGGGCTGCCCTTCGGAGAGCGCAAGGCGTCGACGCAGGCGAGACGGTCGTGACCTTCGGCGCGGTGGCCGAACTCTACGAGCAGTCACCCCAGTTTGCGGTACTGACCAAGGGTAGCCGGGCGCAGTACCGGCGTGGACTTAAAATCGCTCGAGCTGCATGGGGGTTGTTGCCCGCGGAGGGGCTCCGCCCCGTGCACGTCCGCGCGCTGCTCGACGGCATGGCCGACCGGACCGGAACAGCAAACACGGTGCTCGGCGTGCTCCGAGCGCTCTCGTCGTGGGGGCGAGAGCGAGATCACTTTCCGCACAGCCTGACAGAGGGCGTGAAGCCCTACGCGAAGTCGGGCGGTCACCGGCCGTGGACTGATTGCCAGCTCGCTGCGGCCGAGAAGCATCTAACCGGGATGGTGCGCCGCGGCTTCTTCCTGCTGCGGTATACGGGGCAGCGCGGCTCTGATGTGGTGCGCCTCGGTGAAACCTTCATCGACGACGGTGGGTTTCGGCTGGCGCAGCAGAAGACCGGGCGCGACGTCTGGTGCCCGATCGACGATGCGCTTGCTGCTGAGATGTCGACGTGGCCGCGCGAGCCTGGCCCCTATCTGCGCCACGGCCGCGGCCCCTACACGCGCAAGATCCTCGACAAGCACTTCGCCGAGCAGCGCGACAAGGTTCCGGAGCTCGCCGGCGTGACGCTGCACGGGCTGCGCGGCACTCGCGTGATCGAACTGCGGCGGCTCGGTCTGACCACGACGCAGATTCAAGATCAGGTTGGGATGTCGCTGGCGATGATCGAGCGATACTGTCGCTTCGCCGATCGGAAAGCGAGCGGGCAGGCATCTGTGGTGAGTCTCAGAGAGAGGCGCGCCACGAAGAAATAAGCAGGCGAATTCGTTTTACAATTTCCCCATATGTTCTGTTATTGTTCGCGTTTTTCCGCATCTATCTTGTAAAACGCAAATATCTATAGCTACTCAACAATCAACTTAGATGACGCATTGTGCGACTTCGGTCTCGACGGGCTGTCGTCCGGCCGCTCGCCGGATCGCCTCGACGCCCTCGTGTGGGCCGTGACAGCGCTGATGACCGGGCATCGCGGCGCCCCGCGGGTGCGGACTCTGTGATCGTGCTTCCGGTGAGCAGGTCGCTGTCGTTCCGGGGCGTGGCACCCGGACCGGCGCTTTGCGCCGTCCGGGCGCCGCGAACCCGGAACCCAGCGGCACACTTCGAACGCTCGGCTGGATTCCTGTATCTTTCGGCTGTCACTGGCATAGTGGCGGGCTGACGGGGACCGCTCGTTGGATTCCCGGCCCTGTGTGGCCGCTATTCCGGCTCGGGCGTCTCCGTTCCGCTCGTCGATCGAACA
>NZ_CAXWGY010000004.1:0-429 GCF_964266735.1 Rhodoplanes sp. P11
GTTGATCCCCATCGCCAGCGCGTACTGCTCGGGCTCGCTGAGGTACGTCGCGGACCCGACGGCGAGCGAGTAGGCGAGGAGCCTGGTCTCGCCGAGCTCACGGAACAACTCGGTCGCCCTCTGCCAGTGGACGCGGGCGTCGGGCTGGCTTCGGGGGAACGCCAAGAACCCCGCGGCCAGCCGGACGCGGGCCGCCACCGCGGGAGCCAGGTCCGCCTCGCTGAGCAGCATCTCGTCGATCCAGCGCAGGCCCTCGGCGTGATGACCCTCCAGGAACCAGTAGGCGCCCAGCGCGGCGGTGATCCGACCGGTCAGTGGCAGGTCCCCGTGGCGACCGGCCCAGTCGTGCGCGGTGCGCACCTCCTGGAGCATCTCGGTGATGTCGTCGAGCCAGCGATCGGCCGCGTCCGTCCAGCGCCGCTCGTAGAG
>NZ_CAXWGY010000005.1:0-429 GCF_964266735.1 Rhodoplanes sp. P11
GTAGTAGGTCGCGTTGTTGAGGTGGCCGTAGGCGTCGTCGTCGCGCCACCGCGTCGTCGCGGTGCGCCAGGCGACGTAGTCGGCCCGCGTGGGCCGCAGAAGACGCTCGCCCACGCCTAGGCCGACTCTGCGTCGCGGAGGCGCTGGCTGATGACGGCGGAGACGCCGTCGCCGCGCATCGTGACGCCGTAGAGCGCGTCGCCCACCTCCATGGTGCGCTTCTGGTGGGTGATCACGAGCAGCTGGGAGTTCTCGCGAAGCTCCTCGTAGATCTCCAGTAGGCGGCCGAGGTTGGTGTCGTCGAGCGCCGCCTCGACCTCGTCGAGGATGTAGAACGGCGAGGGCCGGGCCTTGAAGAGCGCGACGAGGAAGGCGACCGCGACGAGGGACCGCTCGCCGCCGGACAGCAGCGAGAGCCGCTTGACCTTC
>NZ_CAXWGY010000006.1:0-396 GCF_964266735.1 Rhodoplanes sp. P11
GACACGCATATTGCCACAATGGACCCGAATTATGATATTATTGTTGCCTCCGGCGGCGACGGTACAGTGAATATTGTGCTGAATGCTATGATGCGCCGTGGTCTGCATATTCCTTTGGGTATCATTCCTTCCGGCACGGCAAATGATTTTGCGACCTACCTTGGCTTCAAAAGCGGCGAGGTAGAGGATGTTTGCAGAACGATTGTTTCCACAAAGCCGGTGGATATTGATTTGGGTCTGGTGAATGATTCCATTTTCTTTATCAATGTCTGCGCAGGCGGCTTTTTCACAAATGTTTCACAGATTGTGGATAAGGATGTGAAAAACGCACTTGGCAGCCTTTCTTACTATTTAAAGGGCGTGGAGCAGCTGCCGCAGTTCAGAAAGGTGCCGTTT
>NZ_CAXWGY010000007.1:0-376 GCF_964266735.1 Rhodoplanes sp. P11
ACCTACACGCCCGTGAACGTGCCGAGCGTGCGGCGCGTCGACGACGCGAGGGCGCTCGGTCGGGCACGGCTGAGGAAAGGGGACTGAGGCCGCGAACGAAATCCGGACGAAAGTGTCACGGCTCGGCTGCGAAGAGTGTCACGAAGTCTAGGGAGATTATGCCAAGTCTCTGAAAAGACTGGCGGGAGCGACGGGGCTCGAACCCGCGACCTCCGGCGTGACAGGCCGGCGCTGTAGAAGCAATTAGAGATACTTACGGCTATTCCAGATGCGACGAACTGGGGCCAAACAGGCGAAAGTGTCACGCCCGGCCCCGCCTGGGTGTCGGGAGGTCGATGCGAGCCGCAGGTAAACGACGCTCCACCTCCACATCTGC
>NZ_CAXWGY010000008.1:0-346 GCF_964266735.1 Rhodoplanes sp. P11
ACCCGAGCGTTGGCCCGCCGAGCCGCCGTCACGCGCACCCGGCGTCTGGGTGCCGGAGCCCGCACCCGAGCCGGCTCCCGAACCCTGCCCGCTGGTCTCGCGGCCACCCGACGCGCCCGTACCGCCCGACGCACCCGCGCCGCCGGAGGCGCCGCCGCCCATGCTGGCGCCTCCGCCGGCGCCGCCCGCGCCTCCACTGCCACCACTCTGCGCGACCGCGAGGGTCGTGCCCGCCACCAGGGCGGAGATCGCAGTCGCGATCAACAAGCGATTCTTCGTCATAGGCTGTCCTCCTGGTCGGTCTGTTCGACCCTTGATGCCGGGGTTTGCCGACGAGGATCGAACG
>NZ_CAXWGY010000009.1:0-327 GCF_964266735.1 Rhodoplanes sp. P11
TGGATTCCTGTATCTTTCGGCTGTCACTGGCATAGTGGCGGGCTGACGGGGACCGCTCGTTGGATTCCCGGCCCTGTGTGGCCGCTATTCCGGCTCGGGCGTCTCCGTTCCGCTCGTCGATCGAACAGTCGCACGGGTGCCGGCCCGCCCGGCCGCCCGCATACAGGTCCGGTTCCATGACATCGCAGTCCGTCTCGACGGCGGCCGGCATCGATGCCGGCCAACGCTTTCTCGACGTCGCCCTGGCGCCGTCCGGAAAGACCTTCCGGGTGCCCAATCTGGCCTCCGGCATCGCCACCATGATCGCCCGCCTGACCGCGGCGGGCG
>NZ_CAXWGY010000010.1:0-256 GCF_964266735.1 Rhodoplanes sp. P11
CGGGGGGGGGGGGGGGGGGGGGGGGGGGGGGGGGGGGGGGGGGGGGGGGGGGGGGGGGGGGGGGGGGGGGGGGGGGGGGGGGGGGGGGGGGGGGGGGGGGGGGGGGGGGGGGGGGGGGGGGGGGGGGGCGGGGGGGGGGGGGGGGGGGGGGGGGGGGGGGGGGGGGGGGGGGGGGGGGGGGGGGGGGGGGGGGGGGGGGGGGGGGGGGGGGGGGGGGGGGGGGGGGGGGGGGGGGGGGGGGGGGGGGGGGGGGGGG
>NZ_CAXWGY010000011.1:0-255 GCF_964266735.1 Rhodoplanes sp. P11
TTGCGGTCGCGGTGGCCGAGTTCGGGCAGGTCGGTGACCAGCACGGTGGCGATGCGGGTGCCGATCCCCGGGATCGATGTGAGGATGCGGGAGACTCGGACGAGCTCGGCGTCGGCGGCGATCCGGCAAGCGAGTTCGGCCTCGATTCGCTCGCACTGCGCGGCGAGTTCGGCGATGGTGGCACGGTGGCTCTCGATCAGAAGTGGCTCGAGCGTCTGCTTGAGCCTGGTCTTCTCCATGGCGATCATCTCGGTG
>NZ_CAXWGY010000012.1:0-375000 GCF_964266735.1 Rhodoplanes sp. P11
GCCGGCCGCCGTCGAGACGGACTGCGATGTCATGGAACCGGACCTGTATGCGGGCGGCCGGGCGGGCCGGCACCCGTGCGACTGTTCGATCAACGAGCGGAACGGAGACGCCCGAGCCGGAATAGCGGCCACACAGGGCCGGGAATCCAACGAGCGGTCCCCGTCAGCCCGCCACTATGCCAGTGACAGCCGAAAGATACAGGAATCCAGCCGAGCGCTCCGAGTTTGCCGCTGGATTCCGGGCTCGCCGCGGAGCCCGCGCCCGGACGGCGCGGAGCGCCGATCCGGGTGCGGCGCCCCGGAATGATGGCGCACTGATGACCCGAAAACAGTATGAGGAGAGGCCGCCCCGGGCCGTCAGCTCGTCCGCGTCTTGTAGGCGCCGCCGAGGAGCCACGCATCGAAGGCCGCCGTGATGGCGACGCCGGTGACGAGGCCGTCGCGCCAGTCGTCGCGGTCCGGCCGTAGCCGCGCCATCCAGCCCGCACCGAACGCATCGGTGCTCAGCAGCTCCGGATGCTCGACCAGCTCCGCATTGTGGCCCAGCATGATGCCGTCGAACGCGGCGCGCGCCGCGCCGACCCATTTGCCGCCTTCCACCATGGCGAACCAGCGGTCCTTCTCGACCGCCTGCCCGGTCCGCTTCGGCGTGAACACAAGCACGTCGCCCATCAGCGCGGTGGCCCAGGGCGTGAAGCCGGCCCGCACGGCGCCGTCCGCCTCCGGCGCGTACCAGATCTGGTTCTCCATGTCGTAGAACAGATCGTCGGGATAGTCGGCGTCGAGCACCTTCGCCACGGCATCCTCGCGGTTCGATCGAGCCGGTTCCGAAAGATCGGCGCTCGCTCGTGATGTTGCCGGATCGCATTTTCGACGGCGAACCGGCGTCCACTTCGCCGGAAAATGCTCTAGTAGGTCAGCACCCGGCCGTCGCCTTCCATCAGGTCGCGGATCATCGCGGCCGCCCCCATCATGCCGCTGCATTCCGGAATCAGCTCGTCCTCGGTCATGTCGAACAGATCGAGATTGGCCGGGCAGGCCCAGAACCGCGCGCCCTGCTCGTGCGCCTCGCGAATCCAGTCGAGCACCGTCTTCGGATGGCCGGGCTTGATGCGGATCGCCGCGGCGACGCCCTGGCGCATCAGCCGTCCGGCGGTCGCCGTGCAGACGACGTCGACCTCGTAGTCCATCGCGGCCGCCACGGCCGCATGATAGAATGGCGCGCCCAGCTCCTCCGGGTTGCGCGGGTCGGTGTTCATCAGCACGATCAGCAGGCGTCGGGCCACTGTCCGTCTCCGGCCTCCGCGGCGTTTCAGAAATCGACCAGCGGCGTCTCGGGCATGTAGCGGTCGAACAGGCTCCAGAACGGCGTGCCCCGGCTCTCGACATACCAGCCCTCGAAGTCGGCGAGCGCCGCCTGGGGCGAAGGATCGGACTCGTCCTCGCCGGTCAGGCTGCGGAACAGGGCCTGGAGCACCGGCGCGAAGCGCACCGCCACCTCGTCGCGCGCCTCGCTGTCGGTCGCCCAGCCGAGCTTCGCACGCAGCGCCGCAAGGCCGCAGGCCACGGCGACCGGCTCGTCCTCGGCGGCCGCCATCGCGTCGGACAAGGCCCGCACCAGGCCGAGCCGCCGGTACGCGAAGGCACGCTCCTGCTCCAGTGCCGCGATGCGCTGTGCCGCCTCCTGGCGGTACTGCCGTTCCGCCGTCTCGGCGTGGCCGGCGGCGGCTTCGAGGGCGCGCAGCACCGGCAGGGTGTCGACGACGGTCATGGCACGCTCCGGCTCCGGATGGGTGGCGGAAGAGAATGGGAGTCGAACCCACCAGAGACCGGCTCGCGGCCCCTCCCGGATTTGAAGTCCGGACGCCCCACCGGGGACGATTCTCTTCCAGGCTCCGTCTCGCCCGGATCGGACGTGATCCGGCCGGGCGATAGCACATCGGTCATCCTCGCGCCCGACCCGAACAGATCGAGCCGATGCCTGTTCATGCGCCGCAGATCGCCGCGCCGCAAGGTGACGCCGTGACGATCGAAGAACTCCAGGATCTGGATGGCGACCTTGCGGCCGTTGTCGAGACGGTCGCGCAGCTGCGCCGCCGCGAAGGTGCCGTCGGGGCTCGTAGCAGCCACGTCGGCCGCGATGGCGACCATCTCGGCGACGGTCTCCCTCAGGAAGTAGTGGTCGTGGGCGACCTCGTCGACGCGGGCGCTGCGCGCCGACAGCTTGAGGACCCGCCGGACGTCAGGCTCGGGCACCGCCAGCAGGCCGGCGAGATCGCGCACCCGTGGCGGCCGGAACCGCTCGGCGCCGGCGAGCTGCGGCGCAATGCGCTGCCACAGCCGCTCCTCCGCCTCGCTCAGCCGCACCACATGGCCGGGCCGCCGCACCCAGGCGCCATCGAGCGCCACCACGCCGGCCCGCGCGAGGCCCTGGAGCAGCGCCCGGAACGCCGGCGCCGGCAGCCGCGGCTCGACCTGCATGCGCAGCCGCTCCAGCCCGAGGCCCGGCAGGTCGGGATTGTCGGCGTGAAAGCCGTCGAGGATCGCGCCGAGGCTCCGCGTCAGCGCCGCGGCGGTGTCGGGCGCCAGCCCGATCTCGCGGTCGCGGTCGGCGATGCGAACGAGGGCGAGATCGGCGGCGAGGCGGTCGCGCTCGTCCGCCGACAGCGCGTGATCGCGCCCGAACGCCGTCAGGTCGACGAGCCAGGGGGCGCGGCCGACGAGGGCGGCGAGCGCCGCGGCCGGGCTCGGCAGCGCCAGCGCGTCGAGCTGGGCGAGCCGCTCGGGCGTGCGCCGCTTGCGGGCCGGCGCCCGCAGATCGAGGAAGCGACCGCCCCCGAGGGTGCGGCTCGCCGAGACGTCGCGCAGCACGAAGCGGTCACCGGCCGCGGCGGCGATCGGCCGCTCCAGCACGAGCTGGACGCGACCCTCGCGGCCTGGTGAGAGCGGCGCGTCGTCGAGGAGCACGATGCGGGCCCCGACCTCGGTGGCGGCGTGATGGAGCCGCACCGGCAGCCATTGGGACACGGCGCGGGTCTCGCTCGGCAGCAGGCGAAGCCGCGCGTCGATGCGGTCGGCGGGCGCATGGAGCGCCGGGTCGAGCACCACGTCGCCACGATGGATGGCGTCCTTGGCGATCGCCTCGCCGGTCAGCGCCAGAGCGCAGCGGTCGCCGGCCCGCCCCGCCTCGGCCGGCCGGTTCTGGGCATGGATCGAGCGCACCCGGGCGGCCAGCCCGCTCGGGCTCACGGTGAAGCGGTCGCCGACCGCGACGCGGCCGGACAGCACCGTGCCGGTCACCACCGTGCCGGTGCCGGCGAGCGTGAAGGAGCGGTCGACGGCGAGCCGGAAGGCGCCGGCATCGGCGCGGCGGCCGAAGTCGCGGGCCGCGGCGAACAGCCGAGCGCGGAGATCGTCGATTCCCTCGCCGGTCACCGACGACACCGGCACGACCGGCAGCCCGGCGAGCCCGGTGGGAGCGAGCGCCTCGGCGATCTCCGCGGTCGCCTCGGCGCGGCGCTCCGCCGTCACCAGGTCGGCCTTGGTGAGGGCGACGACACCGTGGCGGATGCCGATCAGATCCACGATGGCGAGGTGCTCGCGGGTCTGCGGCATCACCCCGTCGTCGGCGGCGACCACCAGGAGCACGACGTCGATGCCGGTCGCCCCCGCCACCATGGTGTGGACGAAGCGCTCGTGCCCCGGCACGTCGACGAAGCCGAGCACGCCGCCGTCCGGCGCCGGCAGATAGGCGAAGCCGAGCGCGATGGAGATGCCGCGGGCCTTCTCCTCCTTCAGCCGGTCGGTGTCGACGCCAGTCAGCGCCCGCACCAGCGCGGTCTTGCCGTGGTCGATGTGGCCGGCGGTGCCGATGATCACCGGGCGGGCTCCGTGGTGGTGCCGGGGGTCGGCAGTGCCGCGAGCGCGCCGACCAGCGCCGCGTCGTCGTCGAGGCAGCGCAGGTCGAGCACCAGCGCCCCGTCGGCGACGCGGCCGATCACCGGCACCGGCAGGGCGCGGAGCGCCGCCGCGAGGTCGCTCAGCACCCGGCCGCCACCGCGAGCGCCCCGCGGCACGGCCTGCGGGCGGACCGCGAGGCCGGCGCTCGGCACCGTCGCGGTCGGCAGCGCGCCGGAGCCGATCTGGCTCGCGCATTCGACCGCCTCCACCGCGACGGCGGGACCGAACGCGGCGGCGACGGCGGGCGCGAGGCGCCGCGCCTGCGCCAGGATGTCGGACTGCGACCGGGCGAGGTGGCGCACCGTCGGCAGCCGCTCGGCGAGGCGGTCGGGATCGCGGTAGAGCGCCAGCGTCGCCTCCAGCGCCGCGAGGCGGATCTTGTCGATCCGCAGCGCCCGCTTGAGCGGATTGCGGTTGAGACGGGCGATCAGCTCCTTGCGCCCGACGACGAGGCCGGCCTGCGGGCCGCCCAAGAGCTTGTCGCCCGAGAAGGTGACGAGATCGGCCCCGGCCGCGACCGCCTCGGCGACCGTCGGCTCCGGCGCCAAGCCGAAGCGGGCGAGGTCGATCAGGCTGCCGGAGCCGAGATCGTCGACCAGCGGCACGCCTCTCTCGCGCGCCAGCGGGGCCAGCTCACGCGCCGGCACCGCCGCCGTGAAGCCCTCGATGCGGTAGTTCGAGGTGTGGACCTTGAGGATCAGCCCGGTGCGCGGCCCGATCGCCTCGGCATAGTCGCGCAGGTGGGTGCGGTTGGTGGTGCCGACCTCGACCAGCCGGGCGCCGGCCCGCGCCATGATATCGGGCATCCGGAAGGCACCGCCGATCTCGATCAGCTCGCCACGCGACACGATGGCGTCGCGCCCCTTGGCGACGGTGTTGAGCACCAACAGCACGGCGGCGGCGTTGTTGTTGACGACGGTGGCGTCCTCGGCGCCGGTCAGCTCGCGCAGCAGGCCGCGGACGTGGTCGTCGCGCTCGCCGCGCCGGCCGGTCGTAAGATCGAACTCCAGCGCGATCGCGCCCCGCATGGCGGCGGCCGCCGCCGCGACGGCCGCCTCGGCCAGCACGGCGCGGCCCAGATTGGTGTGCAGCACCACGCCGGTGAGGTTGAGCACCGGACGGACGGCAGGGCGCGCCGCCGCGGCGAGCCGCGCCAGCGCCGCCAGCGCGATGCTCTCGGGGCCGGCGCTCTCGGGGCCGGCGGCCGCTTCGGCGCTCCACGCGGGCGCGCCGGCTCCCGGGCCGGCCCGCAGCGCTGTCCGGATCTCGTCGAGCGTCGCTCGTACCACGGCCACCGTCGCCGTGCGGCCATGGGCCGCCACCGCCGCCTCGGCCGCGGCGGTGCGCAAGACCTCGTCGACCGAGGGCAGACGGCGGAGCAGGCCGGTGGCGGCCGTCATGACGCCCTCAATAGCCGAGCATGAACGGATCGGTGCTGCCGCGGGCGAGCCCCGTCTCGCGCACCAGGAGATCGAGCCCGAGGCTGGCCACGTCGTCGGCCACCGGATCGAGCGCCGGGTCCTTGTGCTGGTGGAGGATCTTCACATACCGGCGACACTCGGCGCAGGTCTCCACCTTCACGGTGCCGGGACCGCCCTCGATCTCCTGGAGCGAGATGCCCTTGGTGGAGCCGCACATCACGCATTTGATGCGGACGTGATGCCACTGGGTGCTGCACAGGGAGCAGACGCAGTAGCGGGTGCCGTGGGCGCCCTGCCGGCCGGTGATCAGCGACACCCCCGGACGGCTGCCGCAGGCCGGGCACACGCCGTCGCCGATCGGATGCAGCGCGGCGGGATCGATGAGCGCGGCGCGGCGCGCGAAGTCCACCTGGAGGGCGGCGGCGACCAGCACATGGCCGGCGATCGCCTCCACCGGAATCTGATCGGCCAGCACGGCGCGCATCATCACGGTGCGGCTGTCGGCATCGGCCTCGACGAGGTGGCGCAGCGCCGCCCGGGCCGGGTCCGGCATGTCGCAGTCGGCGAACAGGACGAGCAAGCGATCGAGGGTCGCGGTGCAGGTGACATCCGGCTCGAAGCCGGTGCGATCGATCGGCGGCATGCTGTGCATGCGCGCCCTCGCCAGCATGGCGGGGTCGGGCGCCGCCGCCGGCGGCAGCTCCTGCTGCACCCAATGCTGGGCACTCGACAGGTCGGCCAGGAAGATCAGGTACGGCTTGAGCGGATGCTCGTCCGCCAGCGCCCGGAAGCGGTCGCTGCGGCGCAGGAACAGGGTTTCGGGGTCGGGGCGCACCGCGAAAGCGGGGGCCGAGATCTCGCCGAGCACCCCGAAGGCCCCGCTCGATCCCCCGGACGATCCGACATCACTCATCACTCACCTCACGAACCGCACGGGCCACGTGACACGCGGGCTTCCACGATCGATCGGGCGCCGGCCGGCGACGGCCTCCACTCTACGACCCGGCGGCGCGCCCGTCCAAGCCCGCCCTCGCCGGCGACGACGGGCCACACGGCCGACCGCGACCGGGCGCTCGCGGCCGGTTGTTGCGGCCAGCCCCGCGGCGCGTCGGCGATACCGAAGTGGCGTGGCGCCGGCCGCACGCGGCCGGCGCCGCCGAGACGGTCACTCGGCCGGGGTCGCGGTCCCGCGGTTGGCCTTCGGATCGGCGGCCAGCTCGCGCAGCCACTTGCGATGGTGCCGCCACGCCCAGCCGCCGGTGACCCGGCCCTTGATCATCGCCGTCATGGTGCCGCGCGCCCACAGGGCGCCGTACACGTGCACGATGACGATGCAGATCATCACGATGGCGGCGACGGAATGGATCAGCACCGCCCACCGCTTCTGGTCGACCGTGGTGTAGGCCGCGAAATACTGCTCCCAGATGACCAGGCCGCTGGCGATGGAGATCATGATTAGGATTCCCATCCACCAGAACACCGCCTTCTGGGCGAAGTTGTAGCGGCCGACCTCCGGCATGTCCTCCTCGTGGCCGATCAGGAAGACATGCAGCTTCTTGAGCCAGGTGCCGTCCGTCGGGGTCCACAGGTTGACCTTCCAGAAGCGGAAGAACAGGCCCATGTAGCCGAGGAACAGGAACAGCCCGATCCACGGATGGATGGCCCGCGTGTTGGAGCCACCGCCGAACAATCCGGTGAGGAAGTAGAGCGCCGGATGGAACAGCGCGAGCCCCGACAGGGCGAGCAGCACCAGGCTCGCCGCGGTCATCCAGTGATTGAAGCGGGCGGCCGTCGAGTAGCGGTCGATGACCACCGGATCGCCCGGGTGGAGGGCGTCGCCCTCCACGATCTCGTCGCGTCTCATGGTGACGCCCTTTCCTTGGTTTCCTCCTCGCGGGCGAGCCGCTGGGCGTTGGTCTCGTCCTCGCGGGAGACCTCGCTACGCCCGGCCACCAGGCGGTGCAGCACACTGCCGACCGCCAGCGCGCCGATGGCCGCGAAGCCGGCATACTTGGCGACGCCCTTCCACAGCTCGACCAGCGGGCTGATCTTCGGGTTGTTGGGCAGGCCGGCATAGATCTCCGGCTTGTCGGCGTGATGCAGCACGTACATCACATGGGTGCCGCCGACGCCCGGCGGATCGTAGAGGCCGGCGTTCTTGTAGCCGCGCGACTTGAGATCCGTGATGCGCCCGTCGGCGTGCTTCTTCATCTCCTCCTTGGTGCCGAACACGATCGCCTGGGTGGGGCAGGCTTTCGCGCAGGCCGGCCCCTGCCCGACCGCGACGCGATCGGAGCACAGCGAGCACTTGTACGCCTTCTCGTCGACGCGGGAGATGCGCGGGATGTTGAACGGGCATCCCTTCACGCAGTAGCCGCAGCCGATGCAGTTCTCCTTCACGAAATCGACGATTCCGTTGGAGTACTGGACGATGGCGCCGGGGGCCGGGCACGCCTTCAGGCAGCCCGGGTCCTCGCAGTGCATGCAGCCGTCCTTGCGGATCAGCCATTCGAGGTTCTGGGTCTCCGGGTTCACCCATTCGGTGAACCGCATGAGAGTCCAGCTCGCCGGCGTCAGGTCGTGCGGGTTGTCGTAGACGCCGGTGTTGACGCCGACCTCCTCGTGCTGGTCGTTCCACTCCAGGCAGGCCGACTGGCACGCCTTGCAGCCGATGCACTTGGAGACATCGATCAGCTTCGCCACCTCGGTCTGACGCTGGGCCGGCGGCGTCACGGTGGAGGCCGAGCGGCGGATCAGATCCTTGTCGCCGAAGCGGGCGGGGCCGGGCGCCGTGGACGGGTTCGGAAGCGGGGGAAACATGGCCTGTCCTCCCTACGCGACCGGCCCGGCGACGGGCTCGATGTCGACCAGAAACGCCTTGTACTCCGGCGTCTCGATGTTGGCGTCGCCGACGAAGGGCGTCAGCGAGTTCGGCCCGAAGCCCTTGCGGGCGGCGCCGGTGAATCCCCAATGCAGCGGGATGCCGACGATATGGACGGTCTTGCCGTCGCAGACGAGCGGCCGGATGCGCTTGGTGACCACCGCCTTGGCGGTCACCGAGCCGCGTTTCGACCACACCCGCACGGTGCCGCCCGGCTTGATGCCCTTCTCCTTGGCGAGCTGCTCGCTGATCTCGACGAAGAACTCGGGCTGGAGCACCGCATTGGCGTGGGCGTGCTTGGTCCAGAAGTGGAAGTGCTCGGTGAGCCGGTAGGAGGTCGCCGCGTACGGGAACTCCTTGGCGTCGCCGAACTGCTCCATGTCGTTGCGGAACACCCGGGCGACCGGATTGCCCCGCACCTTGGGCGCGACCACGTTGACCACCGGCGACTCGAACGGCTCGTAATGCACCGGGAACGGGCCGTCCCGCATCATGCCGCGGGTGAACAGCCGCGACACGCCTTCCGGATTCATGATGAACGGCCCGACCTCCTCGGGCTTGGCGGTGGGCGCGATGTCCGGCACGTCGTAGCCGGTCCACTTGGTGCCGTCCCATTCGAGCAGCTTGCGGCTCGGGTCCCACGGCTTGCCGGAGCGATCGGCCGAGGCGCGGTTGTAGAGGATACGGCGATTGGCCGGCCACGACCATGCCCACTTGGAGTAGGCGCCGGTCTCGTCCGGATCGGTGGTGTCGCGCCGCGCCATCTGGTTGCCGGCCTCGGTGAAGCTGCCGGAATAGATCCAGCAACCGCACGCGGTCGATCCGTCGTCGCGCAGAGCCGCGAAGCCCGGCACCTGCTTGCCCTTGGCGATGACCACCTTGGTGGGATCGTTGGGATCGGTCAGGTCGGCGGTGGTGTAGCCGTTCAGCTCCTTGGCCAGTTCCTCCGGGCTCGGCTCGTTCGGGTCCTTGTAGCGCCAGTCCAGATTGAGGATCGGCTCGGGAACCGGGCCGCCCTCCTTGCGGTACAGCTCCTTCAGCCGCAGGTGGATCTGCGCCATGATCCAGGTGTCGTGCTTGGCCTCGCCGGGCGGCGTGCCGCCCGCCCAGTGCCATTGCAGCCAGCGTCCCGAGTTGACGAGAGAGCCCTCGTCCTCGGCGAAGCAGGTGGTCGGCAGCTCGATCACCTCGGTCTGGATCGCGGCCGGGCTCACATCGTTGTTGGCGCCGTGATTCTCCCAGAAGCGCGCCGTCTCGGTCTGCAACGGGTCCATCACCACCAGGAACTTCAGCTTCGACAGCGCGGTGGTGATCTTCTTGCGGTTCGGGAACGACAGCAGGGGGTTGAAGCCCTGGCAGAAGTACCCGTTCATCTTGCCCTGATGCATCAGCTCGAAGGCCCGCAGCACGTCGTAGGCGGGCACGTCGAGCTTGGGCAGCCAGTCGTACGCGAAGGCGTTGTCGGCGGTCGCCGCCTCGCCCCACATCGCCTTCTGGAAGCTGACGAAGAACTTCCGGTAGTTCTGCCAGTAGCTCATCTGGCCGGGCCGCAGGGGCTTGAAGCCGCGCGTCGCCATGTAGGCGTCGAAGCTCGGCTCCCGCTCGGTCGGGATCGTCAGGTATCCGGGGATCAGGTTCGACATCAGGCCGATGTCGGTGAGCCCCTGGATGTTGGAGTGCCCGCGCAGCGCGTTCATGCCGCCGCCGCGCACCCCGATATTGCCGAGGATGAGCTGGAGCATCGCCATCGCCCGGATGTTCTGCGACCCCTTGGAGTGCTGGGTCCAGCCGAGCGCGTACATCGACGTCATCGTGCGGGTCGGCGACGCGCACTCGGCGATCATCCGGGCGATCTGGACGAACTTGTCCTTCGGGGTGCCGCAGATGCGCTCGACCATCTCGGGCGTGTAGGTGGCGACATGCTGCTTCAGCAGGTTCCACACACAGCGCGGGTTCTGGAGCGTCTCGTCGACCACCGCATAGCCGTCCGGGCCGATCTCGTAGTCCCAGGTCGAGCGGTTGTAGTCACGCCGGCTCTCGTCGTAGCCGGTGAACAGCCCGTCCTGATAGGCGAAGCCCTCCTTGACCACATAGGCCGCGTTAGTGAAGGCGCGGACGTAGTCCCACTGCACCTTGTCGGTCTGCATGCAGTGATTGATGACGCCGAGCAGGAACGCGATGTCGGTGCCCTGGCGGATCGGCGCATAGACGTCGGCGACCGACGCCGTGCGGGTGAAGCGCGGGTCGACCACGATCAGCTTGGCGCCACGGTTGGCCTTCGCCTCCGTGACCCACTTGAAGCCGCAGGGATGCGCCTCGGCGGCATTGCCGCCCATGACGACGACGAGGTCGGTGTTCTTGATGTCGGTCCAAGAATTCGTCATCGCACCACGGCCGAACGTCGGGGCCAGACTGGCCACCGTCGGGCCGTGTCAGACACGGGCTTGGTTGTCGAACACCACCATTCCGGTGCTGCGCACCACCTTGTAGGTCGCCCACGCCGTCTCGTTGGTCGTGGCGGAGGCGGCCAGGAAGCCGGTCGTCGTCCACCTGTTCACGGTGACGCCGTCGGCGTTCTTGAGAACGAGGTTGCGGTCGCGGTCGTCCTTCATCAGCCGGGCGATGCGGTCGAGCGCCTGCTCCCAGCTCACACGCTCGAACTTGTCGGAGCCCGCCTTGCGGATCTGCGGATAGAGCGTCCGCGTCTTCGAATGCACCACGTCGAGCAGCGCCGAGCCCTTCGGGCACAGGGTGCCGCGATTGGTCGGATGGTCGGCGTCGCCCTCGATGTGGATGATCTCGGCCTTCTCGCCCTTCTTCAGGTCACCCTTGGAGTACAGGATGATGCCGCAGGCGACCGAGCAGTAGGTGCAGGTGTTGCGGGCTTCCGCCGTGTTGGCGAGCTTGAACGGCCGGATCGACGCCGCATGCGCCGCTTCGACATCGCCGAAGCCGAAGGCGCCGAGCGTCGTGCCGGCCACTCCCGCGCCGGCGCCGGCCAGAAAGCCGCGCCGCGAGAGCTCCATGTTCATGGACATTCCCTCCTGTTTGAGTTGGTCGCCGCGTTGCGCTGGACCTGCGGGGACGTTGGACGACAGCAGCCTCGCGGCGCTCTCGGATCAGCGAGTCAGATGGTCGGCAAAAAGGCTATTTTGGAGACATCCCAAAGTCAAAACGATTCGAGATCGAGGCGAGCCGAGACCCACGATTCGAAGAGGAAGCACAGGTATTTTCGTGCACCCGTCTCTATTGCGACGCACCATGAGATAGACGGACCGTCGTGGCGGCTTGACAGTCACAGAAGCTAATACCGACTTTAGGAGAATAGATCGGATCACGGTTGACCGCAGGGCACGCGGGCCGGCACACTGCCGGGGTGATCTCGACGACGGCTCCCGAGGCTCGGGGCAACTCCTTTCGCTCGCTCGTACGACCCGGATGGTCATGCCGCGGCGTCTTCCGCACGCGGTGCTCGGCTGTGGTCTCGACAGCCGGAGACCCGCCGTGCGAGCACGCGGTGCAGTGCGAGCCGACGCAGTGCGGCGGCCGCCAGAGTGGCCGCAGGACGCGCGGAGCAGGTCGGCCCCGCTTTGCCGCGACGCTCCGTCACACCCGGGCAAAGCGCGCACGGGACCGCGAAACGTGCCGCATCGGCGTGCCGTTCATCGCGCCGTCCGCCGCGCCCTCGACGGGAGAGTGCCGTCCGCATGACATCGGACTCGACCATGGAGACGGTGCTGGATCTGCGCGGGCTGCTGTGCCCGCAGCCGGTGCTGCGTGCCAAGAAGGCGCTGCGCGCCGTGCCGATCGGCGGCTCTCTGGTGCTCGAATGCACCGATCCGCTGACCGTGATCGACGTTCCGCATTTCGTCACGCAGACCGGCCACCGCCTCGTGGCGCAGGAGCGCGTCGCCGATCTCTACGTGTTCCGGATCGTCAAGCAGCGCTGAGAGCCCGTTTGGACCCTCGGACGCGGCCCGATCCCTGTCCCGCCCGCCCCGTTCGCCGCGTGCTCGACGCGGCCGGCGTGGCGGCGCGATCGCCCGGAGCTTCGCCATGACGATTCACGACGTCCGCCTCACCAGCCTCGCGCATGGCGGCGGCTGCGGCTGCAAGCTCGCCCCGGCGGTGCTTCAGAAACTCCTCGCCGGGCAGGCGGCCGGCGGACCGTTCGAGCGCCTGCTGGTCGGCACCGAGACCGGCGACGACGCCGCCGTCTGGCAGCTCGATGCCGACACCTGCGTGATCGCCACCACCGACTTCTTCATGCCGATGGTGGACGATCCGTTCGACTTCGGCCGCATCGCCGCCACCAACGCCATCTCGGACGTCTACGCCATGGGCGGCCGACCGATCATGGCGCTCGCCATTCTGGGCATGCCGATCGACAAGCTGGCGGCCGACGCGATCCGGCAGATCCTGGCGGGCGGCGCCGCCATCTGTGCCGAGGCCGGCATCCCGGTCGCCGGCGGCCACTCGATCGATTCGCCCGAGCCGATCTACGGCCTCGCGGTGATCGGCACCTGCCGGCCCGAGCAGGTGCGGCGCAATGCCGACGTGCGGCCGGGCGACGATCTCATCCTCACCAAGCCGCTCGGCGTCGGCATCTACTCGGCGGCGATCAAGAAGGGGCAGCTTCCGGCCACCGCCTATGCCGAGATGATCGCGTCGACGACGCGGCTCAACCGCATCGGCGCCGAGATCGGTCGCGATCCCGCCGTGCATGCCGTGACCGACGTGACCGGCTTCGGCCTGCTCGGGCACGCGCTGGAGATGGCGCGCGGCTCCGGCGTGACGCTGACGGCATCGCTCCAGGCGGTGCCGCTGTTCGCCGAGGCGGCGCAGCTCGTGCAGGCCGGCTGCGTCACCGGGGCCTCGCACCGCAACTGGGCGAGCTATGGCGACGCCGTGATGTTGCCGGACGAGCTTCCCGACTGGCGGCGCCACCTCCTCACCGACCCGCAGACCTCGGGCGGACTGCTGATCGCCTGCGCGCCGGAGCGCACCGACGATCTGCTGCGCACCGTGATCGCGGCCGGCTATCCGGGAGCGAGCCGCATCGGCCATGCCGAGATGGGACCGGCGGCGATCCGGGTGGTGACCTGAGCGGCCCTGCGGCTCCCTCGCCCCGCGGAGCGAGGAGAGGTGAGCCAGAGCGGGCGCTGGTCCGACCGGATCAGCTTCGGGTCCGGACGTTCTGTGGGATCGTATTGTCTCCGACGAGCCGGACTTTAAGGCGAACCCGGACGTCCGCGCGCCGGCGCTTCCCCTCCCTCGCCCCGCGGAGCGGGGAGAGGGTGGCGAGGACCGAAGGTCCGAGCCAGGTGAGGGGCCGCAGCGGTTGCGGCCACACTCGGTGTCGCGATGGGTGGTGACGCCCCCTCACCCGGATCGCAGGTCTTCGACCTACGATCCGACCTCTCCCCGCAAGCGGGGAGAGGTGAGGCAGTGCGGACGCCGCGCTCCCTCGCCCCGTGGAGCGGGGAGAGGTGAGCCAGTGCAGACAAGCGGCGCGTCACTGCGGCATGCGGGCCAGCAGGGTTTCCAGCATGCGGGCGCCCGCCTCGCCCTTGTGGGCGCGGCTCCACTGCTCCGTGATGGTCGACTTGAACAGGCGCACCGCCTCCGGGGTCGCGGTCACCATGGCGATGCCCGACGTGATGTTGGGATGATCGCCGAGCCGATAGGGGCTGAGGGTGACGGCGACGCTGTCCTTCGCCTCGAACACCTGGAAGGTCTGCGACGGCGCCTGATCCTCGACGATGCCGATCTGCACCCCGATCGGCGGATGCACCAGCAGGGCGGCCAGCCGCTCCACCTCGCGCGCGGCCGCGCGGCGGCGCTCGCGCACCACCTCGGCCGGCAGGTCGAAACGCCCGACCAGGCCCGAATGCAGGAAGCGCTCGACATCCGGGCCGCTGACGATGCTCAGCACCGGCGTGTGCCGCCTCGCCGCCACCCGGCGGCGGGCCTCCAGGATCGCCATCACGCCGTCGATCACCGCCCGCACCGCGGCCGGATCGCGATGAGTGGCGGCGATGCCCTCCATCAGCATGGTGCGCAGGTGGCCGAGATACTCGTCCGACAGCAGCAGGAACGAGAACGGCGAGAAGTTGCCGAGGACGTGAACGGCGTTCTCCTCGAGCTGGCGCATGCGCTCGAAGAACGATATCGCGCTGGCGTAGTACTCGACCCCGACCCCCATCAGCGAGGGCAGCGAGATCTCCAGGAGATCGGAGATCTTCTCCAGGGTCTCGATCTTGACGAGCTCGCCGCGCTCGAGCCGGTACACCGCCGCGCGCGACACGCCGATCTGCTCGGCGATCCGGCTCACCGTCAGATTTTTGCCGAGCCGGTAGGCGCGCAGCCTCCGCCCGATCTCGGCCAGATGGTCCCCCATCGCGTCCTTCCCCCGATCGGCTAGGCGTCCTGCCGGACCTTTCGGCAACGCGCACCGCCGACCTGCGGTTGTTCTTGTCTCATTTTTTGTATGCAGCGCAACAGGAAACCGGACCACGCGGCGATCCGCTCCGAGATTTCCACCACATCGCGTGGTGGGCGCGACAGCTCGAACCCACCGAATCGGACTATGGCGCGAAAATTGTCCACTACCGAGGGGTGAACTGCTGATCCGGGCGGGCTCACCCGCGCCGGGTTCTCCCCTGCCATTCGCAGAAATTCTGCGCGCCTGAATTGTCAGAAGTGTCTCAATAATGATACAGGAACCTGGGGGGCCTCCCGCACGGGGTGGCCGTTCAGTCTCGTCACCGCATTCAGGAGAGGACCATGTCGGCTGTCTCGGACTCCGCCCTGTCGGCGGGAGAACAGGAAAGCTACGCGAGGAAGGCTCTGTGGGGCTCGGCCATCGGCTATGCCATGGACGGCTTCGATCTGCTCATCCTCGGCTTCATGCTGTCGGCGATCGCCGCCGAGCTGCACTTCACGCCGGCGCAGTCCGGTTCGCTGGTCACCTGGACGCTGGTCGGCGCGGTGATCGGCGGCGTCGTGTTCGGCATGCTCAGCGACATCTACGGCCGGGTGCGGGTGCTGACCTGGACCATCCTGCTGTTCGCAATCTTCACCGGCCTGTGCGCCTTCGCCCAGGGCTATTGGGATCTGCTCGCCTACCGCACCATCGCCGGGCTCGGCCTCGGTGGCGAGTTCGGCATCGGCATGGCGCTCGCCGCCGAGGCGTGGCCGGCCGAGAAGCGCGCCCGCGTCTCGTCCTATGTGGGCCTCGGCTGGCAGGCCGGCGTGCTGCTCGCCGCCTTCGTCACGCCGCTGCTGCTGCCGATCATCGGCTGGCGCGGCATGTTCGCGGTCGGCATCCTGCCGGCGGTGGTCGCGTTCATCGTTCGCCGCACCATCGGCGAGCCGCCGATCTTCGTCGAGAAGTCGAAGGAGCGGAAGGTGCTGCCGCTCGGCCTGCTGGTCAAGGACGTTGAGACGACCAAGATCAGCCTCGGCATGTTCATCCTCTGCTCGGTGCAGAACTTCGGCTACTACGGCGTGATGATCTGGCTGCCGAACTATCTCGCCAATCGGTTCGGCTACACGCTGACCAAGTCGGCGGTGTGGACCTCGGTGACGATCATCGGCATGGCGTTCGGCATCTGGCTGTTCGGCCAGCTCGCCGACCGTTTCGGCCGCCGGCCGATCTTCTTCCTCTATCAGGCGGGCGCCGCCATCTCGGTGATCGCCTACTCGCAGCTCACCGACCCGATGCACCTGCTGATTGGCGGCGCCATCATGGGCATGTTCGTCAACGGCATGCTGGGCGGCTACGGCGCGCTGATGTCGGAGCTGTATCCGACCGAGGCGCGGGCGACGGCGCAGAACGTGCTGTTCAATCTCGGGCGCGGCGTCGGCGGCTTCGGCCCGCTGGTGGTCGGGGCGCTCGCGGCGCAGTACTCGTTCGCGGTGGCCATCGGCCTGCTGTCGATCCTCTACGTGGTCGACATCATCGCCACCGCCCTGCTGATCCCGGAGCGCAAGGGCGCCCCGCTGACCTGAGGCGGGCCGCATGAGGTGGCCCCTCCGGCGCGGCACGCCGCGCCGGTCTGGTCCGGACCTCGACGAGCCCGCCCGAGGGGCGCACTCGCCGCCGAAACCCGCCAGGTAGGCCGGGTGCGCCCCTCGGACTGCCCGATCCCGACACGGATCGCGCCACGATCGCCGATCCGCCACGACGGTGCCAGAACGCAAAAGAGTGCCCCACGGGGCACTCTTTTTTTGTGCACGTCGTGTGGTGCCGACGGCGAGCGAGAGCGGGCACGCGGCGCCCCGGACGGAGGCGCGCGGCGGATGCCGCTCAGCCGAGATCGGCGGCCGCGATGGCGTTGAGGGTGGCGAGCTGCTCGGCCGCCGGCGCGCGCAGCGACGCGGTGGCCCGCTCGGTGAACGCGATGAGGTGGTCGAACGCCTGGTCGGCGACGTCGCCGGTCAGCGGATGCTCCTCGTAGGAATCGATGAAGCGGCCGACCAGCAGGCCGAGGATCTGATAGAGCGCCACATGCTCGCGGTCGGTGGTCGCGAGGTGGAGCACCCGCTGCTGGAAGTCCTTGTAGGTCCGAAGGCCGTTGTGCTGCGACTTCAGCCAGGTGAGCAGTTCGTCCAAGAGCGTTCCCTCCCTCATGCGGCATGGACGGCCGGAGCGCGTCGCCCGGGCAACATCCACGGAGAAGAAACTACCGTTAGTACCACAGCAAGCGGAAAAAAAAAGAGAATTGATGAGATGGAAAGACCCTGGAGAAATCCGGGAAACAACTGGCCCGGCTCTGCACACTGTCATGAGAGCGTTGTTCCGGCGGTATAAATTTGAAGGTTCCCGCGCCCCGCCATTGACAAGACGGCGCCCACCTGCGAATGTCTCAAAAAAGAGACGGTCGCGGCCGCCCGCACTCGATGATGTCCATCGGAGCCCGGCGGCCGGATTCGATTCGAGCGCGGGGCCGACCCGGCAGGGTCGGGTCGCCCGCGCCCCGGTCAGAAAGGGCGCCATGGGCCAGACGATCAGCCTGCAAACGGTCAGCCCCGACGATGCGCCGAGCCCGGCCGCAGCCGTCCTCCCCGCTCCGGCCGCCGACGTGCTCGGCGTCGTCGTCTCGCATGTGTGGCTGAACGACGAGTACCGTCACCTCGTGCTCGAGGCACCGGAGCCGGCGCCGCTCGCCCGCGCCGGCCAGTTCTTCAATCTCGAATGCCCGCATACCGCGGAGGACAAGCCGTATCTGCGCCGGCCCATGAGCCTCTATCGGGCCGATCCGGCGAACGGCATCGTCGAGTTCCTCTACAAGGTGACCGGCGTCGGCACCCGCGGGCTCGCCTCCATCAAGGTCGGCCGCACCATGCGGCTGCTCGGCCCGCTCGGCGTCGGTTTCTCGATCGATCCGGCGGCGCGCAGCATTGTGGTGCTCGGGCGCGGCGTCGGTCTGGCGACGCTCGCACCGCTGGCCGAGCTGGCGGCGAGCCGCGGCGTCGCCGTCACGGCGATCCTCAGCGCCCGCACGCCCGCCACCGTCATGTCGGTCGACCGTTTCGCGGCGATCGGCGCCCGCATCGAGATCGTGCTGGACTCCGACGGCAGCAGCGATCCCGCCAATGTCGAGCGCATCCTGCGCGCCTGCGCGGCGGAGGGTCGCGCCGACGCCTTCTATACCTGCGGCTCCAACCGGCTGATGCTGCTGATGCAGCGCCTCGGCCGCGAGCTGTCGATCCCGGGCGAGGTGGCGCTCGAGCAGCAGATGGCCTGCGGTCTCGGCATGTGCTTCTGCTGCGTGCGCAACTTCTCGGTCGGCGGCGACATCGAGGCGCGGCGGGTGTGCAGCGAAGGCCCCGTGTTCCGGCTCGACGAGGCGATGCCATGGTAGACGCCCGCACCGACTCCCATGTCCCGGCGCTCGGCGGCGGTGGCGATGCCGCCGCGGTCGACAGCCGCGTCCGCATCGGCGACCTCGTCCTGAGGAATCCGGTGATGCCGGCCTCCGGCACCTTCGCCGAGGGGCTCGCCCCCGTGGTGCCGTTCGAGCGCCTCGGCGCGCTCGTCACCAAGACGGTCACGCCGGAGCTGCGCGGCGGCAACCCGACCCCGCGCGTCTGCGAGGTCGGCCAGGGCATGCTCAACTCGATCGGCATCCCCAGCAAGGGCCTCGACTACTTCGTCGCCCACACGGTGCCGTTCTATCGACAGTTCTCGACCCCGCTGGTGGCGAGCATCTCGGCCCCGTCGGCCGATGCCTTCGCGGCCGGCGTCGAAAAGCTCGCGGTGCCGGGCGTCGCCGTCATCGAGGCCAACATCTCCTGTCCGAACATCGAGGAGGACGGCAAGGCGTTCGCCATGGACCCGCGGCCGACCGCCCAGGTCGTCGCCCGGATGCGCCGCGCCACCACGCTGCCGCTGTGGGTGAAGCTGTCGCCCAACACCGGCGATATCGCCAGCGTGGCGCGGGCCGCCGCCGATGCCGGCGCCGATGCGCTGGTGGTCGGCAACACCATCCTGGCGATGTCGATCGACATCGAGACGTTCCGGCCGCGCCTCGGCAACGTGATGGGCGGGCTCTCCGGTCCCGGCCTCAAGCCGATCCTGGTGCGGATGACCTATCAGTGCGCCCGCGCCGTCTCGATCCCGATCATCGGTTGCGGCGGCATCGCCACCGCGGCCGACGCCATCGAGTACATGCTGGCCGGCGCCAGCGCCGTGCAGGTCGGCACCGCCACCTTCGTGCGGCCGACCGCCATGCTGTCGGTCATCGACGGCCTCGCCGCCTTCTGCGCCCGCAAGGGCATCGCCCGCGTCGCCGATCTCACCGGCGCGCTGCACGACACCGACATGAAGGTCGAGGCCCACGACCACGATCACGACCATATGAGCGAGGCCGTGTCATGAGCGACGCCGCCGTCGTCCGCCTGCCCGAGCCGCTGCGCCTGCGCGACATCGCCGCCGACCTGTTCGACGCTCTGCGCGAGCGCAGCTTCGACGGCACCGGCATCACCCGCGAATGCTACGACGAGGGCGAGAACGCCGCCATCGCGCTGTTCCGCGAGACCGCCGAGCGGCACGGGCTGGAGGTGCGCTTCGACGCCGCCGCCAACATGATCGTGTCGCTGCCCGGCGACACCGGCAGCAAGCCGGGCCTGCTGCTCGCCTCGCATGCCGACTCGGTGCCCCAGGGCGGCAACTTCGACGGCGCCGCCGGCATCGTGGCGGGGCTGCTGACGCTGATCCGCCTCGCCGCCGACGGCACCCGCCCGCCCTGCCCGGTGCGCGTCATGGTGCTGCGCGGCGAGGAGAGCGCCTTCTACGGGCGGGCCAATATCGGCTCGCGCATCCTGTTCGGCCAGATCGATCCGCGCGACCTCGCCGCCAAGCGCCGCGGCAGCGGCCGCACGCTGCGCGAGGCGCTGACCGCCACCGGCATCGACGCCGACGCCGTGGCGGCGGGGCGCCGCATGATCGATCCGGCGACCGTCAAGGCGTATCTGGAGCTGCACATCGAGCAGGGCCCGGTGATGGTGGCGCGCAAGTTTCCCACCGCGGTCGTCACCGGCATCCGCGGCAACCTGCGCCATCGCGCCATCGTGTGCCGCGGCGAGGCCGGCCACTCCGGCACGGTGCCGCGCTGGCTGCGCCGCGACGCGGTGTTCGCGGTGTCGGATCTCCTAATCCGTCTCGACGAGCATTGGATGCGGCTCCTGGAGCGCGGCCTCGACCTCGTCGTCACCACGGGCGTGATCGGCACCGATCCCGACCAGCAGGCGATCAGCCGCATTCCCGGCGAGGTGACCTTCTCGTTCGAGGTGCGCAGCCAGAGCTACGAGACGCTGGAGGCGTTCTACGAGCTGTTCCGCTCGGAGTGCCGCGCGGTCTCCGACATGCGGCACGTCAAGTTCGAGTTCGACGATCGCGTCTATACCGAGCCGGCCCGCATGGACGAGGCGATCGTCCGCAAGCTGGTGGCGCTGTCGGAGCGCCTCGGCCTGCCGAGCGAGACGCTCGCCTCGGGCGCCGGTCACGATGCGGCGGTGTTCTCCAACGGCGGTATCCCGTCCGGCATGATCTTCGTGCGCAATGCCAACGGCTCGCACAATCCGGCCGAGGCCATGGACCTCGACGACTTCATGCGCGGCGTCGAGCTGATGCACGCCTTCGCGGTGGACGGGCCGTGAGGCCGGGCGCCGCACGCGCCGCGGGTATCCCGCAGCGTGGCGGCGCCGTTTCTCCTTTCCCGTCGCGCCCGACGCACTCCGGGCAGCCGGTTACGACGTCGCGGCTCGCCGCTTTCGGCGGAGCCTGCCGCGCGAAGCTGGGGACACGTATTTTCGCCAACCCTGTGAGTCGGTTGACTGGTTGTTCGCCGGGCGCGATAAGAGCCGAGTCGCGCTCAGGTACGAGAGATGTCTCGGCGTCGGGGAGCTTGGCTCGTCGGCGTGTTTTCGCGCGCGGCTCATGTCGGTGCCAGAGACGGAGGACCCCGTGAGCACGTTTTCCCCCCCGACCGAGAAGCGCGTGATCGCCCATCAGACCGCGCGGATGCTGCTGGAGATCAAGGCGATCCAGTTCAACGCCAGCCAGCCTTTCGTGTTCACCTCGGGTTGGGCGAGCCCCGTCTATGTCGACTGCCGCAAGATCATCTCGTATCCGCGGCTGCGCTCGGCCCTGATGGACTTCGCCGCCTCCACCATCCTGACCGAGGTCGGCTACGAGTCGATCGACAACATCGCGGGCGGTGAGACCGCCGGCATCCCGTTCGCCGCCTGGATCGCCGACAAGCTGATGCTGCCGATGCAGTACATCCGCAAGAAGGCAAAGGGCTTCGGCCGCAACGCCCAGATCGAGGGCGAGGTGGTGGTCGGCTCCCGCACTCTGCTGGTCGAGGATCTGGCCACCGACGGGCGCTCGAAGGTCAACTTCTGCAACGCGCTGCGCAAGGCCGGCGCCCGCGTCGACCACTGCTTCGTGCTGTTCTATTACGACATCTTCCCGATGGTGTCGGGCAACATGCGCGACCTCGGCGTCGAGCTGCATCATCTCACCACCTGGCGCGACGTGCTCGAGGTGGCGGAAGCGAGCGGCCATTTCGATGCCGGCGTGCTGGCCGAGGTGAAGGCATTCCTCAACGCGCCGTCGCAATGGTCGGCCGCGCACGGCGGCATCTCGTCGTTCGACGGCACGCCGGAGAGCGTCGGCACCGGCGCCGGCGGCCCCAAGGGCGACGCGAGCGCGGCGGCCTGAGCGGCATGAACAGCCCGATGGTCGCCGGCCGGGCTGCGGGGCGATGCCCTTGGAAGCGATACCCGTGGAGGCGATGCCCGTGACGGCAGCGCGCGTCACCCTGCGTCGCCGCATCGTGCTGATGGATCTCGACGGAACCATCAGCGATCCGGCCGACGGCGTCTTCGCCGCGTTCCGTCATGCGGTCGCCGCGATGGGCCGGCCGTGGCCCGATGGTCAGCCGCTCGACTGGGTGATCGGTCCGCCGTTGCGCGAGAGCTTCGCCCGCGTGCTCGGCGACGAGACGGCCGCGACAGCGGCGCTGGAGCACTACCGCGTCCATTACGCGGCCGGCTCGATGTTCGACAACCAGCTCTATCCGGGCATCGTCGACGCGATCGGCGGACTGTGCGACGACGGCGCCCGCCTCTATGTCGCGACCTCCAAGCTGAACACTTTCGCAGCCGCCATCATGGCGCGATTCGGCCTCGCCGGTCGCTTCGCCGGCATCTACGGCTCGACTCCCGATTGCCGCGTCGAGACCAAGGCCGACGTCATCGCGAGCTGCCTCGCCGCCGAGGGGCTCGATCCCGCCGATTGCCTGATGGTGGGCGACCGCGAGCACGACGTGCTCGGGGCGCGCGATCACGGCATCGGCTGCATCGGCGTCACCTGGGGCTATGGCAGCGCCGACGAGCTGGCCGGCTCCGGTGCGGTGGCGCTGTGCGATCGTCCCGCTATGCTGCCGGTCCTGGTGGCGGATGTCTTCGCCGCACGGTCGCCCGCCTCAGCCGACGGCCCGGCCGGCTTGCGGGGCGATATGGCGCTGGACGGAGCCTCGCCCGACCGCCGGACGTCCTGACGGCGCCAGCGACGGCGCCCGGGTCGGCAGCAGCAACGACCGCTCCGGCGTCACGGCCGGCTGTGCCGGCAGCGGTTGCACCGGCGCCGACGGTGTCGTCCCGACGTCCGATGTGATCGTGCGCGACGTGACCGGCATCGGCGCGAGCGTCTCCGCCTTCGCGGCCGCCACCATCGCCTCCAGGCGCTCCGGGGGGAAGCCGCCGGCCAGCATCAGGCGGCGGTCCGTCGCCCGCATCGCGAGCACATCGAGCGGCATCGCCGGCCGTCCATCCATCACCGCCGCCCGCGCCAGCAGGCTGGTGGCGGCACGCGCCGCGAAACGCTCCTTCTCCTTGGCGAAGGCCAGCATGTAGGTGCGATAGCTCATGTCGTCGAGCCGGCGGCCGAGGATCTGGATGCCACGCCGGCTGTACTGGGTCAGCGGCGCGTAGACGGTGGGCTCGCACGAGCAGGCGAACCGGCTGAGCAGCACCATCAGCGACGCGGTGGTGATTCGCGCCTGCACGGCCTGGAAGTTGAGCTCGTCGACCAGCGCATAGGCATCGGCCGACGGCGACAGCACGCCACACAGCAGCGGACGCGCGGTGTCTTCCAAGAAGGCGCGGACCTGCTCGCGCTGGCCGCGCCGCAAACGGTCGGTCAGATCCCAGTCGGCGAGCCAGCGGTCGAGCATCGGCAGGGTCAGCACCGTCGTCGACGTCATCCGCGCCGCGAAGGCTGCCTCGCCGGATCGCCATCGCGCCAGCGCCGCATCGATCGACAGGTCGTCGAGATACCGATGATCACGCATGTTCTCATTCCTGTTGGACGCCTTGCGGGAAAGCGCGCAGCATCGCCCGCACCCATCGAGACGGATGCGGAAGCGGCAGCGAAAGCGTCGAGCGTGCGGGCGAAACCCGGCGGGAGAGCGCGGGAGGCAGGCCCGCTGCGACGACAACGCATGAGAGCCCGATCGGTTCACTCGAACCGGCCAGATTTTTAAGTTTTAACAAGGATGTAAATCAGTACCGCAAGGACGCGATCGAGGCTTCGGCGCCGCTCTTGACCCAGGTCAACGTGCGGCGTCAGGGTCCGGCGACACTCGAATCGGACGCGTCACGGTCTATCGGGCGGCAGCGTCGAGGCATCCCACAAGGTATCCCGACGAGGCATGACTTGGCCCGGCATGCCGCGCGCAAGACGATCAGCAGGAGACTTGTCATGTCGAGACCACGATCCCTGAGCATCGCCACGGTGGCGGTCACCGCTCTCGGGCTGTTCGGGTCTGCGACCATCGCGGCCGCCCAGTCGGTGCCGGCTGGGGCGTCGGCGCCGGCCGAGGCCGCACGCAGCACCCGCGCCATGGTGCTGCTGCCGGGCGTGATGACCGGACCCGGCACGCTCGGCACCGGCGGCATGCGCCGGCTGTGCGATCCGCGCTCGGTCGGGCTCACGCAGTGGCGGGTGAGCTGGATCGAGCGGGTGGTGCAGCCCAAGGACGCCCAGATCAAGGCGCTCGACGATCTCAAGGCCGCCTCCGCCAAGGCGGTCGAGCTGTTCGCCACCGCCTGCCCGCGCCGGGCGCCGCGGCTCCAGACCGCGACCGCCCAGCTCGAGATGATGGAGAAGCGTCTCGATACCGCCATTCAGGCGGTGCGCATGGTGCGCCCGGCCTTCGAAGCGTTCTACGCGAGCCTCGATGCCACCCAGAAGGCCAAGGTGGACGAGCTCGGCCCCAAGCGCAGCGGCTGGCTGTGGTGAGCCGCATCGCGTCGGTCGATATCGCGGCGATCAGTCGAAGATGCGGTCGCCCTGGAGGTCGACGATCTGCCGTGCCTTGGCCACCGTGAACGTCGTGGCCTCCTCCAACGAGGCATGGCTGTCGGCGCGGATGAACCGATGCTCCTTGCGGACGCCGTCGACGTCCTTCTCGATGCTGCCGGCGGTCTGGTACTGGCCGCCGTCATTGCGGAACGGCGCCGGGCGGATCACATAGCCGTTGTACTCGACCGGCTCGCCTTGCGGGGCCGCAGCCGCGTGGGATGAGGCGGGTCCCCCGCCGAACAGCGTCTTCCAGAACGACATCACCGATCACCTGGTCTCGCGATTCACCTGATCTCGCGATCGAGAGCGCTCACGCCACGGCACGCATGCGTCACGCCACGCATGCGCCACGCCACCACCAACCGGGCGAGACCCGGCGCGGTGGCGCGGCCATCGCTTTATAGCAGCGGTCTCGCCGACCGTCACACCGGCCGGCGGCGCGGCTCGGCGGCCGATGCCCGATCGCGCTTCGAGGTGTCGCGCAGCGTGCCGTCCATGGCCAGGATGGTCATGATCCAGGAGGTGACGAAGTTGCCGAAGAACAACGTGAGAAAGACGAGGAGCCCCATCCCCTGCGAGACCGACCGCTCCACATAGGAGCCGACCAGCGCCGCCAGCACAGCACCGATCACGACGAACAGGGTGTAGAGAACCAACGCCTTCATGCAGTCACCTCCAATCCGGGACGTCTTCGAACAACGCGGACCCTGGCGTGTTCGCACCGCGACGGCGCCGTGACGCGACGCCGCGCCACCCGTACGCGATACGACGCTCCTGCACACGCACGTCGCTGTTGTGGCTCAGGGTTCGCGACGCGCTCGCGATGCAATGCGCCGGCGATCAGCCGGCCGGCCTTACACCTGGAATTCGAGGCTGACGCAGCAGCCGCGCTGCGCCGGATAGGCGATCTCCGAGCCGAGGCCGCGCGCCATGGCGGCGACGATGCGGCTGCCCATGCCGGTGCCTTTCGCGGGTCCCTCGCCGCGCCAGCCCACGCCGTCATCCTCCACCCGCAGGGTCACCTTGCCGTCGGCGATCTCGTTGAAGCGGACCCGGATCTCGCCGCCGCCGCCGTCCGCCGGATAGGCGTACTTGAAGGCGTTGGTGACCAGCTCGGTGACGACGACGCCGATCGACACCGCCTTGTCGGTGGGCACCCGCACCCGCTCGGCGGCGAGCCGCAGGGTGGCGGCATGGCCCGAAGCCCGCATGGTCGCTTCGAGATCACCCAAGAGGCTCGCCAGGTATTCGGAGATCTCGACCGAGCGCACGTCGTCGGAGTTGTAGAGCCGGCGATGCACGCCGGCGATCGCCATGATGCGCGCCTGCATCTCGCGCAGCGCGTTCTGGGCCGCCGGATCGCTCACCTCCTTGGCCTGCATGTGGACCAGCGCGGCGATCAGCGCGAGGCTGTTGGCGACGCGATGGTTGACCTCGTGCAGCAGCACCTCGGCCCGCTCCTTCGCCTCGCGCACCTCGCGCTCGGCGCGGTCGCGCTCGGCGGCGAGCCGCGCCTTCTCCAGCGCCTGGTCGATGGCGCTTTCGAGCAGGGTCAAAAACTCCTCGCCGACCGTCTTGGAGACGTAGTCGGCGGCCCCGGCCTTGAGGGCGGCCACCGCCACGGACGCCTCCCCCGACGCGGTCACGTAGACGACCGGCGGCGGTGCCGGCCGCTGACGCAGCACTGCCAGCATGTCGAGCCCGGTGCCGGTCGGCAGGAAGTGGTCGAGCACGATCACGTCGATGCCGTCGCGCTCCAGGCGTGCCAATCCCTCCTCGGCGGTGCTCACCCGCTCCACCACATAGCCGCGCCGCCCGAGCGCCCGCTGCACGAGCCGCGCCAGGCCGGGATCGTCGTCGACGTGGAGGATGGTGACGGGTTGGTGGGGCATGGGGATCAATCGGCTTCGGGAACCTGCATGACGGCGAAGAACAGCCCGAGCTGACGGATGGCGTGGGCGAAGCCCTCGTAGTTCACCGGCTTGGTGATGTAGACATTGGCGCCGAGATCGTAGCAGCGCTGGATTTCGCGGGCGTCGTCCGTGGTGGTGAGCACCACGACGGGAGCCCGGCGGGTGTGCGGGTTCGACTTGAGGCGCTCCAGAATGTCGATGCCGGTCATGTCGGGCAGGTTGAGATCGAGCAGGACCAGGAGCTGACGCCCCGAGCTGACCTCGCCGGAACCGTCGGGGCCGAGCAGATAGGCGAGCGCCTCCGTGCCGTTGGCGAACGGCAGGATCTCGTTGTTCACGCCGGCGCGGCGAATGTTCTTCTCGATCAGCCGAGCATGCCCCTCGTCATCCTCGATCATCACGATTTTGACTGGTCTCGCGTGCTGGTTCACGGGCGTTCACTCCGGCTGATCTGAGGGATTTGCGCAGGTCGCGGGGGAGATCGACCTTCATCGTGGTTCCTCGGCCGAGCTGCGACGCGAGGGTGATGTCGCCGCCGAGATTGCGCACCATGGCGCGCACATGGGCGAGGCCGATGCCTTCTCCGGGCTGGTCCTGGGTGCCGGACCGGCGGAACAGGTCGAAGACGCGATCGTGATCGTGTGCCGCGATACCGCGCCCGTTGTCCTCGACCTCAACGACGAGGCGCTGGCCGGGTTCCGACCGAGCCCCTACCCGGATGCGGATCGGCCGCTCGGGAGAGCGGTATTTCACGGCGTTATCGAGAAGATTGCCGAACACCTGCTCGAGCGCCAGCCGGTCGGACACCACCGTCGGCAGCCCCGGCGCGATCTCGATCTCGCCGCCCGCCTCGACCACCTGATGGCGGATGCTGTCGGCCGCCGCTTCGAGGAGAGCCCCGAGGTCGATCCGCTCCGGCCGCAGCGTCCGACGCCCTTCGCGCGACAGCTTGAGGATGGCGTTGATCAGGCCGTCCATCTTGCGGGTGGACGAGCGGATGAAGCCGAGCGCCTCGGGCGCGTCCTCCACGGCGGCGAGCCGGGCATCCTCGGCGATCGGATCATCGGCCGGGACACCGGCCTTGTCGAACCAGGCGCGGATCGACGCGAGGCTCGCCTCCAGCTCGCTGGTGAAGCCCATGATGTTGACCAGGGGCGCCCGCAGATCGTGGGTGACGATGTAGGCGAAGCGCTGGATCTCCTCGTTGGCGCGGCCGAGATCGGCGGTGCGCTCGCGCACCCGCTCCTCCAGGCCGGCCGCGAGCGCCTCGACCTCGCGTTGCGCGGCGACGAGCTGGCGGGTGTAGACCACCGCCATCCAGGTCGCCCCCGCCACCACGGCGACGATGACGAGGGCGCCGAGCAGCGTCACCCAGTAGAGCCATTTGATGGTGGCCTGCTGGCGTGCCACGCTGTCGGCGATGCGCTGCTCGGCATTGGCCACCATGCTCTCGAACAGCCGGCGCGCCTCCTCCATCAGGACACGGCCGCGATCGGTGCGCACGATCGCCAGGGCCTCGTCGCGTCGGCCGGCCTGCATGAGCTCGATGGTCTGCTGCATCTCGGTGAGCTTGCCCGAGATGATCTCGACCACCCGCGCGACCGCGGCGGCGTCCTCCGGCACGCCGGCGAGCCGCGTCCGCACCAGCTCGATCTGCGCCGCCAAGCGCCGGCGCGCCTCGTCGTAGGGCGCCAGATAGGTCTCCTCGCCGGTGAGCAGGAAGCCGCGCTGCCCACTCTCGGTGTCCTGGAGGAGAATGCGCAGATCCACCAGCGCGGCGCGCTGCAAGCGGATCGCCATCGAGAGGCGCGTGTAGGTCCCCGTCTCGGACACCAGCCAGAACGTGGTGGCCACGATGGCACCGAGCGCCGCGAGGCCGATCAGGAAGGCGGCGATGGTGGAGCGGATGACGGCGAGCTTGGAGATGGGCATTGCGACTTTCGGGGGCGGCGACGGACGGCCGCAACATAGGCATTCCGATCCGCTGCGGACAGCCCGGCTCGCCCGGAACAGGGCTTGTACCCCGGAAGATTTGCGCGCCGACTACCTCGTTACCGGCTTCTGTTCAAACGTGAACACAAGGGCTTGGCCGATCGGCCGTCGCAGATCGGCTCGACGGATCGGCGCGACGCTCACTCGGTCAGCCGCTCGGCGAACAACGCCATGGTCTTGCGGTAGATCACCGAGCGATTCCACTCGCGCATCACCTCGAAGTTCGGCGTGCCCTCGCCGAACGGCGCGCCCGGCTGCCAACCGTTCACCTTGAGCAGATTGGCGGTCGAGGCGAGCACGTCGGGGATGGAGTGGCGCAGGTCGACATGGCCGTTGCCGTCGTAGTCGACGCCGTACTTGATGTAGGAGGACGGCAGGAACTGGGTCTGCCCGAGCTCGCCCGCATAGGCGCCGATGAGATCGCGCAGCGGCAGGTCGCCGCGCTGGACGATCTGGAGTGCGGCTATCAGCTCGCGCTGGAACAGCTCGGTGCGGCGGCAGTCGTGAGCGAGCGTCGCGATGGTGCGCACCACCGGCAGCTTGCCCATGTCGCCGGTGCCGTTGTCGCTCTCCAGCGTCCAGATCGCCATCAGCAGCTCCTTCGGCACGCCGAACTGCCGCTCGACGCGGCCGAGCAGCGCCGTGTGCTTCTGCATCAGCGTGCGGGCGCGCTTGATGCGGGCCGGGACCACGCGGGTCGCGGCATACTCCTCGAAGGTCTTGCGGAAGGTGCCGCGCTGGCGGCGATCGAAGGCGAGCACGGCGGGATCGGCGGTGACACCGGCAAAGGCTTGGTCGATCACGGCTCGCGACACGCCCTGCGCCTGCGCCTCGCGACCGATGGCAGCCAGGAACGTGCCGAAGTCGCCACCGCACTGGGCCGCCACCGCCGGGCCGGCGCCGATGCCGACCGACACGGCCAATGCCGCGGCGAGAGGGCGCAGCCGAGCCGCGGCGGCGCGAATCATCATTCCGATCCCCATGCGAAGCGATCCCTGTGCGAGCGAACAGCGGCCGGAGATTGGCACCGGGGTGCGGCAGCGACAAGGCGGGGGCTCGGGTGGGCGGGCCGGCGGGCGCTCTCGCCCACAGCTCGACGATGCCGAAGCCGACATAGAGCCTCGCCTTGCGGCCGAGATCGATCGTCGCTCCCGGGCTTCGCTGCGCTCAGAGCCCAGGCTACAACTGGAAACACCTCGACGTCAGAATGCCTTCGGCAGCCCGGCCTGACGCAGGATGGCGTTGGCCGTGTAGCGGCTGGGGATGCCGATCGGTACGGCGAAGTTTCGCTTCGTGATAGGGCTGTACCAGATCTCGTAGCTGCCGCGCCCCTGACGAACGAGCCTGCACTCCGCCGCTTTCAGAAGCTCGCGCAAGGCACGGTCGAACTGCGGCGCCATCAGGCCGCCGCCAGCGGCTCGGCCTCGCGCAGTGCCGTGATCTGTACGAACACCGAGGCCGGATCGATGCCGGGATGGTTGTCGGGCAGCAGGTCGAGAGCCATCGCGGAGATCTTGGCCATCAGTTCGTCGAGCGTCGGCGCGTCGGCAGCGGCCGGGATATCGTCGCAGTGGCCGCTCCACACTGCGGCCTCGGCGTCCCACACGGCCGAGATGGTGAAGATCACGGGCCTGGTCATTCGATCTGCCCTCCCGTGGGTGACCCGCGCGAAAGCGTACTCACCATCACTATAATCTACCGCGACCGCGTGGGCACGGCGCTTCGCGCCTTTGCCCACCCGACCCGATCGTCCCGATCAGTTGTCCAAAAAGCTCCGCAGCTTGCGCGACCGCGACGGGTGCTTGAGCTTGCGCAGCGCCTTGGCCTCGATCTGACGAATGCGCTCGCGCGTCACCGAGAACTGCTGACCGACCTCTTCCAGCGTGTGGTCGGTGTTCATGCCGATGCCGAAGCGCATGCGCAGCACGCGCTCTTCACGCGGCGTCAGCGAGGCGAGAACCCGCGTCGTGGTCTCGCGCAGATTGCTCTGGATCGCCGCGTCGATCGGCAGGATGGCGTTCTTGTCCTCGATGAAATCGCCGAGATGCGAATCCTCCTCGTCGCCGATCGGCGTCTCGAGCGAGATCGGCTCCTTGGCGATCTTGAGGACCTTGCGCACCTTCTCCAGCGGCATGCCGAGCTTCTCGGCCAGCTCCTCCGGGGTCGGCTCGCGGCCGATCTCGTGCAGCATCTGGCGCGAGGTGCGGACGATCTTGTTGATCGTCTCGATCATGTGCACCGGGATGCGGATGGTGCGGGCCTGATCGGCGATCGACCGGGTGATCGCCTGCCTGATCCACCAGGTCGCGTAGGTCGAGAACTTGTAGCCGCGGCGGTACTCGAACTTGTCGACCGCCTTCATCAGGCCGATATTGCCCTCCTGGATCAGATCCAGGAATTGCAGGCCGCGGTTGGTGTACTTCTTGGCGATCGAGATGACGAGGCGCAGATTGGCCTCCACCATCTCCTTCTTGGCCTGGCGCGCCTCGCGCTCGCCCTTCTGCACCATCTGGACGATGCGGCGGAACTCGAGGATCTCGAGCCCGGTCTCGGCGGCCAGCGCCTGGATGTCGCCGCGGATCTCCTTGATGCGGTCCTTCTCGCGGGCGACGAAGTTCTTCCAGCCGCGCGCCGACAGCTTCGACACGCGGTTGAGCCAGCGCGGATCGAGCTCGGAGCCCTGGTAGTTGCGCAGGAACTCGTCGCGGGTCACGCCGTGGCTCTCGGCGAGGCGCATCAGGCGCCCCTCGTAGCCGACCAGCCGCTTGTTGATGTCGTAGAGCTGCTCGACCAGCGAATCGATGCGCGCCTGGTTGAGCCGCAGCGACTTCACCTCGGCGATCAGCTCTTCCTTGAGCTTCTTGTACTTGCGCTCCTGGGCCGGCGACAGCGACTCGTTCTTGAGCTTGGACTCGACGTTCTGGTCCTGGAGGCGGCGCAGCTTCTTGTAGGTGTCGGCGACGATGTCGAAGGTCTCGAGCACCTTGGGCTTCAGCTCGGCCTCGATGGCGGCGAGCGACATGGAGCCTTCCATGTCGTCCTCGTCCATCTCGCCGTCCGGCATCGGGCCGTCGGCGGCCTCGTCGTCGCCGTCACGCGCCGGCGCGCCCCCGCGCACCGCCGGCTTGCCGCCGGTCGGCTTGGCGGCCGGCGCCACCGGCGGGGCCTCGACGGCGTCGTCGCCGTCGCCCGCCGCGGCCGCTCCGCCCTTCGCCTCCGGCCCCGCATAGGTGGCTTCGAGGTCGATGATGTCGCGCAGGAACACCTTGCCGGCGTTCAGCTCGTCGCGCCAGATGATGATGGCCTGGAAGGTCAGCGGGCTCTCGCAGAGGCCGGCGATCATCGCCTCGCGGCCGGCCTCGATGCGCTTGGCGATGGCGATCTCGCCCTCGCGCGACAACAGCTCCACCGAGCCCATCTCGCGCAGATACATGCGCACGGGATCGTCGGTCCGCTCGCCGGGCTCGGAGCGCTCGGTCTTGGCCGGGGTCGCGCGGGTGACCTCGACCAGCTCGCCCTCGCTCTCCTCCTCCTCCTCATGGCTGTCGTCGGAGGCTTCCTCGGCGTCGTGCTCCTCCTGCTCGACCACATTGATGCCCATCTCGTTGAGCATCGCGAAGATGTCCTCGATCTGGTCGGAGGTGACCTCCTCGGAGGGCAGCACGGCATTGATCTGGTCGTGGGTGACGTAGCCGCGCTTTTTGGCGAGCTTGATCATCTTGCGGACGGCGGCGTCCGTAAGGTCGAGCAGCGGCAGCGGAGTATCCGGAGTGTCCGGAGTGTCCTTCTCGGTCGTTTCGTCCTTCTTGTCCTTCACGACCTTGTCCTTGCCGGCCGCCTTGGTCCTGATGATCGCCATGAGTTCTCCTGAAACCGCGCTCGCGCCCCGACCGCCGATCCGGGCGACCATCCCTCGCCGTCCGTGCCTTCGCCGTCCGTGGTGAACGTCGGCGCCGCCCGCGCCGTGTGCACCCTGCGGGCAGCCCCTCACGGCCCACCACCTGTCCTCATCCGATGCGGGCCGTCCCCCGACCGCCCCACCGAGGAGGTCGCAACCGGACCCGCCCGCCGTCACCACCCCGTCGCCTGTAATCGCGCCCAGGCCGGACCGGGGGGAGATATCGCCCCTCGAAATCCCCTCTCGATGGCGGCTTGGCCGCCCGCCCCGGCACCTGTCCCGGCGCGGGCCGGACACCCGATCTTGCCCGAATCTGCCCCCCGGCCGACGCGAGCCGCCGCCACGGCGTGTCAAAACCCCCTTGCCGGGCGCCCCGACAGGGCGCCGAAGCCCTCGATCGAGGCTTCCGTACCCTCGACCGCGGCGAGCCGCCCCTGAACGTCGCGCAACCATGCATAATTACGCTCGCTGGGCTCCTCGCCCAGCGCGCGCTCGGCCTCTTTGAGTTCCTTATTTAGCGTCCGGTTCTTATGATGCAAGGTGAGAACATGATGCCACCAGGGGCGGACATCCTCCGGGGCCGCGTCCGGGCGGGCCGGCCAGTCCGCCACATGGGTCAACGCGGCCTCGATCCGCCCGATGAGGCCGGCGAGCCCCTGCGCCGCCACGGCCTCGCGCAGCCCCTCCCCGGTGATCTCTCGATGCGCCGCCTCCTCGGCCGCGACGGTGTCCAGGACGGCCCGGCGCAGCCGATCGGCGTCCGGGTGGACGAGGTCGAGAGCGGCGAACACCTCCGCCGCGCCGTCGAGCAGCCAGGGATGGTTGAGGACGGACAGCACGATCAGCGCCTCGCGGGCCGGCAGCACCGCGCGGGCGCCGCGCACCAGCGGGCTGGCGGAGAGCCGCGGGCTCACCACGGTGGGGAACGGCTCGCGCCCGGCGCCGCCGCGGCCGCCGAAGCGGCCCCCCTTGCCGAAGCGGCCGCTTCCCTTGCCGAATCCGGCGCTGCCGCCGGAGCGATCGTGGCCCCCGGCCCGGCTCGGAAACCGGCCGGTCGCGCCGCCGGCCGGCGCCATCAGGCTGCGTAGCCGCTCGGCCAGGTCGGCTCGGTAGTATTTTCGCACCGATTCGTGGCCGATGCCGGCCAAGAGCCCGTCGAGCCGCGCCTCCAGGCCGGCCCGCCGCTCCGGCGTGTCGAAGCGGCCCGCCTCGGTCTCGCGCAGCCACAGGATGTCGGCGAGCGGCTGGGCCGCCGCCAGCACGTCCGCCATCGCACCTTGGCCGCCGGTGCGGATCAGGTCGTCGGGATCGTGGCCCTGCGGCAGGGTGGCGAAGTACAGGCTCTTGCCGGGCTGAAGCAGCGGCAGCGCCAGATCGACGGCCCGGAAGGCGGCGCGGCGGCCGGCGGCGTCGCCGTCGAAGCAGAGCACCGGCTCGTCGGCGATCTTCCACATCAGGGCGAGCTGGTCGGCGGTCAGCGAGGTGCCGAGCGGCGCCACGGTGCCGGCAAAGCCGGCCGTCACCATGGCGATGACGTCGATGTAGCCCTCGACCGCGATCAGCGGCGCGCCCTGGTGGGCGGCGGCCCGGGCGCGCGCCCCATTGTACAGCAGGCCGCCCTTGTGAAACAGCGAAGTCTCCGGCGAATTCAAGTACTTGGCGGGCGCATCCTTGTCCAGCGCGCGGCCCCCGAAGGCGACGATGCGGCCGCGCAGGTCGGTGATCGGGAACATCACCCGGTCGCGGAAGCGGTCATAGGGAACCGGGATGTCGTCGCCGGCGACCAGCAGGCCGGCCTCGACCATGTCGTCGACCGAGACTCCCTGGGCGCCGAGATGCTCCTTGAGGGCGAAGCGGTCGGGGGGCGCGTAGCCGATCCGGAAGGCGAGCTGGGTCGACGGGTCGAGGCCGCGATCGGCCAAATAGCCGCGGGCCCGGGCACCGGCCCGGGCCGCCAGCGTCGCCTCGAAGAAGGCGGCGGCGAGCTCGACCACGTCGAGCAGGGTGCGGCTGTGGCGAGCCTGGCGGGCCGCCTCGGGCGACGCCTTGGGCACCGGCATGCCGGCCGCCTGCGCCAGCCGCTCCACCGCCTCGGGGAACGACAGGCCCTCGGTCGCCATCAGGAAGTCGAACACATTGCCGTTGCGGCCGGACGAGAAGTCGAACCACATCCCCTTGGAGTCGTTGACGAAAAACGACGGGGTCTTCTCCTGGCTGAAGGGCGACAAGCCCTTCCACTCGCGCCCCGCCTTCTTCAGCTTGACGCGCCGGCCCACCACCTCCGAGACCGGCAGGCGGGCGCGCAGCTCGTCGAGGAATTCGGGCGGGAACCGCATGGTGATTCGCTGGTGATGACGGCTGCCCCGAATATAGGGTGCCGGCCCCCCGGCGTGACCCGCGAAGGCGGCGGAGCCGCGTTGTCCCGGATTTCCACAGGACGAGGGTGAACGCGCGAGGAAGACCGCGCGGGGCGGATGGCGACCCGGGATTATAGGGCAGCGATTAGGAAGTCGTGAATGGCCGGTCGCGCCGCTCCACCGGCGGGCCGCCCGCCGGTTCGTCCTTCCGGTTAGCCGCGCGGCAGGCTGACGAGGCGCTCCCGGCCGCTGTCGTCGTAATGGGCCCCGTCGGGCGCCGGCGCGCAGCCCTCCAGATCGTACTCGTCGAAGACGTGCTCGGGCACCGCATAGGGCGGCCCCTCGTACCAGCTCGGATCGTGATCGAGATCGAGGCGGATCGCCGTGACGGTGCGGGTGCCGATATCGGTGCAGCGCCAGCGGCCCGTGGCGGTGAGGAACTCGCACCCGATGCTGAAGTCCGACAGCGCCATGCCGACACGCTCGGTGGTGGTCGTGCCGCGGTCCATGCATGCAGTCGCCATGATCACGCCTCCTCGTCGCCTGTCTGGGGCGCGGCGACCTCTGCCGCGACCGCGGCGATCTGCGCCGCGAAGGCATCGACCTTGTCCCATGAGGTGTACTCGACCACCGCGGTCGGGTCGGTGGGGCCGCTGGTGATCAGCATGATGAAGCGGATCGCCAGCCGGTCGAAGAAGCCGTAGCGGGGGTAGTCGAGCCGGCCCGCGAAGGCGGTGGCGAGCACCGGGGCGAGCCCGTTGCGGGCGATCAGCTTGCGCAGATAGACGTTGCCCTCGGCGGTGTCCTTGCCGGGCTTGCGCGCCGTGAGGTTGACCGAGGCGAGCACCAGCGGCGGCGGCGCCGCGAGGCTCTTGAAGGTCTCGACGAAACGCAGGCCCTCCGGCAGATGCTTGCCGTAGCGGATCGACATGATGGCGACGACCAACGGCGAACCGGCCAGATCGGCGGCCGAGGGCGTCGCCTCGGCCAGGTCGGTCGGCGTCGCCGCGATCCCGCGGGCGGCGAGACGGCCGGCGATGTGGGTTGCGATCTTGCGGGACTGCCCGTCGCGCGAGGCGAAATAGATCTGCATGGAACGGCTCGAACAATCAAAGAGTGTCAATGGCCGGCCGCGGCGGCGGCTCGGCCTACGGCTTCTCCTCCGCGGCGGCGACCGCGTCGACGAGGCGGATCGTCACTGGAGCAGACCCTTCACGATCGCGCTCGCCTTGGCCATGTCGAGCTGCCCGGCGTGGCGCTCGCGCAGGCGGGCCACCACCTTGCCCATGTCCTTCATGCCGGCGGCACCCGTCTCGGCGATCGCCGCGCGAGCGGCCGCCTCGGTCTCGGCCTCCGACATCTGCTGCGGCATATAGGCCGAGATGACGGCGATCTCGTCACGCTCCTGGGCGGCCAGCTCGGGGCGGCCGCCCTTCTCGTACAGCTCGACCGACTCCTGGCGCTGCTTGACCATCTTCTGGAGGGTGCCCACCACCTCGGCATCGCCGAGCGGCGGCTTGCCCTGGCCGCGCGCCTCGATATCGGCGTTCTTGAGGGCCGAGACGACGAGCCGCAGGGTCGACACCCGGCGGGCGTCGTGGGCCTTCATGGCCTCCTTCAAGGCCGCACTGATGTCGTCACGCAGCATCGCCTGCCCTTTCACGCCGAGGCGGAACCTTGCCTCGGCGCCTTTTATACGCAAATAAGGCGGGACGACCAGAGCGAGCCGGCCGCCACGGCCCGAGGCGCCACCCGGGTGGGCTTCGGCCGTTTCGGCACGCCAGGCCGCAGACCCGCATTCGGAACACACCCGGAACCCGCGCCCCATGTCGAACGACACCTCCGCCTGGGCGGACCCCACCCCCACCGCCCTGCTGGTGCTGGCCGACGGCACCGTGATCGAAGGCTTCGGTCTCGGCGCCACCGGACACGCGGTCGGCGAGGTGTGCTTCAACACTGCCATGACGGGCTACCAGGAGATCCTCACCGATCCATCCTATGCGGGCCAGATCATCACCTTCACGTTCCCCCACATCGGCAATGTGGGGACCAACGAGGAGGACATCGAAACCCTCAACATGGCGGCGACGCCAGGCGCCTGCGGGGTGATCCTGCATTCGGCGGTGACGTCGCCGTCGAACTACCGGGCCACCCGCCATCTCGACCAGTGGCTGAAGGCCCGCCGGGTGATCGGCCTCGGCGGCATCGACACCCGGGCGCTGACCAGCCTGATCCGCACCAAGGGCATGCCCAACGCGGTGATCGCGCATGCGCCGGACGGCCGCTTCGACCTCGATGCCCTGAAGCGCGAGGCCGCCGCCTGGCCGGGGCTCGTCGGCATGGATCTGGTGCCGCAGGTCACCTCCGGCCAGCGCTTCACCTGGGACGAGACCCCGTGGGAATGGGGCAAGGGCTACGGCCGCCAGGAGAGCCCCGATCTCCATGTCGTCGCCATCGACTACGGCATCAAGCGCAACATCCTGCGGCTGCTCGCCGGGGTGGGCGCCAGGGTGACGGTGGTGCCGGCGACGACCCCGGCCGACGACATCCTGGCGCTGAAGCCGGACGGCGTGTTCCTCTCCAACGGCCCCGGCGATCCGGCGGCGACCGGCGCCTATGCGGTGCCGGTGATCCGCGCCGTGGTCGACTCCGGGCTGCCCACCTTCGGCATCTGCCTCGGCCACCAGATGCTGGGCATCGCGCTCGGCGGCACCACGCGGAAGATGCACCAGGGCCACCATGGCGCCAATCACCCGGTCAAGGACTTGGACACCGGCAAGGTCGAGATCACCTCGATGAATCACGGCTTTGCGGTCGACCGCGACAGCCTGCCGGCGAGCGTCCGCGAGACCCATGTGTCGCTGTTCGACGGCTCGAACTGCGGCCTCGCCCTGACCGACCGCCCGGTGTTCTCGGTGCAGTACCACCCGGAGGCGTCGCCCGGCCCGCGCGACAGCCATTACCTGTTCCAGCGCTTCGCCGGCGCCATGCGGGACCACAAGCGAGCCTGAGCCGGCCGTCGCTCCGTCCTGGACCTGTGGTCCGGGACCTGGGGTTCCGGGACCGGAGGCGAGGCCGAGGCCCCGCATTAAAGGGGCACCGGAAAACCGCTCGCAATAGTTGCATCAATCGCGATATTCAATATTCTGCTCGAGCATTCGCCTGGCGCCCTCGTGCGCAGTCATTGCACATTTTCCTTGACGATGCGCAACCATTGCACTATATCGACTGTTATCGGGTAGATGGCGATGCCGGAGATCGTGCGGCTCAGCCAATGCAGGATCTGCATCTATCCCGGCGACCATCTGCCTCCGCACTTTCATGTGCGAGGGCCGGGTTGGACTGCGGCGGTTCAGATCGGATCGCTGCGGGTCATGAAGGGAGGAGGTCCGCGGAGTGCCCTGGAGGAGGCGATCCGGTGAGCCGGTTGCCCGAGCAACAGCTATCGATTTCGTACGAGTGGAGACGGCTCAATGAGCGAGACCGACATCCTCGACACGGGCGTTCTCGATACGGGCGTTCCGATGGCCCGGATCGCGGCGGCTCGCGTGGTCGGTCCGTCGCACCTGGAGATCACCTGGGCGGCCGGCAACCGCGGCGGACGCACCGAGACGGTCGACGTCGCCCCACTGATCGGCAGCTACAAGGTCTATCGCCCGCTGCGCGGCGACGCCGCGCTGTTCGCCACCGCGCGGCTGATCGACGAGGGCGACGCGATCGCATGGGACGGCCCCGACCTGGAGATGTCCGCCGACCTGATCGAGACGATCGCCGAGCAGGAGATGGACAGCGCCGAGTTCGCGCGGTTTCTCAAGCGCAACAAGCTGACCCAGGAGGCCGCGGCGGCGCTGCTCGGCCGCAGCCGCCGCCAGATCGGCTACTACCTCAACCCGGGGCCGGTGCCGCGCATCGTCGCGCTGGCCTGCTTCGGCTACGAGGCGCTGGCCGCCAGGCGGCGCTCCGACGCCGCATGAGGACACGCCGCGTCGTCGCCATCGCCCGTCACATCGCCGCCCGCAACACTATAGCGTCGTCGATAGTATAACCGGGGCGATCCACCTAGATTCACCGCGACGAGGAGGTGGATCATGGGTGTCGGCTGCTGCGGTCACGAGGCGCGATTCGACGGGCTGTCGCCCGACTACCGGCGACGACTGTGGCTCGTCATCGCCATCAACGCCGCCATGTTCGTGACCGAGATGACGGCCGGCGCGCTCGCCGGCTCGCAGGCGCTCCAGGCCGATGCGCTCGACTTCCTCGGCGACACCCTCACCTACGGCATCAGCCTGGCGGTGATCGGCGCCGCGCTGCGCACCCGCGCGCTGGCGGCGCTCGCCAAGGGGCTCAGCCTCGCCGCCATGGGCCTGTGGGTGCTCGGCTCGACCGCCTGGCATGTGGTCGTCGCCGGCGTGCCGCGGGCCGAGATCATGGGCGGCATCGGGGCGCTGGCGCTCGCCGCCAATGTGGCGAGCGTCATGATCCTCGCCCGCTACAAGGACGGCGACGCCAATGTCCGCTCGGTCTGGCTGTGCTCGCGCAACGACGCCATCGGCAACGTGGTGGTGATGCTCGCCGCTCTCGGCGTGTGGGGCACCGCGACCGGCTGGCCGGACCTGATCGTCGCCGGCCTGATGGCGAGCCTGTTCCTGTGGTCGTCGTGGCAGATCGTCGCCCAGGCGGCGGCCGAGCTACGGGCCACCCGGGCCGGCCCGACACCCGCGGGTCACAAGCACGGGGCGCACGAGCACGCGGCCCATGCGCATGGCCCGTCGGGCTGCTGCGGCAGCCCGACGGCCGACCGGCGCGAATTGGAACATCTCGCTTAAGTGCACCTTAAACCGAGGCCCGCACACTCCGGCGAGAAGACCGCCGGCACAGGGCGGCCGAGGTGAAAGCATGCAACGAGACGAGTCTGCCTGGAGCACCCCCGAGACCTTCCGGTTCGCCGACGACGGGATCATTCCGAACAACCCGGCGCTCTCCCTGGCGGTGTTCCGCGACGCCATCGACCTGAAGGGCTCTCCCGATCCCGAGCACCTGATCGAGAAGACCTTCAGGCGGCATGGCTGGGTCGGCGTCTGGCGCAACGGCATCTACCCTTACGCGCACTACCATTCCCGCATTCACGAGGTGATGAGCATCGCGCGCGGCCGCGCCTGCGTGCGCTTCGGTGGCCCCCACGGCACCGAGATCGATCTCAAGGCCGGAGACGTGGTGGTGCTGCCGGCCGGCACCGCCCATCAGAAGGTGCGGGCGACCGCCGATCTGGTGGTGATCGGCGCCTACCCGCCGAGCGGCACCTACGATCTCTGCCGCGGCAGCCGGGCCGAGCACGCCAAGGCGCTGATGTCGATTCCGGAGGTGCCGCTGCCCTCCACCGATCCGGTGCGCGGCAAGTCCGGCCCGCTGGTGAAGCTGTGGGCCGCCGAGACCCTGGCGGCTGCCGCGCAGCGGGCCGAGAACGCGGCCTGAGCCTGTCCCAGCGCGGCGGCTCCGCCCCGCTCCCTCCCCCCTCCCCAATCCTGTCCGCCCCAAGACGGCACCGCCTCGCCGGCGGCGCCGTCTTGATTCTTCAGGCCGAGTGTGCCCTGAACGGCGCCGGCGCGGACAGCCGGGAGAACCAGGTGGCGGTCGGATCGGAACGGCGGACGGGAGAGCAGGGACCGCTCCTCTCGATCGTGCTGCCCGCCTTCAACGAGGCCGGCAATGTCGGCCCCATGGCGGCGCGTCTCGGCGAGGTCGCCGGTGCGCTCGGCCGCATCGAGATCATCTTCGTCGACGACTGCTCGCGCGACGGCACGCTGGCCGCGCTGCGCCGGCTGGCCGCCGCCGACCCGCGCATCCGCTACGTCTCCTTTACCCGCAATTTCGGCCACCAGTCGGCGCTGCGGGCCGGGCTGCGCCACGCCACCGGCGATGCCGTGGTGCTGATGGACTGCGACTTCGAGCACCCGCCCGAGCTGATCCCCGAGATGGTGGCGCGCTGGCGCGAGGGCGCCCGCATCGTCGCCGCCCAGCGCGAGAGCGCGCCCGGTGACGTGTCGCTGTTCAAGCGGCTGACTTCGCGGCTCTACTACCGGGTGCTCGACGCCATCGGCGACGTCCGCATCGAGCCGGGCAGCGCCGACTTCCTGCTGCTCGACCGCGCCGTGGTCGACACCATCAACGGCTTCGAGCACCACGACCTGTTCCTGCGCGGCCTGGTGCGCTGGCTCGGCTATCCGCTGGTCACCGTGCCGTACCGCCAGGGCGTTCGCAGCGAAGGCGAGTCGTCCTACACGCTGCGCCGGATGGTCGATCTCGCCGTCACCGGCATCATCGCCCACAGCGTGCGGCCGCTGCGCATCGCCATCCACCTGGCGCTCGCCTTCGCGCTGATCGGCGTGCTGCTGCTCGTCTACTCCGTCGTCAGCTTCCTGGCGATCGGCCACACCGTGGCGGGCTGGACCTCGATCATGTCGGCGATCGCCATCCTGGGCGCCGGCCAGTTCCTGGTGCTCGGCATCATCGGCGAGTATGTCGGCCGGGTGCTGCGCGAGACGCGGCGCTGGCCCGCCTTCCTGATCGCCGAGACCGAGGCGTCGCCACCCGGCGCGGCCGGGAATGCGCCGCGCGAGGAGGTGCCGCGCCAAGAAGGACCGCACCAAGAAGCACCGCACCAAGAGACGCCGCGCCGGGCGTCGGCCGGCTCATGAGCGCTCCGGCGGCCCCGGCGCCGAGCTCGGCGGCGCGCCGCGCTATCGGGGCGTTCCTCGACCATGCCGACGACGGTCGCGCCACGCTGATCCTGCTGGCGCTGTTCGTCGCAGCCTGGACGGCGTTTCAGACCATCTCCTACGCCTCGCTCGACCTGCATCCCGATCTCGTCGAGGTCTATGCCTGGAGCCGGCATCCGAGCCCCGGCTACTACAAGCATCCGCCGCTCGGCGCCCTGATGGCGGCGGCATGGTTCTCGGTGTTCCCGATCGCCGACTGGGCGTTCCACCTGCTCGCCATGGTGAACGCCGCGCTCTCGCTGCTGATCGTCGACCGCATCGCGTCCCGCTACGTGTCCGGCGACAAGCGTGTGCTGGTGCTGCTCCTGCTGCTGATGACGCCGTTCTATCAGTTCCACGGCCAGCGCTTCGCCTCCAACCAGACGCTGCTGCTCACCTGGCCGCTGGCGACGTGGTGCTTCCTGCGTGCCTTCGAGACCCGTACGCTCCTGTGGTCGGCGGCGGCCGGCGCCGCCTGCGCGCTCGCCATGCTGGGCAAGTACTACTCGATCTATCTGGTGGCCAGCCTGCCGCTCGCGGCGCTGCTGCATCCGGCGCGCTGGGCCTATCTCAAGTCGCCGTCGCCCTGGGTGTCGATCGTGGCCGGCCTCGCGGTGCTGGCCCCGCATCTGTGGTGGCTCGTCGACACCGGCTTCCAGCCCTTCGGCTACGCCTATGCGGTGCATGGCGGCGCCACCCAGGCGGCGATCCTGTGGAAGGCGGTCCAGTATCTGGTCGGCGCCCTCGCCTATGTGGCGGTGCCGATCGTGGTGTGGATCGCGGTCGCCCGACCCGACAGGCGCGCCGTCGCGGCGGCCCTGTGGCCGAGCGATCCCGACCGTCGCCTGCTGGTGCATCTCCTGGCGCTGCCGCTGCTGATCCCGGCCGTCACGGCGCCCTTCGTCGGAGTCGAGCTGACCTCGCTGTGGACCATGCAGGCGTGGTTCCTGCTGCCGGTCGTGCTGCTCGCGCCGGCCGAGGTGACGGTGCCGCGGCCGGCCGCTATCGTCGTCACCGCGGCGGTCGCCATCGTGACGCTGGCGATCGTGGCGGCGGCACCGGCGCTCGCCCTGCTGCGCCACTGGCAGGGTAACAAGGAGGGACGCGCCTACTACGCCCCGCTCGCCGAGGCGGTCGGGCGCGAGTGGAGCGGCGCCACCGGCCGCCGCCTCTCGGTGGTGATCGGCGATCCGGATCTCGGCGCCGCCATCGCGTTCTATCACCCCGACCATCCGGACTCGGTGCCGGGCTTCACCCTGGCGCCGACGCCGTGGCTCGATCCGGACCGCCTGGTGCGCGACGGCTACGTCGTCGTCTGCCGTCTCGACGATCGCTTCTGCCGCGACGCCCTGCGAGCGCATGCCGAGCGCGAGCCCGATGCCCGCGTCGTCGATCTCACCGTCACCCGCACCTTCTTCGGCGACACCAACCGGCCGGCGCCCTATCGCATCCTCATCGTGCCGCCGCAGTCCGGGCCGCGCAGCGCCGGCCGCGCGCCCGCCCTCGCCGCGCATCCCCGCGAAGCCCCCTCTCCGGACAGGACATCGTCATGACCACCATCCGCGACTGGGTCGGCTTCTGGGACAATCCGCACTCGATCTACGTCAACGCGCGGCACGCCGACGTGCATTACCGCGATGTCGCCGAGGCGATCGTCCGCCTGCTGCCCGGCCCCGACGCGCGGGTGCTCGACTTCGGCTGCGGCGAGGCGCTGCATGCCGATCTGGTCGCCGCCGCGGCTCGCACGCTGGTGCTCTCCGACGCGGCGCCGAGTGTGCGCCGGAATCTCGCGGCGCGCTTCGCCGCCGTGCCCAACATCGCGGTGGCGAGCCCGGAGGAGCTGCGCGGCGAGCCCGACGGCTCGTTCGACCTGATCGTCGCCAACTCGGTGGTGCAGTATCTGTCGCGCGCCGATCTCGATGCGCTGCTCGCCCAATGGCGACGGCTCATATCGCCGAGCGGCGCGCTGATCGTCGCCGACGTGATCCCGCCCGACGTCGGTGCGGTGAGCGACCTCGTCGCGCTGCTGCGCTACGCCGCCGCCAACGGCTTCCTGATCGCTGCCGGCATCGGCGTCGCCCGCACCGCCTTCTCGTCCTATCGCAAGCTGCGCGCCGAGCTGGGCATCGCCAAGTACACCGAGGCGGAGTTTCGCGGCATACTGGCGGCCGCCGGATTCACGGCCGAGCGTCTGCCCGCGAACATCGAGCACAATCCGGCCCGCATCAGCTTCCGGGCGAGACGCACCGATGCGCCGGCACGCGCAGGATCGTGATTTCGCCGGCGGCGGCCCTGCCGCCATGATCCCGGTGCCCCGAGCTCCGGGGTGCAATGGCGACGGTGACCGATGCGGCGATCTCTCGGCCTGGTTCTGATCGGACTGTCGCTGCTCGGCGCGGCTCTGGTCGCTGCGACCGCGATCCCTCTCCGGGCGGCGGACGGCCCCGGCACCGCCGCGGCAACGCCGGTCCTGCGCCCGCCGGTGGCGCCGAAGATCCCCACCATCATCCGCGAGCCCGGCGGCGAGCGCACCGATCCCTACCACTGGCTGGCCAATCGCGACGATCCGGCGGTGCTGGCCCATCTCGCCGCCGAGAACACTTATGCGGAAAGCCGGCTCGACCCGATCCGCCCGCTGATCGACGAGATCGCCGGCGAGATGACGGCGCGCCGCGCCCCGCGCGAGACCAGCGTGCCCTATCGGGACGGCGGCTTCCTGTATTCCCGCCGCTTCGCCGAGGGCGCCCAGTATCCGGTGATCGTGCGCCGGCCCGACACGCCCGAGGGCGCCGCCGGTGCCGAGCCGCCCGAGGAGATCGTGCTCGACGTGCCGGCGCTCGCCGCCGGCCACGCCATGTACCGGCTCGGCCGCTGGCAGCCGAGCCCGGACGGCCGCCGCGTCGCCTTCATGGTCGACTTTTCCGGCGACCGTCAGAACCGCCTCTTCATCCGCGACATCGCCACCGGCGCGGTGACCGAGCAGGGCATCACCGACGGCGCCGAGAGCTTCGCGTTCGCGGCCGATTCGACCACGCTGTTCCACGTGCGGCGCGAGCCGGTGACGCTGCGCGGCTTCCAGGTCTGGCGCCACCGCGTCGGGGCGCCCTCCGATCACGACGTGCTGGTCTACGAGGAGCGCGATCCCACCTTCAGCGTCGCGGTCCGCCGCACCAAGTCGCGCCGCTACATCCTGATCGAGAGCGAGCACGAGGAGGCGAGCGAGATCCGCTATCTGGCGGCCAATGATCCGGACGGCACCTTCCGGGTGGTCGAGCCGCGCCGGCCGAGCCTGCGCTACGACATCGATCACGTCGGCGACACGTTCTTCATCCGCACCGATCTCGACGCGCCGGACTTCCGGGTGATGACGGCACCGGAGGCGACGCCCGGCGCCGCCCACTGGCGCGAGCTGATCACCGAGCGGCCCGGCCATGTGCTCCATCGCGTCGAGCCGTTCCGCGACTTCGTCGCCGTCGACGAGGAGCACGAGGGCGGCATCCGCATTCGCGTGCTGCGCCTCGCCGACCGTCGCGAGATCACGGTGCCGCTGCCGGCCGGCATCGGGGTCGCCACCACCGGCTTCTTCTTCGGCGGCTTCGGCGGCAATCGCGAGCCCGACTCGAGCGTCCTGCGCTTCCGCTTCAGCGGCCCGCTCCAGCCCGAGCGCATCTACGACTTCGACATGGCGACGGGCGCGCTGACGTTGCGGCGGGACGAGCCGGCGCCGTGGCTGCGGCCACAGGACTATCGGGTGGAGCGCATCGCCGCGACGGCGCCGGACGGCGAGACGGTGCCGGTCACGCTCGTCTACAAGCCGGCGCTGCGGCGCCCCGGCGGCAACCCGACCCTCGTGGTCGGCTACGGCGCCTACGGCTACAGCCAGCGCCCGGTGTTCAACGAGACCGCTTTCAGCCTGATCGACCGCGGCTTCGTGCATGTGCTCGCGCATGTGCGCGGCGGCCACGAGAAGGGCGAGCGCTGGCACCGCGACGGCCGCGGGCTCGCCAAGAAGAACAGCTTCACCGACCTGATCGCGATCGGCGAGACGCTGATCGCGCGCGGCATCGCCGATCGGCGCGCCATGTTCGCGCGCGGCGGCTCGGCCGGTGGGCTCCTGGTCGGCGCCGTCGCCAACATGCGGCCGGATCTGTTCGCCGGCATCGTCGCCGAGGTGCCGTTCGTCGACGTGCTCACCACCACGTCGGACCCCAGCGTGCCGCTGACGACGCTGGAATGGGTCGAGTGGGGCAACCCGCAGGACCCGGTGCAGCGCGCCTACATCGCCTCCTACTCGCCCTACGACAACATCGAGGCGAAGGCGTATCCGGCCATGTTCGTCACCTCGGGCTTCCACGACAGCCAGGTGCGCTATGTCGAGCCGGCCAAATGGGTGGCGCGGCTGCGCGAGCGGCGCACCGATACCCGCGAGCTCCTGTTCAAGACCGACATGGGCGCCGGCCATGCCGGCCGCTCCGGCCGGCTCGGCACGGTGCGCGAGAGCGCCGAGATCGCTGCCTGGCTGGTGACGCGGGCCGGCGCGGCGGAGCCGCGGTAGCAGGCCGCTACCGCGCCGACCGGCTGTGGATGCGGCGTGGCCCCACCAGCGAACAAACCGCGAATCCGCTAGACTCAAGGCGCGCGAATCGGTGCGCCGAGGGCTGCACGGCCGCGCCGCGTTTCGCTTCGTGTCGCGTCACAGGTGCCCCATGCGTCTCGTCCATACCGCCGACTGGCAGATCGGCAAGCCGTTCGTCCGCTTCGGCGACAAGGCCGAGGCGCTGCGCCGGGCGCGGCTCGACGCCGTCGAGGCGGTCGGCCGGCTCGCCGTCGCCGAGGGCGCCGCCCACGTGCTGGTCGCCGGCGACATCTACGACAGCGACACCCCCGCGAACGTCACGCTGCGGGCGCCGATCGAGCGCATGCGCGGCTTCTCCACGGTGACCTGGCACCTGCTGCCCGGCAATCACGACGCTCATCGGCCGGGCGGCCCGTGGGAGCGCCTCGCCGGGCTGGGGCTGCCCGCCAATGTCCGCGTCCATCTCGGCGCCGAGCCGGTGGCGCTGGCACCCGACGCCGTGCTGCTGCCCGCCCCGCTGACCAGCCGGGCCGAGACCCGCGACCTCACCGCCCGCATGGACGACACGACGACCCCGCCCGGCGCCCTGCGGATCGGCCTCGCCCATGGCGCCGTCACCCGCTTCGGCGTCGCCGCCGACGAGGGCGAGGCGACCAACCAGATCGATCCCGGCCGCGCCGAGAAGGCCGGCCTCGACTATCTGGCGCTCGGCGACTGGCACCGCACCCGCGAGATCGGCCCGCGCACCTGGTACGCCGGCACGCCGGAGCCCGACCGCCACGACAGCCAGCCGGTCGGCACCGCGCTTCTCGTCGACCTGCCGCGGGCCGGCGCCCAGCCGGTGGTCACGCCGCATGCGGTTGGCACCTTCCGGTGGGCGAGCGAGGCGGTGGAGCTGGCCGACGCGATGCCGCTGGCTGGCCACGAGGCCGCCCTTCTCCGGACCCATGCGCCGCTCTCCCGGCTGGTGCTCAAGCTCGCGGTCGGCGGCATGCTGTCGATCGCGGCGCGCCGCGCGCTCGACGAATGGCTGGAGCGGCTCCAGGCTGCCGTGTTCCATCTCGATGCGGCGCTCACGCTCGCGGTGCGGCCCGATCCCGCCGATCTCGAAGCCATCGACTTCGACGGCGTGCTGCGCCGCGTCGCCGAGAGCCTGAAGGAACGCGCCGCCGATCCGGCGCTGTCGGCCGCCGAACGGCAGGTCGCCGAGGACGCGCTGCTCACCCTCTATCTCGACGCGACGGCGTGAGGACCGCGATGATCATCACCCATCTCGCCGTCGAGGGCGTCGGCCGCTTTCGCGCCCGCCATGTGGTGCAGGGGCTCGGCCCCGGCCTCAACCTGCTCTGCGCCCCCAACGAGGCCGGCAAGTCGACGCTGTTCCGCGCCCTCCAGCACGCGCTGTTCGCCCGCCACGGCAGCAAGCACAAGGACATCGGCGCCCTCGCCTGCCTTGGGGCCGAGCTGCCCGCGGTGGTCGAGGTCGGGTTTCGCCGCGGCAGCGACGACTACCTGATCCGCAAGTCCTTCCTGCGCAGCACCGGCGCCAAGTTCTTCCGCGCCGGCACGCTGGTGGCCGACGGCCGTGCCGCCGACGAGGCGGTGTGGGCGACGCTCGAGCTGACGCCCGGCACCACGGCGGCGGACGAATCGGCCTTTGGCCTCCTGTGGGTGCCGCAGGGCCAGTCGTTCCGGCCGATCGAGCCGACCGAGGACACCCGGGCGCTGCTGTCGCGCATCATCGAGGCCGAGGTCGGCGAGGTGCTGGGGGGGGAGCGCGGCGAGCGGGTGTGGCGGCGCGTCACCGAGCGGCTCGCCGAGGAGGAGACCGCCCGCGGCCCCAAGGCCGGCGGCACCTGGAAGGCGGCGCTCGACCGCCGCGCCGCCGCTCAGGCCGAGCTCGCCGAGCTGCGCCGCACCCTGGAGGCGCTGGAGGCCGACCGTGCCGCCCTCCTGGACCGGCTGCGGGAGCGCGACGCCCTCGGCGATCCGGCGGGCGCCGCCCGGCTGCGCACCGACCTCGCCGCCGCCGAGGCGGAGGTCGCCGCCGCCATGCGGGCCGACCAGGCGGCCCAGCAGGCCGAGACCGAGCAGGCGCAGCGCGAGCTGATGCTCGACCGCGCCCGCAAGCGGCACGAGGACCTGCTGGCGCTCGACCAGCGGATCGCCCGGGCGCGCGAGCGGATCGCCGCCGAGGAGCGGCGGGCCGCCGAGGAGCGCGACGCCGCGACCGCCCAGGCGACCGCACTGGCGGCGCGCGAGAGGGATCTGGGCGAGGTGGCGACGCGGCTCGCCGAGACCGAGCGGGCCGTCGACACGGCGCGCCGCCGGGAAACCGCGGCGCGCGACGCCGAGCGGGTGGCCGAGCTGTCGGCCCGGCTCGACCGGGCCAGGCGGCTGCGCGACGAGGAGGCGCGGCTGCGCCAGGCGATCGCCCGGCTCGCGGTGCCGGCCGAGGCGGTGCGCCGCATCGAGAGCGCCCATGGGGCGCTCGACGCCGCCCGCGCTCGCCTGGAGGCCAAGGCGCCGCGGGTGCGCGTGCGGCTCGGCCCGGCGGGGGCCGGCCGGGTCACCTGCGGCGGCGAGCCGATCGCCGACGGCGGCGAGCTGGTGGCGACGAGCCCGCTCGCCGTCGCGGTCGCCGACCTCGCCACCATCGAGATCGTGCCGGCCGCGAGCGAGGACGCCGGCGCCGTCGCGGCCGCCCGCGACACCCTGGCCCGGGTGCTGCGCGAGGCCGGCGTGGCATCGCTGGCCGAGGTGCACGAACGGCGGACCCAGGCCGTGGATCTCGACAGCGAGCGGCGCGCCGTCATGGCCGAGCTGGCCGCGCTCGCGCCCTCGCCCACGACAGCGGCACGCCCGCCGTCCGGCGGCAAGCCGGGCGCCGGGTCGGACGACGGCCTCGCGGCGCTGGAGCGGGCGCTGGCCGAGGCCCGGGCCGGCCTGGATGCGCTGGGAGCCGCCCCCGGCGAGGACCTGCCGGACCGCGCCGCTCTCGCCCGCGCCCGCGAGGCGGCCGAGCAGCAGCGCGACGCGCTCCGCCGCGCCCATGCCGATGCCCAGGCCGGGGTGGCGGCGGCCCGTCAGCAGGCGGCCGCCGAGACGGTTCGGCTCGACACCCTGGTGGCCGGCATCGACGAGCAGAAGCGCCAGCTCGCCACCGATCTCGCCGCCAGCCCGGACGACCGCCGCGCCGGCGCCCTGGTGGCGCTTGCGGCCGAGGCCGCCGAGGCCCGCGCCGCCTTCGAGGCCGCTGCCCGGCAGGCCGCGGACCGGCGTGCCGCGGTGCCGGGACCGGACGAGCGCGAGGCCGTGGCGGCCCGCGTCCGCCGGCTCGCCGAGGCGATCCGCACCCGCGATGCGCGGCTGAACGCGGCCGAGCAGGAGATCGCCCGCCTCCAGGGCCGCATCGCCACCCGCGGCGGCGAGGGCTTGGGCGAGCGCGAGGCCGCCGCCGTCGAGGCGCTGGCGCTGGCCGAGACCGAGGTCGCCGCCATCGAGCGCCGGCTGGCGGCGCTGCGGCTGTTGCGCGACACCCTGGAGGCCGGCCGCCGAGCCGCCCAGGACAGCTTCGTGGGCCCCGTGAAGGCCGCCCTGCGGCCCTATCTGCACGCCCTGTTCCCGGGCGCCGACGCGGCGCTGGCCGACCTCTTCGCGGTCGACGGCCTCACCCGGGCGGGCAGCGCGGAGCCGTTCCTGTCGCTGTCCGACGGCACCCGCGAGCAGATCGCCATCATCGTGCGGCTCGGTCTCGGTCGGCTGCTCGCCGAGCGCGGCCGCCCGGTGCCGGTGGTGCTCGACGACTCGCTCGTCTTCTCGGACGACGATCGCATCGAGCGCATGTTCGACGTGCTGACGCGCGCCGCCGAGAAGCAGCAGGTGATCGTGCTCACCTGCCGCAGCCGGGCCTTCCTGTCGTGCGGCGGCCGCACCCTGTCGATTGTACGGCAGGACGGCTGATACGCGCTCCGGGAGATCGGATCGGGGCGTGGTTAGTGGCACGGCTTCCACCTCTCCCCGATGGGGAGAGGTCGACGCGCGAAGCGCGTCGGGTGAGGGCGTTGAACACCATTCTTCGATGCTTATGCCCTCACCCCGGCTCGCTGTGCTCGCCGACCCTCTCCCCACGGGAGAGGGTCGGATTTCGAGCCGATCGAACGACGCCATCCCGGGCACAACCGGCACGTCATGCGGCCGTCACCGCTCCCTCATCGGGACGCAACAGGAATCGACGACCGTCGGCGAATGATCGGTGGAGCGGTGTCGTCGCAGCGGGCGGCGGCCTTCGCCGGCACCGCGACGGCCGATGCCGCTCACCGCCGACCCGTCCGCCGACCCCACCGCCCGGCCCGCCGACTGGGTCCCCGCCGTCTGGGCGCCCGCCGGCGCCGGCGAGATCCTCTGCTGGCCGCTGCCCGGCCTCGGCCTCGCCGATCGCTGGCTGCTGCGGGCCGTGGCCCTCGCGGCCTCGACCCGGGTGAGCGCGATCACCGGCCTGGAGCACGTCAGGCCCGCCGCCGATCCGTTCGTCCTCATCCTCAATCACTCGACCCGCAGCGAGGCGCTGCTGGTGCCGGCGCTGCTGACGCTCCTTCGCGGCGGTCCGCTGATCCACTTCATGGCCGACTGGAACTTTGCGCTGATCCCGGGCGTCGGCTTCCTCTACCGCAAGGCCGAGGTCCTCGCCGTGACGGCGAAGCCGGCGCGCCCACGGGTGCTCGACCGGCTGCGGCCGCTCTACCGCGCCGACACCTCGGTGCTCGACCGCGCCCGCGACGCGCTGCGGTGCGGCCGCTCGGTCGGCATCTTCCCGGAAGCCACCGTCAATCGTGATCCGCACCGGCTGCGGCCGGGCCGGCGCAGCGCCGCCCTGCTGTCGCTGACCACGGGCGTGCCGGTGGTGCCGGCCGGCATCCGCTTTCCCGACGCCTCCCCCGACCGGCCGATCCGCGATCGCGATCGCATGGAGCTGCGCATCGGCCCACCGCTGCGGCCACCGCTCCCCAGCGAGCGCCCGGCGCCCGCCGATCTGCGCGCCTGGCACGCCACCGTGATGACCGCGGTCGCCGCGCTGTCCGGCAAGTCGTGGTCCGACACGGCGCCGGCGGCGCCGGCGGCCCCGGCGGCGCCCACCGCCGGTTCCGCTCCCCCCACCAGCACGGAGGCTCGCCATGCGACTGGATGACCGGGTGACCGCCGACCGGGTGACCGACGAGGCCGGACGTCAGCAGGTGCTCGCCGTGCTGCGCGCAACCTACCTGCGCGAGAAGCGGTGGGTGAACGATCCCGAGACGCAGTTTCCGCCCGAGGATCTGGGCCGCGACGACGTCTCGTGGTTCGTGGTGGCGGTCCGCACGCGGCCGATCGGCGTCCGGGTGCGGCCGGCCGGCGTGGTGCGGGTCGTCTACGATCCGCCGCTCGCCGCCTATGCGAGCTACGGCTTCGCGGCGCTCGACCCGTCGCTGCGCATCGAGGAGATGATCCGCGACAACCGCATCGCCGAGATCGGCCGCTTCGCCGTGGTGCCGCGCTTCCGCCGCCGCCTGGTGGTCGCCGCCGCGCTGATGCGCGCCGCCGCCGCCGAGACCGTCGCGCGCGGCTACACTCATTATCTCACCGACGTGTTCGAGGACGATCCCCACAGCCCCTATGGTTTTCATACCAGGGTCATGGGCTTCCACCCGGTCGCCACCCACGATGTCGGCGAGCTGAACTGCCGCAGCCGCCGCATCACCCTGGTGCTCGACCTCAAGGCCGCCTACCAGCGTCTGAAGGCGCGCGGCAATTGGCTGTTCCGCTACCTGACGGGCCATTGGGACGACGCGCTGCACCGGCGCCTGGTCGCCTGACATAGAACCGCGGCCGCGGCCACGCGCCGCCTGCCACGAGCCATCAGGGCCGAACGAACCGTGAATCGGCCGGTACGTCGACCCGTCGAACATGGCGGTGGCATCGACTCGGAACGACGCCGGCGGGGCGGCGTTGAGTCGTCGTTTGTGCCGGAGTACGCCGCATGGCCCCGCGTGCGAACTGGAAAGGCCATCTGCGCCTTTCGCTCGTCTCCTGTCCGATCGCGCTCTACCCGGCGACCACGGACCGCGAGAAGATTCGCCTCAACCTCCTCGACAAGTCGACCGGCCACCGCATCCGCATGCAGAAGGTCGACGCCGACACCGGCGAGCCGGTCGATCCCGGCGACATCGTCCGCGGCTACAAGACCGCCGAGGGCTATGTCGAGATCACCGAGGAGGACCTGGACGCGATCGAGATCGAGAGCACCCGCACCCTCGACATCACCCGTTTCGTTCCCCGCGACGAGATCGACGACCTCTATAACGTCCGTCCGTATTACGTGGTCCCGGACGGCGATGCCGGCCGCCAGGCCTTCGCGGTGATCCGCGAGGCGATCCGCGCCCGCGGCATGGTGGCGCTCGGCCGCGTGGTGATTGCAACCCGCGAGCACATCGTGGCGCTGGAGCCGCGCGGCAAGGGCCTGCTGGCGACCCTGCTGCGCTACCCCTACGAGGTGCGCGACGAGGCCGAGTACTTCGACGATATTCCCGACGAGCCGATCCCCCAGGACATGATCGACCTCGCCACCCACATCATCGACACCATGAAGGGCGCCTTCGAGCCCGACAGCTTCGAGGACCGCTACGAGACCGCGCTGCGCGAGCTGATCGCCCGCAAGGAGGCCGGCGACACCACACTGCCGGCCCGCCCCAAGGCGCCCACCAAGGTGGTGAACCTCATGGACGCGCTGCGCCGCAGCGTCGAGGCCCAGGGCGGCCCGCCGGCCCGCAAGAGCCCGCCGCGCCGCAGCGCGGCCAAGAAGCCGCGCCGCGCCGGCCCGGCCCGGCGAAAGGCGAGCTGACCGGCGCGGCCGACGGCAGACCGCCCGGGGCTGTTTCGCTGACCATGATGCCTGGCGGTCGTGATCACGACGCCGGCCGCCCCGCCGCCGTAACGCCCCTCCCTCCGCCACACCGGCCTGCGCGCCGCCGGCCCCACACTGCCGCGCCCAGCCCCGTCGCCGGACACGCCTCGAGCCCGTGGGTCCCGTTCGCTTACGCAGAATGCCGGATGAGACTGTGAGCCGGCGCGGGCTGCGCCGCTGCGCGTGCGCCGCAAGATCCCGTGCTACGGCCGCTTATTGCACTGCGGCAGTGAAACTGACCGTCCTGTTGCGCCTGTAATGCGCGCCGCGCGGGGCAGGCCGCCGGGAGCCGTTGCTTTTCCCTGGATCGCGGATGGGGCAGCATTCGGCGCGGCGACCATGCAGGCGCCAGCCGGAAGGGAGACCCCGATGAGCTCGATTCGGAGCACAGCGACGCCTCTGCGTCTGTTCGGTTCCGCGGCGGCCGCCGCTCTTCTGATCGCCGTGCCACTCGGCACGGCACGCGCCGAATTCCCCGACAAGACCATCGAGATGACCACGCTGTTCGGCGGTCCCGCCCAGACCACCAGCCAGGTGCTGGCCGATCTGATGTCGAAGAACATCGGGCAGCCCGTCATCACCGTCAGCCGGCCCGGCGGCGGCGGCGCCATCGGCTACACCTACGTGCAGAGCGCGCCGGCCGACGGCTACAGCATCGTGTTCAGCTCGAACTCGATCTCGACCGTCTACTATCAGGGCAACCTGCCGTTCAACTACACGGCGCTCGCGCCCATCGCGCATATCGGCATGGAGGTCCCGGTTCTCGCGGTACGCGCCGACGCCGGCTGGAAGGATCTCAAGAGCATGCAGGCCGCCGCCAAGGCGAGCGGCAAGAAGCTGCGCGTCGGCGTCTCCGGCCTCGGCACCTTCACGCATCTCGCCTCGGCCGCGCTGTTCAACCGCCTCGGCCTCCAGGTCGTGTACATCCCGTACGGCGAAGGACGCGCCCCCGCCGAGCTGCTGGGCGGCCGTGTCGACGCGGCGTTGCAGTGGTCGAGCCAGTTCGCGCCGCACGTCAAGGCCGGCACCATCAGCGTGCTGTGCATGACCAGCAAGGACAAGGTCGAGCTGGCGGTCGACACCGTGACCTGCGACTCGGCCGGCGCCACCGGCCTCGATCTGACCATCTGGCGCGGCATCCACGCCCCCAAGGACACGCCGCCCGCCGCCATCGCCAAGCTCGAAGCCTCGATCAAGCAGGCGGTCGAGTCGGCCGAGTTCAAGAAGGCCGGCGAGAACCTCGGCTTCACCCCGCTGTTCAAGTCCGCCAAGGATTTCGGCAAGCTCGTCGCCGACAACGACAAGGAGATCGGCGAGCTGATGACCGAGCTCGGCATCAACAAGAAGAAATAGCGAGACCGCACATGACCGGGACCGTACGCACCCGTGACCTGCTCACCGGGTCTCTTCTCCTCGTCGTCGCGCTGGTGTGGATCGGTCTCATCCTGACCACCATTCCGGACGCCGAGGGCATGCCGAGCAGCGCCCGCACCTTCCCGCTGGCGTCCGGGATCGGCCTCGCCGTCCTATCCGCCATCGTGATCGCCGGCGCGTTGTTCGGAAACACCGCCGGCGCCGACCAGAAGCGCGCCGGGCCGGGCCTCGACGCGCTCGAATGGCGAGGCATCGCCGCCACATTCGGGTTCCTGGTCGGCTATATCGCGCTGCTCTGGGCGGTCGGCTTCATCCTCGCCACCGTGGTGGCGCTCGCCGCCTATCTGTTCTTGATGCTCGGCAAGCGTTCGCCGGCGCTGCTGATCGGCTATCCGGTCGGCTTCGCACTCGCGGTGTGGCTCATCCTCGGCAAGCTGCTGGCGGTCTATCTGCCGCGCGGCGTCCTGTTCAACCTGTTCTGAGATTCCGCCATGGACGCCCTCCTCACGGCTCTCGCAGCCTCCCTGAGCTGGCAGTCGGTGCTGGCGACCTTCTTCGGCTCACTGGTGGGGCTGATCTTCGGCGCCATTCCGGGCCTGACCTACTCCATGGCGCTCGCCATGGTGCTGCCGATCACCTTCACCATGGGCCATACGCCCGCCATCGCCATGCTGCTCGGCACCTATATCGGCGGCATGACGGGCGGTGCCGTCTCGGCCATCCTGATCGGCGTGCCGGGCACGCCGTCGGCCGCCGCCACGGTGCTGGACGGCGAGATCATGGGCAAGCAGGGCAAGGCCAGCCTCGCCATCGGCATCGCCACCATCGCGGGCTGCATCGGCGGCATCCTCAGCCTGATCGTGATGCTGGTGAGCGTCGACGCGCTCGCTCGCGTCGCCATCTCGTTCGGCCCGGCGGAGATCACGGCGCTCGTCGTGTTCGGCCTGTCGACCATCTGTGGGCTGGCCGGCGGCTCCCTCGTCAAGGGGCTGATCGGCGGCGTCATCGGCCTGATGCTGATGAACATCGGCCAGGACCCGATCGACGGCGTGCCGCGCTTCACGTTCGGCTCGACCGCCATGCTCCAGGGCGTCGACCTCCTAGTGGCGATGATCGGCCTGTTCGCGGTGCCGCACGTGGTGACGGTCTTCGCCACCTACTGGCGTGGCAAGGAGATGAAGATCGATCCCGGCCATGTCCGCACCGAGCTGCCTTCGTGGCGGATGCTGCTGGCGCAGCGCTGGAACTTCCTTCGCTCCGCCGCCATCGGCACGGTGGTCGGCGCCATCCCGGGCACCGGCGGGCCGATCGCGGCCTTCCTCGCCTATGATCAGGCCAAGCGGTGGTCCGGACATCCGGAGACCTTCGGCAAGGGCGAGATCTCCGGCGTGGTCGCGCCCGAGGCGTCCAACCACGCGGTCACCGGCGGCGCCATGATCCCGCTGATCGGCCTCGGCATCCCGGGGGATCCGGCGACCGCGATCATTCTCGGCGGCCTGCTGATCCACGGCATCCAGCCCGGCCCGCTGCTGTTCATGGAGAAGCCCGACGTTATTTCGTCGATCTATCTCCTGTTCGTGCTGTCCTACATCATCACAGCACTGATCCAGCTGTTCGGCGTCCGGCTGTTCGTCAAGGCGCTGCGCGTGCCGCCGCACCTGATGGCGCTCGGCATCCTGGTGATGTGCGTGATCGGCTCGTTCGCCATCCGCAACTCGCTGTTCGACGTCGGCGTCATGAGCCTCGTCGGCTTCCTGGCCTATTGGCTGATCAAGGGCGGCATCCCGGTGACGCCGATCCTGCTCGGTCTGGTGCTCGGCCCGACGCTGGAGCGTGAGGCGCGCACCGCGCTGATCATGTCCGAAGGCTCGCCGACCGTCTTCGTGGAGTCCTATACGGCGCTGCTGTTCTGGGGGCTCGCTCTGGTCATCCTGCTCAGCCAGGTCGTCACCATGGTGCGGGAGCGAAACGGGAAGGCCAGCAAGGCGACCACCTGATCCCGCCGCCCATCGCAGCCGGCGCCGCTCAGCCGGCAGCGCCTCTGCGGTGGCCCATGACGGCGCGTCCGGACCAGCCGGGCCGCCCGGTTCGCCCTTCCGAGGCCGCCGTCGCGGCCCCCGCGTTTCAAGGATCGTTCCATGGACTCACCCGTCGTCTCTCCAGCCTGGCTCGAGCAGCATCTCGGCGATCCCGCTGTCCGCGTGCTGGAGATTTCCAACGTCACCGAGCCGACCGCGTATTGCGAGGGCCATGTGCCCGGCGCCGCGTGGCTGTACTGGAAGTCTGCCTGCTGGCACGAGACCGACCGCGAGTTCGTGAGCCCGGCCGCGCTGGCGAAGCTGTTCGGCCGGCTCGGCATCGGACCCGATACCACGGTGGTGCTCTACGGCGAGCCCGTGCAGTACGGCACCTATGCGTACTGGGCCTTCGCCATGGCGGGCCACCGCAACCTCAAGGTGCTCGATGGCGGCCGCAAGAAGTGGTGGGCCGAGAAGCGCCCGCTCTCCCGCACGATGCCGGCCTTCGCGCCGGTGGATTATCCGGTGCCGATGCCCGACGCCTCCATGCGGGTCGGCCGCGACGAGGTGAAGGCGCATCTCCATCACGGCCATCGGCTGCTGCTCGACGTCCGCTCGCCCGAAGAGTACGCCGGCAAGCGCGTCGCCGAGTACACCATGGCGTTCGACCACGGGGCCGAGCGCACCGGCCGCATCCCGGGGGCGCGCCACTTCTACTTCCGCGAGGTGCTCAACGACGACGATTCCTTCAAGTCGCCGGAGGCGATCCGCGCCGCGCTCGCGGCCTACGGTCTCGCGCCGGAACGGCACGACGACGTCGTCTGCTACTGCCGGCTCAGCCATCGCGCGACGCTCGTCTGGGTCGCGCTCGCCGGCCTCGCCGGGTACGGGAACGTCAAGATCTACGACGGCTCGTGGACCGAGTGGGGCAGCATCGTCGGCTTCCCCATCGAGAAGTGACGACGCACCCCGCCGATGCCTCGGCGAGCTGCGCGACACGGAGAGATCATAAGGACCATGACCAGCTCGAACGACACCGTCCGGTTCGACATCCCCGAGACCATGAAGGCGTGGGTGCTGGACGATCCCGGCCAGCTCCGACTGACCCAGAAGCCGGTGCCGCAGCCCGGCCACTCCGAGGTGCTGATCCGCATCGACGCCATCGCGTTCTGCGCCGGCGACATCAGCATCATCACCAAGGGGCCGCCGGCGCTGATCGAGGGTGGCAAGCCCTTCAACAAGAACTTCACGCCCGGCCACGAGTACATGGGCACGGTGGTGAAGCTCGGCGCCGGCGTCGACGAGTTCGCGATCGGCGACCGCGTGGTGGTCGAGGTGCATTACGGCTGCGGCCGTTGCGAACGCTGCCGCGCCGGCATGTACACGGCCTGCCTGAACTACGGCATGAACTATCCGGGCCACGACAAGGGCCACCGCGCCAACGGCTTCACCACCGACGGCGGCTTCTGCGAATACGCCGTCAATCACGTCAGCACCCTCGTGCACGTTCCCGAAGGCGTGGGCGACGAGGAAGCCACCCTGATCGTCACCGCCGGCACGGCGATGTACGCCCTCGACACCCTCGGCGGCCTGATCGCCGGCGAGAGCGTGGTGGTGCTCGGCCCCGGCGCCATCGGCCTGATGGTCACGGCGGTCGCGAAGGCGCTCGGCGCCGATCCGGTCATCCTCACCGGCACCCGCGATGCGCGCCTCGCCCTCGGCCGCAAGCTGGGCGCCGATCACGTCGTCAACATCCGCAACGAAGACCCGCTCGAAGCGGTGAGGCGCATCACCGGCGGCAAGGGCGTCAATTACGTGATCGAGGCATCGGGCGATCCGAACAGCCTCAACGTCGCCACCGACATGCTCAAGCGTGGCGGCAAGGTGTGCCTGGTCGGCTTCCCGGAGGAGAAGGCGTCGGTCGATCTCGCCAAGCTGATCCGGCAGCACATCTCGGTGTTCGGCATCCGCGGCGAGGGCCGCAGCGCCACCCACCGGGTCGCCGCCCTGGTGGCGCAGAAGCGCTTCGATCCGAAGCTCATCCACACCCACACCTTCCCGCTCGACGAGGTGCCGACCGCGTTCCGCTACTCGCGCGACCGCGTCGAGGACGCCATCAAGGTGGTGGTGAAGATGCGGAGCTGACCACTCCGGCTTTCGTCATGCTCGGCGCTCGCACTCCCTCTCCCCGCCTTGCGGGGAGAGGTAAGGCCGCGGCTTGCGGCCGTTTGTTCAGTCCTTCTCCAGCATCTCGGCGACCGTCACGCGGCGGCCTTCGCGCGCCGAAACCGTGCCGGCCCGCACCACCGCGAGCGAGGTGTAGCCGTGCTCGCCGTCGGTCTCCGGCTTGCCGCCGCCCCGCACCACCGCGGCGAACTCCTCCAGCTCGTCCCGGATCGCGTCGTTCTTCTCGAAGGGGACCGCCTCGACCTTGTCGGAGTGGCGCTTCTGCAACCGCAGGCCACCGTGCAGGTCGTAGTAGGCGGTCGCCTCCTTGCCGTAGATGTTCATCAGATAGTATTCGCCGGCCGACGCATAGGAGGCATTGACGGTGGAGAGCGCGCCGTTCTCGTGCTCCAGGATCATGCTGGCGACGTCGGGGTTGTCGCCCGGCAGGACGAGCTGGGTCGCGCGTCCTGTGACCGCCACGACCGGCCCCATGATGTAGCTGAGCACATCGATGTAGTGGATGCCGATCTGCAACATCACGCCGCCCGGCATGCCCTCGGCGGTGTGGCGCCAGTGATGGGCATCGAACTTGCCGAGCCGATCACGGCTGATATTCGACTCGGCATTGACCAGCTTGCCGAACACGCCGGCATCGACCTGCTGCTTGATCCAGCGGAACTGGTTCTCGCGCCGCCGCTGGTAGCCGAGCTGAAGGATCACGCCGCCCTTGCGGCACACCTCTGCGATGGCGCGCCCGGTCGAGACATTGTTGGCGATCGGCTTGTCGAGAAAAACGTGCTTGCCGGCGGCGGCCGCTTGCGCGGTGGTCTCCAGGTGCACGTTGTTGGGCGTGGTATTGACGATCCCCTCGATCGACGGATCGGCCAGCATCTCCTCGTAGGTCGCCACCGGCTTGCAGCCGTACTTCGCGGCGAACGCCTTTCGCTTGTCCTCGGTCCGCGAGAAGCAGCTGACGATCTCGATCTTGTCCGACCGCTTGATCGCATCGGCGAGAACGTCGGACCACCAGCCCATGCCGATGCAGCCGACCCGGACGGGTTTGTTGCTCATTGGTTCTTCCGCCTCTTCTGTGTCGAGAGATCGCGCGCGCACCGGCGGCCGTGCCGTCGCACGGAGCCGCCGGTCCGGCATGCCTCACTTGCCGTCGATGCTGATGGCCGCGCCGATCGACTTCACCGCCTCTTCGGCGATGCGCGCATCGATCTCCCAGCTGCCGCCGCTGACGCCGACGCCGCCGACGCATTCGCCGTCGAAGATGATCGGGCAGCCGCCTTCCATGGCGGTCCAGCGGTGGGGACCGGCGGCGAGCGCCAGACCGATCGCGTGGGCCACATCGAGCGGCTGCGCCACGGCGCCCTTGGAGGTCGTCGGGCGCTTGTTGGAGGCGGCACAGACCGCCTTGGTGGTGGACGAATGGACGAGATGGAACCGTGCGGTGTCCATGCGTTCGAGCAGCAGCATATTGCCGCCGCCGTCGACGATCGCGACGGCGACCTGGATGCCGGCCTCGCGGGCCTGGGCGAAAGCAGATTCGAGGATCTTGCGTGCGCCCTCGTTGGTCAGTCGCTTGCTCGTGGCGGTGTACATGTGGGGATGTCGGTGGACCTGTGTTGCGGGAGCCGCATTGTCGGCCGCACCCTCCCGCGGCGCAAGGCCGCCTCCGGTCCCAGCGCATGGCTCTCGCATCTGCGAATGCAAAAGGAGCAGGGCTCGCGCCCTGCTCCTGGCTGCTGTTCCGAACGAGGGAACGCGGCGTCCCCTCACCCTGTCAGGCGAGGCCGTGCGCCGCCTTGCTGCGCTGCTCCTGCGCCTTGAATGTGTTGAACCGGGGCAGGAACTTGTCCCAGTCGATGAGGTGTGCGTCGAGCTCCGGGCCGTCGATGCAGGCGTGCTTGCGCACCATCTTGCCATCCACCGTGATCGGCACCATGCAGGCGCCGCACATGCCGGTGGCATCGACCATGATCGAGTTGAGGCTCGCCACCGTCTTGACGCCGTAGGGCTTGGTGAGATCGGACACCACCCGCATCATGATCGGCGGGCCGATGGTGATCACCTCGGCGATCTTGCGGCCCTTCGAGGTCTTGTCGTTCTTCAGCATCTCTTCGAGGGGCGTCGTGACGAAGCCCTTGATCCCGAAGGTGCCGTCGTTGGTGGCATAGATCACGTCGAGCTGGTCGCCATACTTCGCCTGGAGCTTGCCGACACGCTCGTCCTCGCCGGTCCAGAACAGGAACTCCTTGGAGCGGAAGCCGGCGATCAGGGTGACGTGGTTGCCCATCTCGAGATGCGCGCGGGCGATCGGATAGACGGGCGGCAGGCCGACGCCGCCGGCGGTGAACACCACGGTCTGATCGGGGCCGTAGTGATGCAGCTCGCTGGCGCGGCCGAGCGGCCCGGCGATGCCGGCGAAGGCGTCGCCGATCGCCATCCGGTTCATCAGCAGAGTCGAGGTGCCCATGCCCTGGATGACCAGGTCGATGGTGCCCTCCTCGGCGTCCCAGTCGGCCAGCGTCAGCGGGATCAGCTCGCCGTCGTCCCAGCCCAGCACGCGGACGAACTGCCCGGCCTTGGCGGAGCGCGCCACCATCGGGGCCCGCACCTTGAACTCGACGATGCCGCCGGCGAGCGGGATCTTCTCGACGATGGTCTGCGCCACCTGGCCGAGCTCGGTGTAGCGCGCCGCCTTGGCGACCCGCTCCTTGATCTCCTCGGCGGTGAACGGGATGTCGCCGACGATCTCGCGCGCCGCCGCCTGGCCGTCGCCGGCCGCCCGGATGGCGGTGGAGCCGCCGCGGGCCGCGTCGCCGCCCGAATAGACGTCCGCGATGGATGTCTTCTGCGATCCGTCACCGACCTCGATGGTGCCCCACTTGGAGGTCTTCAGGCCGGGCTCGGCCTCCTTCATGATGGGGTTGGCCGTGTTACCGAGCGCCATGATGACGAGGTCGACCGGCACCCGCTCGGTCTCGCCGGTCGGCACCGGGGCGCGACGGCCCGACTTGTCGGGCGGGCCGAGCGCGTTGACGGCGAGCACGGCGTGGCTGACGAAGTGGGTCTTCTCGTCGCCGATGAACTCGATCGGAGCGCGCAGCACCTTGAGGTTGATGCCCTCCTCGAGGGCGTGATGCAGCTCCTCGACGCGGGCCGGCATCTCGCTCTTGGTGCGGCGATAGACGATCGTGACGTTGGCGCCGAGCCGGCGCGCCGTGCGGGCGGCATCCATGGCGGTATTGCCACCACCGATGACGAACACCTCCTTGCCCTTGGTCTCCGGCAGCGGCGTCTCGTACTTGTCGTCGAGTGCCCGCATCAGGTTGACGCGGGTGAGGAACTCGTTGGCCGACATGACGCCGAGGAAATGCTCGCCCGGCACGTTCATGAAGGTCGGCAGGCCGGCGCCGGTGCCGACGAAGATCTTCCAGAAGCCGTTGGCCTTGAGGTCTTCCAGGGTCGCCGTCTTGCCGACCACGAAGTTCCTCACGAAGCGGCCGCCCAAGAGGGTGATCTTCTCGACCACGTCGTCGATCAGCGTGTTCGGCAGCCGAAACTCCGGGATGCCGTAGCGCAGCACGCCGCCGAGATCGTGGAACGCCTCGAACACCGTCACCGGGAAGCCCTCGGCGGCGAGCAGATAGGCGTTGATCAATCCCGACGGGCCGGAGCCGACCACTGCGATCGGCGGCTTCTCGGCGCGCGCCCACGGGCTGACGACACCGGCAAAGCGCTCGGCCGGCTTGAGGCCGACCAGCTTCTCGCGCTCGGGCAGGTACCATTCGAGCTGGCCGATCTCGATCGGCCGGCGCGTATGGGTGCACACGCCCTGGCACTGGAGCTCCTGCGGGCAGACGCGGCCGGTCACGTTCGGCAGCGGGTTGCAGCTCTCGATCAGCTCGAGCGCCTGGCGGAACTTGCCGTGGCCGAGCAGGTCCAGCATCTCGGGAATGTGGATCTTCACCGGGCAGCCGCCCTTCGGCTCCTTCTTGCCGTGAATCAGCACGCCCAGCTCGCACGGCTTGTCCTGGCACTGCTTGTCGCGCAGCACCTCCAGCCATACGAACATCTCGACCTCGCGCTGGGTGTAGCCGAGCGCCATGTAGCCGAGATAGCCAGTGTTCACGAGCTCGAAGTCGTGGGTGCGCTCCTCCGGCGGGCGGATGTAGGGCGGGATGAACACCTCGGCCGGCCAACCGTCCGACAGGCCCTTGAACATCGGGTACTTGTCGGACAGGTGATCGTCGATCGCCTTGATGAACTTGCGCTTGAACCGCAGCGGCATCGCCCAGATGAAGCGCAGCAGCACCGTGCTCATCTCGTCGTCGCGCAGCAGCAGGCCCCACAGCGTGCGCGTGAAGGCGGCGCCCAGCTCCTCCTGCTGGAACTCCCAGGCGATCGCCTGTACGCCGTCCGCCACGAACATGCTGCGCAGCGACTTGGGATCGCCCAAGAGGCGCCGCTTGAGGAGATCGAGCTGCTTCTGGAACAGCTCGACCGCCTCCGACTGCTCCAGCTCTTCGAGCTGGCTGCGAGTCTGCTCCAGCGTGCGCGACGTCTGGGCGTAGCGCTGGAGCTGCTCCTGGGGATTCACCGTCGTCATCGAATGATCTCCGCGTCGCAGTTGGCGGCCGCGCGTGCCACCCGGGCCTTCAGCTCGGGCGTCACCTGGAGGGTGTCGAGAACGCCCGGGATGGTGTGGGCGACCTCCTTGGGGGCGCCGTCCACGACGATCTTGGTCTTCTCGAACAGCTCCGGCACCTGCTGGTAGCAGGTCTTGCAGTTGGTGCAGGACGCCACGTCCTCGTCGTGGATGTAGGGCACCGCGGCGCCGTTGGCCTTGGCGGCCGCGGCAGCCGGGGCGGCCGCCGCCCCCGGCACGGCGCCGAACGGCGCCAGGGCGTCGGCGAGACCGGCCGCCTGCGCCGGGGCGCTCGACGCGGCGGCGAGCTCGCTCATCGCGCGCGCGATGGTGTCGAGCGTCGATTCCTGCGTCTTCACCGCCTCGTCGTAACGCTGCTTCAGCGCATCGAGCTCGACCTTGTGATCGGCATCGAGCTTCTCGATCTGCCGCCCCGCGAGGTATTGCAGCGTCCGCCAGTAGCGGCGCCGCTCCTCGACCAGATGCACGATGGTGTCGGACACTTCGAGCCGCACAAGCCGCTTGTCGTGGTCGGTCGCCCACACGAAGGTCCGCTTGCCGGTACGCTGCTCGGCGGTGAGCGCCACGTATTCGTCCACCGGGATCGCCTCGACGTCGGCGGCGAGCTTGCGGAAGTGCTTCTTGAAGCGGGTCTCCTCCTGGGCGAAGTAGGCCGGCGTCAGCGGCACGTCCATCAGCTTGGTGGCGCCGTCCTCGACATACTCGATGGTGGTCGTGGTCCAGTCCTTGTCGAGGTCCGGGTTGCCGTCGAGCGAGAACCACCCCTTGCGGGTCGGGTTGGCGCCCGGATCGTGGACGAACACCGGGTTCATGCGGCTCTCGACCGCCAGACGCGCCCGCCGGCTGGCGGCCGCGTCGGCGATGCCGTGCTCGGCCTGGCACGGCGTGTAGACGTCGAGCACCGCCGGCGACGCCGTGTGGTTCAGGTAGCGGGTGACGTTCTGGAGGAAGTGCTGCTGGAGCGCCGTCGAGGTCTGCACCACGAAGACGTTGGGGTGGAACGCGGCGATCAGGCCGAGCTCCTTGCGGTCCTCCTGCTTGCCCTGATGGGCTGAGCCGAAGCGGGCGAGATCGGAGTCCTGTCCGGTGAGGCTCGCGGTCGACGCCTGGCCGCCGGTGTTGGAGTAGACGCCGGTGTTCAGCACCACCACCTTCACGGGCGTGTTGGTGGCCAAGAGCCGCGACAGCGCGCCGAAGCCGATGTCGTAGGTGGCGCCGTCACCGCCCATGCTGATCACGGTCGGCAGCAGCGACAGCTCCTCGGGCGTGAACTGCGGCCACGCGAAGGTGCGGAACAGCTTGTCGTGCACGGCCGGATCGTAGGCGTCGTCCAGCTCCAGCCGGGCGATGCGCAACGCCTTGACGTCGTCGACCGCCGACGCCGTCAGCCCCTCGAACATGCCCTTGGCGACCGCCGGGGTGTCCTGGAACAGGCTGTTGACCCACGGATCGTTGTAGGGATTGAACGGGAAGGTCGAGGCGTAGACGCTCGAGCAGCCGGTGGCGTTGGCGATCACCGCCGAGGCCGGGCCGTTGCCGGTGGGGCCACTCTCCAGCAGATAGAGACGCTTTTCGAGGACAGTCAGCACGCCGGCGATGCGCTCGCGCCGCGCGGCGTCGTCCTGCACCGCAGGCAGCTTCGCCTGGAGATCGGCGATCAGCGTCTCCAGCTCGCGCAGGTGCTCCTTGCGCCGCTTGGCCTGGATGGCGTTGTTGGTCGAGGTCACCAGGCGGATCGCCGTCACCTCGCCGCAGCCGCGGCAGGCGCCGTGGCCGCCCGTGGTGGCGTAGTAGTTGTTGCGGTCGAGCATCAGCCGCTTGGTGTCGCCGTCCGCCGTCAAGGCCGCTTCGGTGAAGCGGGCCGGCGTGTTCGCCGTCTTGCTGAGAAACTCGAAGCGCGCCTGAAGGGTCTCGAGCAGCGCCGCATCCTGCTCGCGCGCCTTGAGGGCGCCCGGGCCGCACACGTCGATGCATTCGAGGCAGCCGGAGCATTTCCACGGGTCGATGGCGACCGAGTAGAGGCCGCCGGTGCCGGGCCGCTCCTTCTCCATGGCGTCGAAGAACGGCCGCGTGCGGGCGACCGGGAAGCTCGCCAGCACCTCGGCGAGCTTGCCGAGATTGCGTTCGAGCGTCGGATTGTCGAGGCCGAGCCCGGCCACCGCGGCGACGACGACGTCGGCGAGCGGCTTCGTCTCCTTGCCGGACCGATACGCCTCGCGCACCGCCTCCGAGAGCGCGTAGACCTGGCCGCGCACCGCCTCGCGCTGCGCCTCGATCAGATCGAGATGCTTGATGCCGGTGAGCAGCAGATCGTGAATGTCGTGCACCGTGTTGGGGATCGCCGCATCCGGGCAGACCAGGGTGCATTCCATGCAGCCGGTGCACAGATCCGGAACGAACTCCGGCACGTCGCGACGGAACAGGCCCTTGTCCTTCCAGGCCGCACTGCCGGCCGGCATGAACAGCCCGGTGCCGGGCAGCACCGGCGCCTCGGCGATGGTGCCGTCGCGGAACGGCGCCGCCATCATCTCCTCGTAGTACTCGCGATCGAAGACGCCTTCGCTCGGAGCATTGCCGGCGACACGGCACATCTCGGCCGAGATGGCGACGCTGCGCAGCGCCTTGACGCCCGCCTCGGTCTCCGCCTCGACGAATTCGGGCTGGGTGTAGTCGAGCGCCTGGGTGGCCTCCAGGCCCTCGCGGATCACCGCCATGTTGCCTTCGACGACGGCGGCGCCCTTGGCACCGAACTTCTTGGCGATCTGCTGCCGGATCTTGGTGACCATGGCGTCGCGCGAGGCATCGGCGACGATGCGGTCGACATGGCCGCAGACGGCTCCGATGAAGGCGATGCCCATCATCCGGGTCTCCAGCTCGGGCGTCGGCGCGTGGCGCTTGGCCACCGCGAAGCCGTCGACCACGAACACCTTGATCTTCTTGTCGCGGATGGTCTTGCGGGCGCGTTTCGGCAGCTCCTTCCACACCTCCAGCGGCGACAGGTTCGATTGCAGCACGAAGGTGCCGCCCTCGACCAGGCCACGCAGCGGATTGGTGTGGCTGAACACCTTGTGGTCCGGCGAGACGACGATCTCGACGTCCTCCAGCTCGGCATTGGTGATCTTCACCAGCTCGGGGCTGAGCGTGATGTAGTAGTTGGTCGGCGCCCCGCTCTTCTCGGAGCCGTACTTGGGCGACGCCTTGGAGTGCATGTCGAGCACCCCGGCGAGAATGTCGGTGAGCAGCTTGCCGGTCGCGATGGTGCCGTAGCCGCCGACCGAGTGGAAGCGCACCCGGAAGGCCGAGGGCGGCAGCAGGGTCGGGTTCGGCTCCGTCTCGAGCGCCATCAGCTCGGTCTCGGGATAGGCGGCGCGCAGCCGCTCCTGAAGCGCGGCGAGCCGCGGCGACGGGTCCTTAGCGAAGAACTGCGAGCCGAGATAGACGAACGGCGCGTTGGCGGTCTCCATGTTCTTGAACGCGGCGATCAGATGGCGCGGCTGGAGATCGTGGGCACCGAGCCCGAAGATCGCGGTGGTCATCTTGGGCAGGCGGTCGATGGCGGCGATGCCGGGATGCCGCGGACCGGCCGCGTTCTCGACGGCCTTGAACAGCGCCTGGGTGACGAGGCTGGTCAGCGCGGTGACGTCCGACCGCTCGAGCACCGTCACGGCGGTCTTGCCCTTCAGCGCCTCGACCAGCTCGGCCTCCGGGAACGGCTGGAGCAGCTTCACCGAGACGACGCCGACCTTCTTGCCCTGGCGGCGCAGATGCTCCACCACGGCTTCGACGTCGTCGGTGACCGAGCCGAGGCCGACCATCACATACTCGGCGTCGTCGCACATGTAGGTCTTCACCGGCTTGTACTCGCGGCCGGTCAGCGCCGAGTACTCGGCCATCGCCTCGCGGACGAAGCGCGGCACGTCGCGAACGAAATGGGTGCGGTGGTCGACCGAGCCGGCCTGGAAGTCGGGCTGGTTCTGCACGCCGCCGGTGAGGCCGGGATTGTGCACGTCGACGAGCGCCGGCACGAGCTGACGGGTGCCCTTCTCGAAGGCGTTGAGCCACTGGCGGCGGAAGCGCGCGCGCAGCTCGTCGGGCACATGGGCGGCCGCAGTCTCGACGAGAGCGCCGGCATTGTCGGTCTCCACCGCATCGGCGTTGGCGTCGAGCCAATCACGCAGGGCGGTGAGCTGAGCGGGCGCGACGTCGGTCTCGTGGCGGGCGAGCCACTGGCGGATCTGCTGGACGCGGCCCTTGGCGCCGAACAGAATCTCCTGCGCCACCGTCGGGCATTTGATGCGCCCCGCCGGATCGCCGAGGAACTCGCGCAGCAGCTCGGGCTCCGGCATCAGCGCCTCGCTCATCATGTGCGAGGTGGCGAACCCGTCCATCGCGTTGGCGACCGGAATCAGCGAGGTGGCACTGACCTTGTAGGAGATCGCGGCGAGATCGGCCGCTTCCTGCGGGTTGGAGCCGAACAGGATGGTGTAGCCGGACGGCAGCAGAGCATAGACGTCGTCGTGGCCGGCCATCACGTTGAGCGAGTGCTTCGACACCACGCGGGCGGCGACCTGGAGCACGAAGCCGCCGACCTTCTTGCCGACGGTCACGTAATGGGACTCCAGCCCGTACAGGATGCCCTGGCTGGACGATGCGTTGGAGACGAACTTGCCGCCGGTGAGGGCCGCGCCGAGCGCGCCCGACTGAGCCGAATGCTCTCCCTCCGGCTCGAAGAAGAACGGATGCTTGCCCCAGACATTGCAGCCGCCGGCCGAGCGGAACGCCTCGTAGATCTCGGAAATTTCGGTCGACGGAGTGATCGGGTAGCCGATGACGCCTCCGCAGACGTGGCCCATCACCTGAGCGACGGCACCGTTGCCGTTGATGACTGTCGAAATGCCGGGAAACTTCGCGTTCATCTGTTGCGTCCGTCTGGTCCGTGAACACATTCGAGCGAAAGCCCGCGCCCGCGTGACGGCCGGGGCGGCCGGGCGCGCTCGAACTCTTTGGGAATCAGCGCTCCGCCCCTGTGTCCTTCTTCGCAGCACGCCGCGCACGCGACGCGGACACTGTGCCACCTTGACTGGCTTCCTCTTACGCCTCGCCCAGCCCACCTTCTCTGACTATTGTCAAAAGCAGCCGGAGCCGCCCGGTCTGGTCGACGCAGTGCTGCGATCGAAACATGAGTTGATCCAACCGTGGCGATGCGCGCGAAACGCGGTGGCGACCTCACGCTGCGCCGCCGCGAAGACGGTCGTTCGGACGCGCTCGTCGCGACGCGACAAGTCCGCGCTCCGCAGGGGTTTCCTAAAGCTTCTGGGCAGCCGGACCGAGCGCCGCGGCGGTGCTGCATATGCGAACGTCACCGCTGCGGCACAGCCGTTTCGGCCCGCGAACTCGGCGGCCGCGCGCGGGTCGCAGACCCGCCATGTGAAATATCAAGTGATCTTCCGCGTGAGCTGCACAAGCGCCATGCTGGGGCGGAGCATCTGGCCTGCGGCCGATGCACGTCATCAAACTAAAAAAGGCGATAGCAGAGAATTCGTGCCGCGACTCACGCCGCGAGGGGGTCGTCGGAGCGCCTCGTTCGGGCCGGCGGGCCGGCAGCGCGCGCCGGCGGCGGACCGCGCAGGCGCACCGGCAGCCGACGGGCGGCCCGGCGGCGCACCAACGGCCGCCGGACGAGCGGGAAGCCGCCCCTCAGCGCCGCCGCATCAGCCCGGCGGCCGTCAACGCCTTTCGGATGGAGCCTTCGACCATGCCGGCGAGCCCGCCGCGACCGTCGCGGCCGGCACCCGCATCGCCGCCGGACGGGAGGGCGCCCCCCGTCGAGCCGCCCTCGAGGTCGGCCTGTTGGCGCGGCATGGTAGCGGCCGGCGCTCGGGGCGGACGCACCGCGTCACGGCGCGTGTCGACGAGCCCCCAGAAGCGGGCGATGTGATAGGAGGACGAGATGCCGACCTCGATCAGATACTCGCCCGGCACGCCGTAGCTCTCCCCCGCATGGGCGTCCGCGGCCGCGATCGGCGTGCCGTGCGCCATCAGCGGGATCATGTAGGATTCGATCACCTCCTCGCCGCGCCCATCGAGCCAGACGTGACGCGGATAGCCGTCTACGGTCTCGGTCCGATCCGGCCGGGTCGAGAGGCCATGCACGTCGGTCCACTGCTTCAGCAGCTCCTCGGCGTTCTTCGGCCGCACGACGCGGTCGGCGCCGCCTTGCCAGATCGACACCTTCGGCCACGGCCCGCGATGCGGCGAGGCGGCGCGGACGAGATCGCCCCATTCGGCCGGCGTGCGCACCCGCACCTGGAACATGCTCTCCAGCGCCTGCCGCACGCTGGTGGCGCTGCGATAGGGCAGGCCCGCGATGATGGCGCCGCCGGCGAACACCTCCGGATAGGTGGCGAGCATCACGGCCGCCATGGCGCCGCCGGCCGACAGGCCGGTGATGAAGATCCGCCTCGGATCGATATCGTGGTCGGCCGCCATCCGGGTGATCATCTGGCGGATCGAGGCGGCCTCGCCACCGCCGCGGACGATGTCGCTCTCGCGGAACCAATTGAAGCAGGTCTTCGGATTGTTCTCGCGCCGCTGCTCCGGCAGCAGCAGCAGGAACCCGTAGCGATCGGCGAGCGTCGACCAGCCGGCGCCGAGATCGTAGCTCGCCGCCGTCTGGGTGCAGCCGTGCAGCACCACCACGAGGCTGCGGCGCGGCTTGCGCGGCACGTACTTGAACATCCGAAGCTGGCCCGGGTTAGCCCCGAACTCCGGCACCTCGACGAGCCGGCTCGGTCCGGGCGGCTGCTCGCGGGCGGCGGGCCCGCCCGGCATGATGCGCAAGAAGTTCTCCCACTGCTTGCGCTGGCGCGCCAGCGCCGCGATGGTCGATTCCAGTCCAGTCACGCGCGTCATCCTCTCGGTCGTGCCACGGCCGCGTCCGGCCGCGGTCGTCGGCGACGCGGGCCGGCATCGTTGTCGATCTCGGGCCTTGTGTTGCGGGGGGATCACGGCTGTCCTATGGCGGCGGGATGACAGGAGAACACGCGCCATGGACCTCGCGCTCGCCGGCAAGGCCGCCATCGTCACCGGCGCGACGGGCGGAATCGGCCGGGCCACCGCGCTCCGGCTGGCGCGCGAAGGCATGGACGTCGCACTGACCGGACGATCCGCGGAAAGGCTGGCGGCGTTGCACGACGAGATCATCGCCGGCGGCGGCCGCGCCGTGGCGATCGCGGCCGACCTGCGCAAGCCGGAGGCGGCCGGCGGCGTCGTCGCCACCGCGGTGGCGGCGCTCGGCCGTCTCGATCTTCTGGTCAACTGCGCCGGCGCCACCAAGCGCGGCGACGTGCTCGCCCTCGACGAAGCCGACTGGACGGACGGCTTCGCGCTCAAGTTCTTCGGAACGGTACGGATGGTGCGCGCGGCGTGGCCGCATCTGCGTGAGGCCGCCGGCGGCATCGTCACCGTGGCGGGCAATGGCGGGCGCACGGGTGATCGCGACTTCGCCATCGGGGGCAGCGTCAACGCGGCGCTCGGCCTTCTCACCAAGGCGCTGGCCGATCGTGGCATCGCCGACGGCGTGCGGGTCAACACCGTCAATCCGGGCATTGTCGAGACCGACCGCTACCGCGTCCGCCTCGCCCGGCTGATGACGGAGACCGGCCTGTCGGAGCAGGACGCCGCCGCGCGGATGCGGGCGACACACCGCGTCGCGCGCTTCGCCCGGCCCGAGGAGGTCGCCGACCTGATCGCCGTGATGGCGTCGCCGCGCCTCGCCCACCTTAACGGCGCCATCGTGGATCTCGATGGTGGCGAGACGCGAGCGCTGTGAATCACGGCGTCGCAAGCGGGTGGATCAACCGCGCTGTTGCGGCTCGCTCGGGCGCGGCGACCGCTGGAGGCCGCGGCGCACACTGTCGCCGACCTGCTGGACGGCGCCGCCCATGACGATCAGCAGGAAGGTCGCGAGATGGGACATCTTCATGAGGCACTCCGGGACGTCTGTGGAGATGGGCTTCCGGCGGCACCGCGAGAGATCCGCGAGACGACGCGCCCGACCGTGACGGTCGGGCGGTCGCGGACGGACCAGGATGCAGGGTGGGTCGGGGCCTGACGTGGATCAGCGCGCCGCGCCAGTGATCAGCTTGATGAACTCCAGCACCACCAAAGCCACCAGCCCAACCGCGACGATCGCCAGCGGCACCACCGCCATGCGGGTCGGCTCGGTGCCGGCGCCGAACACGGTCGACACCACGAGCGTCACGAAGATGACGGCGAGCATCGCCCAGATCAGCACGCTCATGCGTTCGTTGTAGCTGCTGCGATCGGTCCGCCGCGTGGCGACATCCAGGGCGGCGGTACGGTAGCGGCTGGTCGAGGGTTGGGTCATCGTCGTCTCGTCGGTTCGGGGGCGGCGACGCGGAACGAAGCGAGCAGGACGGCGTGCCGTTCGGGCCGTGCTGCGTCTACTGCGGCTCCGTCGTCGACAGCATCGACGCGGTGGTCTCACGCTCCGCAGTGTAAGAACCTGGAGTGTAGAGATCCGTTCCGCGCACCGACAAGCGAAATGACCCACGGACAGCGCTGCCGCGCGACTTCAGATCACATTGCGTCGGTTGTCACGACGAGCTGACAACGGCGTGCGTCAGCCGCGGTCGCGCGACGTGTCGACTGCCGTACCCAACCGGCCGCACCATCCCTGAAACTGTCTGCGCGGCGTGACGCATGATGACGACGGCTGTCTTGTCCGACTGACACACGCGACCGCATCTGATCACGATCTCAGAATCATGCATGGCGCGCCGTGGCGGCGTGGAACTCGTCGCTCCGGTCCGATTTGGCTTGGCAGACATCGGAGCCTCGCGAGGCCCCCGAGGCGTCGCGACCTGCCGGCCCGGGACACCGACGTCTCCGTGACCGACGACGCGCATAGCCCCGGCGCCTCCGTCGCCTCGCCCGATCTCCACAGAACCGCTCGGAGAGCCACCGGACCATGACGGCCGCCGAACCAGCCGTGCCCGTCGCACCGGAGAGTGCGAGCCTCGGTACGCGGCGGCTGCTGCGCTGGAGCCTCGCGGCGTGCAGCCTCCTGCTGGCCCTCGATCTCGCCCGCTCGCTGATCGGCCATTTGGGCTATGCCTCGCCCGTCTCGATGTGGCAGCCCGAGGCGGACCGCTACGCCGACATCGTGTGGCCGCCCGCCGCGAGCGTGCCGCCCGGCGCAGCGCGCGGGCAGCGCGTCTTCCTGGAGAACTGCGCCATCTGTCACGGTCCCGAAGGCCGCGGCAACGGTGCCGCCGCGCCCTCGCTGGCGCCGCGGCCGCGCGATCTGACCGCCACGGCGTTCAAGTACAAGACGACGCCGGCGGGCGCACCGCCGCATGTCGACGACATCCGCCGCGTGGTGCGCGACGGGCTCGCAGCGAGCGCCATGCCGGGCTTCGGCGACATCCTCACTCCCACCGACCTGAACGCGGTCGTCGCCTTCGTGCGCGATCTCGGCGCGCCGGCCGCTACGGCGAGTCCGACGGACACCGCACCCGTGGTCGTGCCGACACGTCCGCCGGCGACGGCCGCAAGCGTCTCACGCGGGGCGGCGCTCTATTCCGAGCAGGGCTGCGCCGGCTGCCACGGTGACGATCTGCGCGGCGGACAAGTGATGGCCGAAGCGGCCGACAGCTCCGTCACCAGCCGAGACCTGACGGCGCCGTGGACGTTCCGCGGCGGCGCCGCGCCCGCCGACGTCTTCCTGCGCCTCACCACCGGGCTCGCGCCCGCCCCCATGCCGGCCTACGCGCATCTGCCGGAGGCCGACCGCTGGGCGCTGGTCGACTTCATCGAGTCGCGCCGCCGCCCCGCCCCCGGCGAGCCGGGCGCCGTGCTGGCGAGCCCCGGCCAATCGGCCGACCCGCTGGTGCGCGGCCGCTATCTGGTGCGCGCCGGCCTGTGCGGCCTGTGCCACACCGAGGTCAGCCGCATCGGCATCTACCGCGACGACCGCTATCTGGCCGGCGGCATCCGCGTCACCGCGCATCCGCAGGGCGTGTTCGTCAGCCGCAACCTCACGCCCGACGACGAGACTGGCCTCGGCCGCTGGAGCGAGGCCGAGATCGCCCGCGCCATCCGCGACGGCCGCACCGCCAACGGCCTGCTCAATCCGTGGAGCATGCCGTGGCTGTTCCTGCACGGCCTGTCTGACCCCGACGCGATGGCGATCGCCCGCTATCTGAAGACGCTGCCGCCGGTGCACAACGCGGTGCCCGAGCCGCTCGGCTACGGCGCCGTCGAGACGGTGCTGACCAAGCTGTGGAGCGGCGATCCGTGGCTCGGCCGACCCGAGACGATCACCTATGTGGCCGGCAACTTCGCCGGGCGCAGCGGGCCGAGCCTCGCCCGCGTGCAGACGCTGATGACCATCGCTCAGGCGGTGGTGCTCCTGCTCTGGCTCGCCCTGCTGGCGCGGGCGATCCCGGCACGGCTGTGGCTGCCGCTCGGCCGGCGGAGCTGGCGTGGCGCCCTCGCCGGCACGGCGGCGGTCGCCGTCTACGCGGCCCCGATGCTCGGCCTCGTCCCGGCCGGCCTGGTGGCGGACGCGGCGCTGCGCGACGTGCCACAGCCGACGACCGACGGGCTCGCCCCCGAGCAGGCCGCCCTGATTGACCGCGGCCGCTATCTCTTCACCCATGCGTCCTGCGTGTTCTGCCACCGCGCCGACGGCAGCGGCGGGCTCAAGCTGAGCGGCCTGCCGGGCACCCTCTACACCGCCAACATCTCGTCCGATCCGAGCGCCGGCATCGGCGCCTGGAGCGATGCCGAGATCGCCCGCGCGGTGCGCTCCGGCGTCGGCCGCCGCGGCCGCCCGCTCTACTGGCAGGCGATGCCGTGGGACCACTTCTCCAACCTCGACGAGGAGGACGTGATGGCGCTCACCGCCTATCTGCGGCGGCTGCCGCCGGTGGCCACGGCGGTGCCGGCCTATCGGCCGCCCTCGGTCGACGATTGCCGCGACTACACGGTGTGGACGGTGCCCAGCACCACACCCGGATGCCGCTGACCCCGTTTCACCCCCGACCGTCAGGAGTCCCCCGTGCGTCGTCCCGTTTCCCGTCCGCAGCACTCGCCCGCCTCCCCATCGGCGTCTCCGCATCCCCCGCTGTCGTGGGAGCGCGACGGCCACGATTGGCCCAATCGACAGGCCAGCCACTTTGTCGAGGCCGCCGGCCTGCGCTGGCACGTCCAGGAGATGGGACGCGGGCCGGTGCTGCTGCTGATCCACGGCACCGGCTCGGCCACCCATTCGTGGCGTGATCTCATGCCGCTGCTGGCCCGCCACTTCACCGTGGTGGCGCCCGATCTCCCGGGCCACGGCTTCACCGAGATGCCGGCCCGCGAGCGCCTGTCGCTCGACGGCATGGCGGAGGACCTGCATGCGCTGCTCCAGGCGCTCGGCCGCTTCCCCGCCGTGGTGGCGGGGCACTCGGCGGGCGCCGCGGTGCTGGCCCGCATGTGCCTCGACGGGCGGATCGGGCCGCGGGCGCTCGTCGGCCTCAACGGCGCCATGCTGCCGATCGGCGGCATGGCCGGCCGCCTGCTGACGCCGTTTGCACGCCTCCTGGCGGCGAGCGCCATGGTGCCGCGCCTGTTCGCCCGCTTCGCCGCCAACGATGGCTTCGTCGAGCGGATGATCCGCGACACCGGCTCGACCCTCGACCCCGCCGGCATCGCCTTCTACCGGCGGCTCACCTGCCATCCCGGCCACGTCGCCGCCGCGGTGCGGATGATGGCCAATTGGCGGCTGCCGCCGCTCGCCCGCGAGCTGCCGCATCTGCGCACCCGGCTGGTGCTGGTGACCGGCGGCAACGACAAGACCATCGCGCCCGACGACGCCGCGCGCGTCCGCGTGCTGCTGCCGGATGCGACGCTGGTGCCACTGCCGGGGCTCGGCCATCTCGCCCACGAGGAGCGCCCGGACGAGGTGGCGGCCCTGATGGTGCAGGTGGGGCGCGAGGCCGGCGTGCTGCCGGCGCTCCATCTGGTGGAGCAGGAGGTGGCGGTCGCGGCGGAGTGATCCGCCCGTAACGGCGCCTCCATCCGGTTCGCCGTCGAAACCGCGACCATGAAAGACGTCATGGAGCGGAATCCGATTCAGTTGAATCGGGTTCCGCTTTATGAAGGGCCTCGACCCCAACCGGAAAAACGAGGCCCGCCCGTGCGCCTGGACGACGTCGTAACCCCCGCCGCAGTGATCGACCACGCCGCGATGATGCGCAACATCGCGCGCATGCAGACCCGCATGGACACGCTCGGCGTGCGGCTGCGCCCGCACGTCAAGACGTCGAAATGTATCGCCGTGGGCACCCTGCAACGCGACGCCGGCGCGCCGGGCATCACCGTCTCGACCCTGAAGGAGGCGGAGGAGTTCTTTTCCGCCGGCTTCGACGACATCCTCTATGCGGTCGGCATCGCGCCGCAGAAGCTCGACCGCGTGCTGGCGCTGCGCCGCGCCGGCTGCCGGCTCGCCGTACTGGTCGATTCGGTCACCGGGGCCGACGCCGTGGTGGCGCGCGGCCGCGCCGAGGGACACGCCTTCGACGTCGTCATCGAGATCGACACCGACGGCCACCGTGCCGGCGTCGATCCGGAGAGCACGACGCTGATCGACATCGGACGGCGCCTCGCCGACGGCGGCGCCACGCTCCAGGGCGTGCTGGCGCATGCCGGCAGCTCCTACGGGCTGAGCACCCCCGAGGCGTTGGCCCAGATCGCCGAGCAGGAGCGCCGCCGCACCGTGCGGGCGGCCGAGCGCCTGCGCGCCGCTGGCCTGCCCTGCCCGCAAGTCAGCATCGGCTCGACCCCGACGGCGCTGTCGGCGCAGAACCTGGAGGGCGTCACCGAGGTGCGCGCCGGCGTCTACGTGTTCTTCGACCTGGTGATGGCCAATGTCGGCGTCTGCCGGCCGGACGAGATCGCGCTCTCGGTGCTGACCACGGTGATCGGCCACCAGGTCGAGAAAGGCTGGGCGATCGTCGATGCCGGCTGGATGGCGATGAGCCGCGACCGCGGCACCCAATCGCAGGCGATCGATTACGGCTACGGCGCGGTGTGCGATGCCGACGGGCGACTGGTCGATGGCTGGATCATGCTCGGCGCCAACCAGGAGCACGGCATCCTGGGGCGGCGGGCGGACGGCGCCGAGCGCGCGGGCGAGGGCGAGGGCGAGGGCGACGACGACGTGGCCCGCCGCTTCCCGATCGGCACCCGGCTGCGCATCCTGCCCAACCACGCCTGCGCCACGGCGGCGCAGTTCTCCGCCTATCAGGTCGTGGACACGGCCGGCGACGTCGCGGTGTGGCCGCGGTTCAACGGCTGGTGAACAGGCACCTGGGCCGTGACGTGACGGGTGGCGGTCGCCATGCGCGATCCGCCATCCGGCCTCATACGAGATCCGGCTGATCCATTCGGTGTCATTCCGGGGCGGCGTGCAACGCCGCACCCGGAATCCAGCCGAGAGCTCCGAGTTTGCCGTTGGATTCCGGGCTCGCGGCTTCGCCGCGCCCCGGAATGACGGTCAACTGATCACCCGGAACAGGATCACGAACCACCGCGCACGCGCTCAGGCGGCCCGGCTCGCCGCGCCCCGACGATCGGCACGGCGCTCGGGACCCGTGAAGCTCGGATCGTCGGTCTCGCGACGGTCGAGCGGCCCGGTGCGCACGTTGAGCAGGAAGCGCCGCACCTCGTCCTTCAGCTTGCCGCCCTCGGCGGCCAGCAGAACGGCGGAGTTGCGCACCTGCTCGGATGCGGTCTCGGTGGCGCTCGCACCGTGGCTCACCTCACCGATGGTGCGGGCGACATCCTGGGTGCTCTGCGACACCTGCTGAATGTTGCGCGCGACCTCCGACGTGGTGGCGCCCTGCTGCTCGACCGCCGCCGCGATCGCCGCGGCGATCTCGGCGATGCGGCCGATGGTGCCGCCGATCTCCTTGATGGCGACCACCGACTCGTGGGTGGCCTGCTGCATGCCGGCGATCTGGGCCCCGATCTCGCCGGTCGCCTTGCCGGTCTGGGCGGCGAGCGCCTTCACCTCCTGGGCGACGACCGCGAAGCCCTTGCCGGCCTCGCCGGCGCGCGCGGCCTCGATGGTGGCGTTGAGGGCGAGCAGGTTGGTCTGCTCGGCGATGGCGGTGATGAGCTTCACCACGTCGCCGATGCGGCTCGCCGCCTGTGACAGCTCGCCGATGCGGCTGTCGGTCTTCTCGGCCTGGCGGACGGCGTCGGCGGCGATGCGGGTCGATTCCTGCACCTGGCGGGCGATCTCGCTCACCGAGGCGGTCATCTCGGTGGTGGCCGAGGCGACGCTCTCGACATTGGCGGATGCCTGCTGCGACGCCGATGCCACGCTGATGGACAGATGCTGCGTGGTCTCGGCCGTCTGGGTCAAGCTGCCCGACGCCGCCTCCAGCTCGGACGCCGCGGTCGACACCTGGTCGACGATGGCGCCGATCGCGGTCTCGAAGCTGTCGGCGATGCGGTGAACGGCCTCCTGCCGTTCGTGGGCGGCCCGCTCGTCGGCGGCGCGCTGCTCCGCCTCGAGCGTCGCCAGCCGCTCCAGATTGTCGCGGAACGCCTGGGCGGCGCGGGCATTGTCGCCGACCTCGTCGCGGCGGCTCACATAGGGGATCTCCACCGACTTGTCGCCGTCGGCGAGCGCCCTGAGCACGATTCCGACACGCCGGATCGGGCGCGCGATGGAGAGCTCGCCGAACACCGCCGAGCCGATCAGCACCAGCAGCACGAAGCCGCCGGCCGCGGCGTTGATCAAAGTCGAGTCGGAGATGCGCGACGCGGTTGCCGCCATCTCCCGCTCGGCCGCCTGGTTGGCCGTCTCGGTGATGCCGTCGAGCTGCGCGCCGATCTGCGCCACGATCGGCTTCAGCCGGTCGCCCAGCAGGACGTCCTGCTCGCCGCTGGTGGTGATGATCTTGTTGGCGGTCTCGGCGGTCGACGCGACGATGGCGGCGAGGCCGTCGAGCGCGGCCGTCACCTCGGCCTGGTCGGGCGCCGCGGTGCGGGCGCGCGCCAGCAGGGTGCGGGCCTCGGCGGCGGCACGGCCCACCTCGGCCCCGCGATCAGGGCCGCGCTCGCCATCCGACGCGAAGGAGGCGACCCGCAGCAGGTCGACCGCCGTGGCGGTGTCGCGCAGGCGCGCCTCCACGGCGCGCATGTCGCCCGCCTGGGCGGCGATGAGGTCGAGAACGCGGCCGAACGTGGCGTCCCATTCGGCGCCGAGGCGGCGGCGCTCCGACCACAGGGCGACCAGCGCCCGCTGGCTTTCGACCAACTCGGCGGCGCCGGTGAGATAGTCGGCATACAGCTCCTTGGCCTTGTCGAGCGTCTGGCCGACGGCCGGGTCCTTGTTGCGCTCGATCAGCGCATCCAGCAGCGCGAAGCCGTCACCGGAGCTCTTCTCCAGATCGTGCAGCGCGGTATCGACCTCCGGCTCGGTGCGCGCCAGGCGGGCGTCCCGGGTGAAGGTCTGCATGCTCTGGAAGTGGTGGTCGACCCGCACCGCGTCCTGGGCGGCGCGCTGGCGCTCGTTGGCGACGCCGGTCATGGTCTGGATCGACCGGCCGTTGAGCCCCGTGTTGACGATCATTCCGACAACGAACAGCACTCCGATGGCTGCCGAAACAGCGAGCTTGGTTCCAATCCGACGAGCAACTCTGATCATGATATCGGCAATATGAGGCGCGTTGAGGGAAGCTCCCGACCCATCACGGCAGACTCGCGCGGATCGAGCCGCCGATCTCGTCCAGACCGAAGCCGGACGACGGGTTGAAAGCCAGCATGCGCGACAAAGCGCCCAAACGCGCGGGGCCGCGGGCACCTTCAACTCGAACGATCTCGTCCGCTCACTCTTCGGCGGATCTCTTGAGATCGGGTTAACCCCCAAGCTGGTTAAGCCGAATTTTGCGCAGTTCGCACTTCCGGCGAGTTTTTGCTACACCTCCACGGGGAGCGGCAGGGTCCGCCCGCCGCCACCGCCCGTTCTCGTCCACAGGGTTCTGCGTCACACGCGATGGGTGCGCCCTCGATCCGGCCTGCCGCCACCCGCCCGCAGCATCGGGGAGCCCCCGTGCGGCGGGAGCCGGCGCCGTGGAGCGGGCGGATCGACCGGGCGCCGCAGCGCCGGCCATTCGCCTGGCGGACGCTGGCGATGCCGCTCGGTGCGCTGGCGGTCGCGCTCGGGATCGCGGCGGTCCTCTCGGTCGTCATGAGCCGCCCGGGCCGGGGGCCGGCGCCGCCGCCCGAGCCGAGCGCCGCCGAGGCCGTCCGCCAGCGCTTCCCGGCCGAATGGACCGCCACGGCGTCGACCGAGATGCCCGCCGCCGGTCCCGCCCTGCGCACCGATTTCTCCGACCGCTTCGGCAGCCCCGCCCCGCCGGCCGAGACCGCTGCGGTTCCGCCCGGCGGCGGGATCACCGCCTATGCGCCGGCGCCGGCGTGGCCGACCCCGGCACCGCCGGCCGAGACGGCGCGCCCCCGCCCGTCCAACGCGCTTCTCAACGACGCCCAGATCGCCTCGATCAAGGGCCGCCTCAAACTCACCGCCGACCAGGAGAAGCTGTGGCCGCCGGTGGAGGCCGCGCTGCGCGGCGTGGTGTGGCGGCGCGCCGCCGATCGCCGCGGATCGGCCACCCTCGACGTCGCGAGCATCGAGCGCCTCAAGGCGGCGGCCGGCCCCCTGATGGGTCGCCTGCGCGAGGACCAGAAGCGCGAGGTCCGCAGCCTGTCGCACGTCATGGGTCTCGGCGACATCGCCGAGAAGCTCTGAGCCTCGCTCCGCACCACCGTCCGGCACGCCACCGTCCGGCGCACCACCGTCCGGATGTCCTCCCGGCTGCCGGCCGCCCTGCGCTCGCGTGCGACGCGCCATGCCGGATCGCGCGTTGCCGCGGCGACCCGCCGCGGACTACACGACTGCGACGACCGGGCCATTCGCGCCGCGCCCGCTCCCCCTCCGCCTCTCCGCCTATCCGCCTATCCGCCGAAAAGGATCATTCCGGTGCGCATCGTCGACATCCGCGAGAAGACCTTCCCGATCGCCTCCGCCATCCGCAACGCCTACATCGACTTCTCGACGATGACGTGCAGCCTGGTCGCCGTCGTCACCGACGTGGTGCGCGACGGCCGCCGCGTCGTCGGCTACGGCTTCAACTCCAACGGCCGCTACAGCCCCGGCGCGCTGCTGCACGACCGCTTCCTGCCGCGCCTGCGCGACGCCGCGCCGGAGACGCTGATCACCGACGACGGCAACAATCTCGACCCGTTCAAGATCTGGCGCACGCTGATGACCAACGAGAAGCCGGGCGGCCATGGCGAGCGCTCGGTCGCGGTCGGCGTCGTCGACATGGCGGTGTGGGACGCGGTCGCCAAGATCGAGGGCAAGCCGCTGTGGCGCCTGCTGGCCGACCGCTACCGCGGCGGCGAGGCGGACGACCGGGTCTTCGTCTACGCGGCCGGCGGGTACTACTATCCGGGCAAGGACGACGAGAAGCTCAAGGACGAGATGCGGAGCTACCGCGACCGCGGCTATCGCGTCGTCAAGATGAAGATCGGCGGCGCGCCGCTCCCCGAGGATCTGCGCCGCATCGAGGCGGTGCTGTCGGTCGTCGGCGACGGCGCCAACCTCGCGGTCGACGTCAACGGCCGCTTCGATTTGGAGACCGCCATCGCGTATGCCAAGGCGCTCGAGCCCTATGGACTGTTCTGGTACGAGGAGATCGGCGACCCGCTCGACTTCGGCCTCCAGGCCGCCATGGCGCAGGTCTACAAGCACCCGATGGCGACCGGCGAGAACCTGTTCTCCATGCAGGACGCCCGCAACCTGATCCGCCACGGCGGGATGCGGCCCGATCGAGACTGGCTCCAGTTCGATTGCGCGCTCAGCTACGGCCTGGTGGAGTATCTGCGCACCCTCGCGATGCTGAAGGATCACGGCTGGTCGTGGCGGCGCTGCGTTCCGCATGGCGGCCATCAGCTCTCGCTCAATATCGCGGCCGGTCTCGGCCTCGGCGGCAACGAGTCCTATCCGGACCTGTTCAAGCCGTTCGGCGGCTTCGCCGACGGCTATGCGGTCGAGGACTCGTGGGTGCGGCTGCCCGATACGCCCGGCATCGGCTTCGAGGCCAAGGCCGACGTGCTGACGGTGATGCGCGAGCTGGCCGAGTAGACGGGCCACCTCTTCCCGTGCGCGGGAAGAGGTGGGGAGAGCATCGCGGCGAGGGTCTTCCCATCCGCTGCGCCGCACCCTACATGCCGGGCATCGTCAACAACCGAAAGGAGGTGATCCAGTGTCTCATTGTCATTCGCCGTGGTCTCCGGCTGCGACCTGGATCCTCGCCTCTCGCGAGGTCCGCGCCGCCTGATGCGGCGCCGGCGCCGCCCTGCGGTGCCAGCGTCGCGCAAAGCGGCGTCCGCGGTCCTCGCCGGACCCGGTTCGACAATGGAAGGGCTGCCCTCGCGGGCAGCCCTTCGCATGTGAAGGGACGCGCCGGACCGCCCTCTCGCGGTGGCGCGGATCGGAAAAACCCGCTATCGCGACCCGATGTCCATACCGTCCGCACCCGAACCATCCGCTCCCGCAGCGCCTGCGCCTCATCGTCCACGCATTCTCGTCGACGCCGACGCCTGTCCGGTGAAGGACGAGATCTACCGCGTCGCGGCCCGCCACGGCGTGGCCGTGGTCGTGGTGGCGGCCGGCTTCATCCGGGTGCCGCAGAACCCGCTGATCACCCGCGTGGCGGCCGGCGCCGGCATGGATGCGGCCGACGACCGGATCGCCGGCGAGGCGGGTCCGGGGGACGTGGTGGTGACCGCCGACGTGCCACTCGCCGCCCGCTGCGTGAAGGCCGGCGCCGCCGTCCTGGCGCCGACCGGCAAGGCGTTCACCGAGGCGGACATCGGCATGGCTTTGGCAGTGCGCGACCTGATGACCGACCTGCGCGCCGCCGGCGAGGTGACCGGCGGCCCGCGGCCGTTCGGCCCGCGCGACCGCTCCGCCTTCCTGCAAGCGCTCGAGCAGGCGGTGCGCCGCGCGGCCCGCACCGTGGCGGCCGGGCGCACCGGCCCCGACAGTCGGGCGGAAGGCTGAGATGGCGCCGCCGCTCCTCCAGCTCAAGGACATCGGCCTGACCTTCGGGGGCCGCCCGCTGCTCGACGGCGTCGAGCTGGCGGTGGCGGCCGGCGATCGGCTGTGCCTGGTCGGCCGCAACGGCTCCGGCAAGTCGACGCTGCTCCGCATCGCCGCCGGCCTCGTCGAGCCCGACCGCGGCGACCGCTTCGTGCAGCCCGGCGCCACCGTGCGCTACCTACCGCAGGAGCCCGACTTCGGCGACGCCAGGACGACGCTCGCCCATGTCGAGGCCGGTCTCGGCCCCGGCGACGACCCGTACCGCGCTCGCTATCTGCTGGAGCAGCTCGGCCTCACCGGCGACGAGGAGCCCGCCACGCTCTCCGGCGGCGAGGCGCGCCGCGCCGCGCTCGCCCGCGTGCTCGCCCCCGATCCCGACATCCTGCTGCTCGACGAGCCCACCAACCATCTCGACCTGCCGGTGATCGAGTGGCTGGAGACGACGCTCGCCGGCTCGCGCGCCGCCCTCGTGATGATCAGCCACGATCGCCGCTTCCTCGCCGGCCTGTCGCGGGCCACCGCCTGGCTCGACCGCGGCCGGCTGCGCCGCATCGAGCGCGGCTTCTCGGCCTTCGAGGCATGGCGCGACGAGGTCCTGGCCGAGGAGGAGCGCGAGCAGCACAAGCTCGACCGCAGGATCGTCGCCGAGGAGCACTGGATGCGCTACGGCGTCACCGCCCGGCGCAAGCGCAACATGCGGCGCGTCGAGCTGCTGGCGACGATGCGGCGCGAGCGTCGCGACTACCGCGCCGCCGCCGGCAGCGTGGCGCTGGCGGCGGCCCAGGCCGACACGTCGGGCGCCCTGGTGATCGAGGCCAAGGACGTCGCCAAGGCGTATGACGGCCGGCCGATCGTGACCGGCTTCTCGACCCGCATCCGGCGCGGCGACCGCATCGGCATCGTCGGCCCCAATGGCAGCGGCAAGACCACGCTGCTGTCGCTCATCACCGGAACGCTGGCGCCCGACGCCGGCACGGTGCGGCTCGGCGCCAACCTCGAGGTCGCGATGCTGGAGCAGGATCGCGACAGCCTCGATCCGGCTGCCACCGTCGCCGACACCCTGACGGGCGGTCGCGGCGACAGCGTGATGGTCGCCGGCAAGCCACGCCACGTGGTCGGCTACATGAAGGACTTCCTGTTCGCGCCCGAGCAGGCCCGCACCCCGGTCGGCGTGCTGTCGGGCGGCGAGCGCGGCCGGCTGATGCTCGCCCGCGCGCTCGCCAAGCCGTCGAACCTGCTGGTGCTCGACGAGCCGACCAACGATCTCGATCTCGATACGCTCGACGTGCTCGAGGAGATGCTCGGCGACTATGCCGGCACGGTGCTGCTGATCAGCCACGACCGCGACTTCCTCGACCGCATCGTCAACGCCGTGCTGGTGCCGGAGGGCGACGGCCGCTGGACCGAGTATGCGGGCGGCTACTCCGACATGCTGGCGCAGCGCGGCCGCGACCTCGCCCGTGCGACCGCCGCCCCGACCCCGAAGGACACCGGCGACAAGGGGGGCGACGCCGCTCCGCCGACGCCGCGCGACAGCGAGCCCAAGGCCGGCAAGCGCCGCCTCAGCTTCAACGAGAAGCACGCGCTGGAGACGCTACCGGCCCGGATGGCAGCCTTGCAGGCCCGCATCGCGGCGCTGCACGACACGCTCGCCGATCCGGGCCTGTTCGCACGCGACCGCAAGGCGTTCGAGGAGACCTCCTCGGCGGCGGCCGCCGCCGAGGCCGAGCTGGCCGCCGCGGAGGAGCGCTGGCTGGAGCTGGAGATTCTGCGCGAGGAGATCGAGGGGCGCTAGAGCATTTTCCGGCGAAGTGGGACCCGGTTCGCCGTCGAAAATGCGATCAAATAAGGACTTCCAGAGCGGGGTCGATCCAGTTGGATCGGATACCGCTCTAGGCGGAGCAGACTCCGCCACCTCGTGTCCCGGACGCGGCGCGACGCGCCGTGAGCCGGGACACGCGGCTTCATACGAGATCCGGCTAATCCACTCGGCGGTCATTCCGGAAGCCGCGAAGCGGCTGTCCGGAATCCAGCCGGGAGTCAAAAGTTTGCCGTGAGATGACGTGTGTCGCTGGGTTCCGGGTTCGCTGCGCCCGGCCGGCGCGAAGCGCCGATCCGGGTGCCGCGCCCCGGAACGACGGCGAACCGATCACCCGGAAACAGCATCACTCGACGGCAGCGTCCTGCTTGAGCTCCACCTTCGGCCGCGTGCTCGGGCGCAGCCGCTCGCGCACCGCCTGGAACGCCACGTAGAGCGGCGGAATGACGAAGATGCCGAGGAACGAGGCGAAGATCATGCCGCCGAACACCGGCGTGCCGACGTCGCGGCGGGCGAGCTGCGAGGCCCCCTCCGCCACCACCAGCGGCCACAGCCCGAGGATGAACGCGAACGACGTCATCATCACCGGCCGGAAGCGCAGCCGGGCGCCTTCGGTGGCCGCCTCCAGCAGCGGCACGCCACGCTCGCGCTGCTCCTTGGCGAACTCGACGATCAGGATGCCGTTCTTGGCCGCGAGGCCGATCAGCACCACCATGCCGATCTGGGCATAGAGATCGAGCGTCAGTCCCGCCAGCACGATCGCCACAAATGCGCCGAGGAGACCGACCGTCACCGACAAGAGCACGGGCACCGGAATCGTCCAGCTCTCGTACAGCGCCACCAGGAACAGATAGGCGAACAGCACCGCGAAGCCGAGAATGATGGCGGTTTTGCCCTCCGCCCGCTTCTCCTGGAACGCGGTATCGGTCCACTCGCCGGCGAAGCCGGTCGGCAGCGTCTTGGCGGCGACCCGCTCCATGGCGGCAAGCGCCTGCCCGGACGACACGCCCTCGGCGGGCGCGCCCTGCACCGTCACGGCGCGCCGGTTGTTGTAGCGGATCAGCGACGGCGGTCCGATCGCGATATCGGCCTCGGCGAGGCTGCGCATCGGAATCATCTGGCCGTCCTTGTTGCGCACATTGATGCGGAACAGGTCGTCCACCATGGCGCGGTCCACCGCCTCGCCCTGGAGCTGCACCTTCCAGGTGCGGCCATAGAGATTGAAGTCGTTGACGTAGAGCCCGCCCAGCGTCGCCTGGAGAGCCTGGAACACCGACGACAGCTCGACCCCGAGCACCTGGGCCTTGTCGCGGTCGATGTCGAGCCGGATCGACGGATTGGTAGCCGAGAAGGTGCTGAACACCCGGCTGAGATCCGGGTCCTGATTGGCGGCGATCAAGAGCCCGCGCAGCACTTGGGCCAGCACCTTGGGGTCACCCGCCTGGAGATCCTCCAGCACATAGGTGAAGCCGCCGCCGGTGCCGAGACCGATGATCGGCGGCGGTGCCAGCGGCAGCACCGTGCCGCCCGGGATTTGGCGGAGCTTGGGGGCGAGACGGGCCATCACGGCGCCGGCCCCGAGCGAGCGGTCGGCCCGCTCCTCGAACGGCTTCAGGGTGACGACGATGAAGGCGGCGTTGGCCTGCGAGAAGTTGTCGATGAAGTTGAGCCCGACCACCGTGGTGAAGTCGGCGATGGCCTTCTCGTCGGCCAGGATCGCCTCGGCCTGCTTCACCACCTCGGAGGTGCGCGCCACCGAGGCGCCGCCCGGAAGCTGGGCGACGACGAAGAAGGCACCCTGGTCGTCCTCGGGCAGAAAGCCCGTCGGGGTGATGCGCGCGAAGCCCCAGGTCCCCGCGGCCGCGGCGCCGACCGCCACCAGGCTGACGACGCTGATGCGGACGATGCGGGCCGTCACCGCCCCGTAGGCGTCGCGCACCCGGTCGATCGACCGCATGACGACGCCGATCGGCCCGCGCCGCGGCCCGTGATGCCGCTTCAGCAGCACGGCGCACAGCGCCGGCGACAGCGTCAGCGCATTGATGGCGGACAGGAACATCGACACCGCGACGGTGACGGCGAACTGCCGGAACAGCTCGCCCGAGATGCCGGGGATGAACGCCACCGGCACGAACACCGACAACAGCACCAGCGTGATGGCGACGATCGGCGCAGTGATCTCGGTCATCGCCTTCTTGGTGGCGTCGGCGACCGACAGCTCGGGATGCTCCTCCATCACCCGCTCGACGTTCTCGACCACCACGATGGCGTCGTCCACCACGATGCCGATCGCCAGCACCACCGCGAGCAGCGACACCGAGTTGGCCGAGTAGCCGATGGCGAGCAGCACCACGAAGGTGCCGATGAGGCTGACCGGCACCGCGATGGTGGGAATCAGGGTGGCGCGGAAGCTGCCGAGGAACAGATAGACCACCAGCACGACGAGCACGAAGGCTTCCACCAGCGTCTTCTGCACCTCGTGGATGGTGGCCTTGACGAAGGTGGTCGGGTCGTAGGTGACCTTCCAGGTCAGGTCCTCGGGGAAGCGCTTCTCCAGGTCGCCCATCAGGCGCTTGACGGCGTCGAGCGTGGTGATCGCGTTGGCGCCGGGCGCCTGGTAGATGGCGATGGCGGCGGCCGGGTTGCCGTTCAGCTCGGTGGTGGTGTCGGAGGTGGCGGCGCCGAGCTCGATGCGGGCGACGTCGGAGAGCCGCAGCACCGAGCCGTCCGGATTGGTGCGCACGACGATCTGCTCGAACTCCGCCACCGAGGCGAGGCGGCCCTGGGTCTGGATGTTGAGCTGGAGGCGCTGGTCGTCGGAGATCGGCCGGGCGCCGATGCGGCCCACCGCCGCCTGCACGTTCTGCGACTGGATCGCCTTGACGATGTCGCCGGTGGTGAGGTCGAGCCCGGTGAGGCGGTCGGTCCGCACCCACACCCGCATGGCGTAGTCGAGCGGCCCCCACAACGCGGCATCGCCGACGCCGGGCGTGCTCTTGATCTGGTCCAGGATGTTGATGGTGACGTAGTTGGAGATGAACAGCGGATCGTGCGTCTGCTTCGGCGACGACAGCGCCACGACGCCGAGAATCGCCGACGACTTCTTCTTCACCGTGACGCCCTGCCGGCGGACGTCCTCGGGCAGGCGCGACAGCGCGACCTGCACCCGGTTGTTGACGTTGACGGTGTTGATGTCGGGATCGGTGCCGAGCTCGAAGGAGACCATCAACGTATAGCTGCCGTCGTCGCCCGACACGCTCTTCATGTAGATGGACTTGTCGACGCCGACGATCTGGGCCTCCAGCGGCTGCGCGATGGTGGCTTCGACGACCGCGGCCGAGGCGCCCGGATAGCTGGTGGTGACCTGCACCTGCGGCGGCACGATGTCGGGATATTGGGCGAACGGGATCGCCAGCAGCGAGACGAGGCCCGCGATGGTGGTGACGATCGCGATGACGACCGCGAAGCGCGGCCGGTCGACGAAGATCGAGGACAGCATGGCTCAGCTCCGGCCGACGGGCTGCGTCGGGTTGGCGCGCACCGGCACGCCGGGCCGCACGCCCTGCAAGCCCTGGACAATGACCAGCTCGCCGCCCTTCAGCCCGGTGTCGACGACCACGTCGGGACCGATCGAGGAGGAGACCGTGAGCCGCCGCACCGCCGCCTTGCCGTCCTCGACGACGAACACGTAGACGCCCTGCTGATCGGCGATCAGCGCCGCCTGCGGAACCAGCACCTTCTCCTCGGCAGTGGCGGTCTGGAGCGTCACCCGGACGAACTGGCCGTCGATGAGGCGGCCATCCGGATTGGCGATGGTGGCGCGCGCCAGCACGGTGTCGGTCGAGCGGTTCACCGAGACGTCGATGAAGTTCATCTTGCCGGTCTGGTCGTAGGTCGACCCGTCGGAGAAGCGCAGCGACACGGTCAGCTCCTCGGGCGATCGCTTGCCGCCGCGGTTCGCCGCCTCCAGGAGCTCGCGCTGGCTGATCGGGAAGGTGACGTACATCGGGTCCTGGCTGACGATGGTGGTGAGCACGCCGGTGTCCGGCCCCACCACGTTGCCCTTGGTCAGCGCCGTACGACCGACCTTGCCGTCGATCGGCGAGGTGATCGCGGTGTAGCCGAGATTGATCTTGGCGGTGGCGAGGTTGGCCTCGGCGCTCAGCACGGCGCCCTTGGCCGAGGTCTCCTCGGCGATCGCCTGGTCACGCGCCACCACGGTACCGGAGCTGCGGGCCAGCAGATCCTCGGCGCGCTGGCGTTGCAGGCTGGCGAGCGCCAGCGACGCCTTGGCCCGCTCCAACGCGCCCTGCGCCTGCTCCACGTCGGCCGCGAACAACCCCTTCTCGATCGCGTAGAGCGGATCGCCGGTCTTGATCCGGTCGCCTTCCTTGAACTGCACGGCTTCGAGGAAGCCCTTCACGCGGGCTCGGATCTCGACCTTGTCGATGGCGTCGACGCGACCGACGAAGTCGGCCGACTGGTTGATGGCGCGCCGCTCGGCCGTCGCCACCCCCACCGGGATCGGGTCCGCTCCCGACTGCGCATAAGCTGGAAGTCCTAGTCCGAGAACAATCGCCACCACAAAGACCCATGAACGCATGGTCCGCCCCCTCCTCGATCTCATCGGCCCGCCGGCCGATGCACCGCACGCTTCGCCGACCTCCAGGACGTTTTGACTCCGGTCAAGGTCGGCACCGTCTGCCATGCTCATACTTCCGTTGGAATGGCGCTTTAGCAACGGTCCTGATGAGACGGAGCCGGATTTTCGATCACCGGCTCACGGCGCCCACCCAGCGCGCCGACCCTTCCCAAACCCGCGGAGGCCGCCATGGCCGCAGCGTCCGAGACCATTCTTCCGACCGCCGACGACCTGATGAAGACGATCGCCCTCACCGAGGCCGCGAAGGCCGAGGCCGCAATGCGACTACGGGCCCAGGAGGAAGCCGAGAAGGTGGCTCTCCTGGAGAAGTTCGAGAAGCCCTCGGGAGTGGACGACGCGGAGCGGCTGAAGCGAGCCGCCGCGATCATCAACCGGGCGGTCGCCAACGGGCTCACCGAGATCCAGGTGATCCGTTTCCCCAACGCGCTCTGTACCGATCGCGGCCGTGCGATCAACAACCAGGAGCCCGGCTGGGCGGCCACGCTCACCGGGCTGCCGAAGGAGCTGTACGACTTCTGGGATCGGCACATGAAGCCACGCGGCTATCGCCTCAAGGCCCAGATCGTCTCGTTCCCGAACGGCATGCCGGGCGACATCGGCCTGACCCTGTGTTGGGGCTGATGGCGCTCCAGCACGGCCTGGACCGATCCGGACCACGGCCCGCATCGATCAAACAACCGTGACTATCACCCCCACGCCAGGAGCCGATCATGGCTGACGAACACATTCCGTCGCCGCAGGCCAGCGCCGTCGTGACGGGCGGCAACGCCGCCGTCGCGGCCATCTCCTACCTGATCGACTATGCCCAGCGCACTATCCTGTTCTGGGACGTGATGCGCCAGCGCGGTAACGGCTATCGCGACCACATGGCGATGGCGGTGCCCCACGTGCTCGACTATGCGGCCGAGCTGGTGGTCGATGGCCGCACCCTGGAGCGGCCGGTCAATTACGGTCTCGTCCGCATCGTGCCGCCGGAGGGCGTCGAGATCGATCCGAAGCGGCGCCCCTTCGTGGTGGTCGACCCGCGCGCCGGCCACGGCCCCGGCATCGGCGGCTTCAAGGCGGACAGCGAGATCGGCGTCGCGCTCGCCGCCGGGCATCCGTGCTACTTCGTCGGCTTCCTGCCCGATCCGATGCCGGGCCAGACCATCGAGGACATCGCCCGCGCCGAGGCGGTGTTTCTCCAGGCCGTCATCGACCGCCACCCGGAGGCGGACGGCAAGCCGTGCGTCGTCGGCAACTGCCAGGCCGGCTGGGCCGTGATGATGCTGGCCGCCGTCGCGCCCGAGCTGTTCGGCCCGATCATCGTGGCCGGCTCGCCGTTGTCCTACTGGACGGGACAGAGCGGCCTCAACCCGATGCGCTACACCGGCGGGCTGCTCGGCGGCAGCTGGCTCACCGCCTTCACCAGCGATCTCGGCCACGGCCGCTTCGATGGCGCCTGGCTGGTGCAGAACTTCGAGAACCTGAATCCCGCCAACACCGTCTGGAAGAAGCCCTACAATCTCTATGCCAATGTCGACGACGAGGCGCCGAAATATCTCGGCTTCGAGCGGTGGTGGGGCGGTCACGTCAACCTGAACGCCGACGAGATGCAGTTCATTGTCGACGAGCTGTTCGTCGGCAACAAGCTGGCGGCCGGCGAGGTGCGCTCCTCGACCGGCACCGCCATCGACCTGCGCAACATCCGCTCGCCCATCGTGGTGTTCTGCTCCAAGGGCGACAACATCACGCCACCCCAGCAGGCGCTCGGCTGGATTCTCCAGCTCTACGACGACGTCGACGAGATCCGATCCTACGGCCAGACCATCGTCTACGCGGTGCACGAGTCGGTCGGCCATCTCGGCATCTTCGTGTCGGGCGGCGTCGCCCGCAAGGAGCACGGCGAGTTCGCCAGCAACATCGATCTCGTCGACGTGCTGCCGCCCGGGCTGTACGAGGCCGTGTTCGTTCCCAAGACGGGCGACACCCTCAATCCGGATCTCGCTCATGGCGACTGGGTGATGCGCTGCGAGGCCCGCACCCTCGACGACATCCGGCGGCTCGGCGGCAACACGGCGGACGACGACCGCCGCTTCGCCACCGTGGCGCGGATGTCCGAGGTCAATCTCGCGCTCTACAAGACCTTCGCGCAGCCGATGGTGCGCGCCATGGTCACCGCCCCGATGGCGGAGGCGATGTACCGGCTGCATCCGCTGCGGCTGCAATACGAGCTGGTGTCGGATGCCAATCCGTTCGCCGCGCCGCTCGCCGCCGCGGCCGACTGGGTCCGCCAGCACCGCCGGCCGGCCGATCCGGACAACCCGTTCCTGGCCTGGCAGGACAGGGTGTCGGAGCAGATCGTCGCCGGCCTCGACGCCTGGCGGGACTGGCGCGACGGCGCCAGCGAGGCGGTGTTCCAGGCCGTCTTCGGCTCACCCTTCGTCCAGGCGTTCTACGGCGTCGACCCGCAATCGGAGGCGCCGCTGCGCCGGGCCGGCAAGAGCGCGCTGCACCGCGAGCTGGTGGAGCGGCGGATCGCCGAGCTGCACGACAAGATCCCGGTCGGCGGGCTGCGCGAGGCGGTGGTCCGCGCCATCGTCTATGTCGGCCTGCCGCGCGCCTCGGTCGACGAGCGCGGCTTCGAGATGGTCCGTCGCATCCGCAGCGCCAGCGAGAAGACCCGGGCGGTGCCGCTGGCGGAGTTCAAGGCGCTGCTGCGCGAGCAATTCTTCATGCTGCTGATCGACCCGGAAGCGGCCGTGGCGGCCATCCCGTCGCTGCTGCCGGACGATCCGGCTGCCCGCGCCGAGGGGCTGGCGATCATCCGCCAGGCGCTCTCCGCCTGCGGCGAGCCGACCGGCGAGATGGAGACGCGGTTGCGCCGGGTCGTTCGGATGTTCGGCGGCGAGGCCGGGCCGAGCCTCACGGTGGTGCCGCGCGAGGCGACCGTCCGCGAGGCGTCGTAGCGTGCCGGCGCCGCGCGGCCGCTCGTCCCGCGCGGCGCTCCCCCTGCTGGGCCGCACGAGGGGCTGGACGCGCTCGCCCGACCCGCCCGCGCCCGGCGGTCCATCCTTGGCCTCACCTCCGTCGTTGTTCCGTCGTTCTCCCTCCGCCATCGTCGCACCGGGATGTCGCCGAAGGCGGCGCCACCCACAGCAGAGAGACAGCGCATGATTCCCGCCTACAAGGCCCGCATCCACGAGGGCAAGCGTGGCCTGATCGTCGGCATCGCCAACGACCAGTCGATCGCCTGGGGCTGCGCCCGGGCGTTCCGCGCGCTCGGCGCCGAGCTCGCCGTCACCTACCTCAACGAAAAGGCGCGGCCGCATGTCGAGCCGCTCGCGCAGGAGCTCGAAGCCGACATCGTCATGCCGCTCGATGTCCGCGAGCCCGGCCAGATGGAGGCGGTGTTCGAGCGCATCACAAAGACCTGGGGGCGCCTCGACTTCGTCGTCCACTCGATCGCCTTCGCGCCGCGGGAGGCGTTGTCGGGCCGCGTCATCGACGTCGACCGCGACGGCTTCCTCACCACCATGGACGTGTCGTGCTGGTCGTTCATCCGCATGGCGCACCTGGCCGAGCCGCTGATGACCGAAGGCGGCGCGCTTTTCACCATGACGTATTACGGCAGCCAGATGGTGGTGCAGAACTACAACATCATGGGCGTCGCCAAGGCGGCGCTGGAGAGCGCGGTGCGCTATCTCGCGGCCGAGCTGGGGCCGAAGGGCATCCGGGTGCATGCCATCTCGCCCGGCCCGCTGGCGACGCGGGCCGCCTCCGGCATCCCGGAATTCGACGAGCTGTTGGAGAAGGCACGGGGCAAGGCGCCGACCCACGCGCTGGTCAGCATCGACGATGTCGGCCTGACCACCGCTTTCCTGGCGCACGACGCGGCGCGCTCGATCACCGGCTCGACCCTCTACGTCGACGGCGGCTATCACATCGTCGACTGACGGTGCGCATCGCCGGGCGGCGGCCGCTCGCCGCTGCTACGGGCCGAGGCGGTCGACCGCCTCGGCGGCCGCCTCGGCCACGGTCAGGAACACGACGCCGGCCTCGATCAGCGTGTCCAGCACGTCGCCGAGGGCCCGCAGGCCGGCGCCGCGGCCGATCACCGCCGGGTCCAGCGCCAGGGTGAGCACGCCCCAGTCGAGGCTGTCGCGCATGAACAGGGCTTCGTCGAGCAGGGTCTGAAGGGCGAGGCGGGGCGCCTCCAGCACCAGCGCCGAGGCCGGGACCGGGTGCGCGCCGTCAACGCCGGCGCGAAGCACCGGCGGCCAGCCGATCGGCATCTCGATCAAGCCGGCGGCCGTCGCGTCGTCGCCCGTCGCACCTGCACCCGGCGCGGCAGGGCGGCGCGGCAGCCGCCAGGGCCAGAGATGCCCGCTGCGGAGCGACGAGTCGTAAGTGAAGCGCTGCGCGTCGAGCCGCGCCAGGGTGGCGTCGTCCAGCGCCGCGCCGGCCGCCCGAAAACCGCGCGGGGACTGTCCGCCAAGCCCCCGGATCGCCGCGATGCCACGGCTCAGATCGGCGTCCGCGGACGACAGCCCCGCGGGCGCTGCGCCCACACCGAGCAGGCCGATCTCGTGCCCGGCGAAGACCGCCCGCTCGCACAGCTCCGGATGCGCCGCGATGGCCTCCGTCGCCATGAACCAGGTGGCCGGCAGCCCGCGCCGCCCGAGCAGATCCATGAGGCGGGCGGCACCGACCGACGCGAATGGCGTCGCCGGCTGCCCGGCCGTTTCCGCACCCTCCGCCGCGCCATGCGGCGGGGCGGCGAGATCGATGGTGAGGCAGACGATGGAACGCGGCACGGTCCGGGTCTCCCGCGCGAAGGTCGTGCTCGGTGCCGATCCGCTCACCGGCCCTCCAGGAACGGCAGCACGGCGGCGAGAAAGTCCTCGGGCGCGGTCTGCGAGCAGGCGTGGCCGCCCCACGGCAGACGCGCCAGCCGCGCGTCCGGGATGCCGGCGGCCAACTCCTCCGACAGATGGGGCGGCGTCAGGATGTCGTCCTCGGCGCAGACCACGAGAGTCGGCGCGCGGATCGCGCCGAGCCGAGCCCGCCGGTCGAAGGCGACGATCATGTCGATGCGCGCCGCGATCGCCTCGGCGGGCGGCGGCGCCGCGTCGGCGTCGGCGATGATCTTGGCGACCCTGTCGCGGTGGCGCGCGATCCAGCGCGGCGGATAGAGGAACAGCGGCCCCATCTCGTTGTAGGCCGGCACGCCGCGCTCGATCAGTGCCCGGCGGCGGATCTCGAAGCAGTAGGAGAAGTGCGGGTCGGGTCCGGCCCAGCCGGCGTAGAGCACCAGCCGGCCGAGCCGGTCGCGATGGTCGAGCGCCATCACCTGCCCGACCGCGGCGCCGGTCGAGTGGCCGATCATGTGGCAGCGGTCGCAGCCGAGATGATCGAGAAGCGCGGCGAGGTCGGCGGCCAGCGCCTCGACGCTGTGGGTGGTGCGACGCGCGCGGGCGCGCGACGCGCCGGTCGGGATCTGATCGTGCAGGATCACCGAGAAGGAGCGCGACAGCACCGGCACGAGATTCGTCCAGTAGGCCGCCACCCCGCCCAGGCCGGTGACCAAAGCGAGCGGCGGGCCTTCGCCGACCACCTCGTAGGCCAGATCTCCATCGGGGCGGGCGAGCGTCGGCATGGTGTCTCTCGTCGTCTCGTCTCTCGGTCGCAGGGTTGAGGCGCCCGCGCGGCCGCCCCCGGCAGCCGACGCGAGGACGCGGCCAGGGGCTATTCGGGCTTGATGCCGGCGGCGCGGATCACCTCGCCCCATTTCGCCGTCTCGCTCCGGATGAAGGCGGCGAACTCCTCCGGCGTGCCGCCGGCCGGGTCGCTCGCCTGCGACACGATGCTGTCGCGCACGTCGGGCATCTGGAGGATGGCGTTCAGCTCCTTGTTGAGCCGGGCGACGATCTCGGGCGGCGTCCCCTTCGGCATCACGACGCCCTGCCAGTTGTAGGACTCGAAGCCGGGCAGCCCCGCCTCCGCCATGGTGGGCACGTCGGGAAGCTGTGCCAGGCGGTGATTGGCGGTGACCGCCAGCGCCTTGATCTTGCCCGCCTCGATCGACGGCAGCGCCGCATAGCCCATCTCGAACATCATGGAGATATGGCCGGCGAGCAGATCGTTGGCGGCGGCGCCGCCGCCCTTGTAGGGCACATGGACGATGTCGATGCCGGCCTGGCGGCCGAACATCACGCCAGAGAGGTGGTGCGCGCCGCCGATGCCGGAGGAGCCGTAGTTGATCCGCCCCGGCGCCGCCTTCGCCCGCGCAATGATATCGGCGACGCCGGCGAGCCCCTGCCCGGGCGCCGCGGTGAGAACCAGCGGCGAGCGCTCGATCAGGATCACCGGCACCAGGTCGGTGGCGGGATCGTAGGGCAGCTTGCCCATCAGCGAGACGTTGACGGCGAGCGGCGCCAGATTGCCCATGCCGATCACCGAGCCGTCGGCCGGCGCCTTGGCGACGGCGGCGGTGCCGAGCACGCCGCCGGCGCCCGCCTTGTTGTCGATGATCACGGTGGCGCCCAGTGCCTTGCCGAGCTTCTCGGCGATCTTACGGGCGCGGATGTCGGCGAAGCCGCCGGCCGCGTAGGGAATCACCCAGGTGATCTGGCGCGCCGGATAGTCTGGCGCCGCCGGCGTCTGGGCGCGGGCGGCGGGGGGCACGGCGAGCTGGCCCACCACGAGGACCGCGAGGGCGGCGGCGAGAAGGCGGAGCATGGTGCAGGTCTCCCGATGACGAGCGCCGCCCTCAGGCGGCGCGAGAGGAGGACGCGAGGACGGCGGCCGGCACATGCACGACCCCCTCCATCAGACGGCGGGCGGTGCGGCTGAGCACCGCCTTGTCGATCACCACGGCGCCGTCGCGGACCGACGTCTCGGCGCCGACCGGCAGCACCCCGGAGGCGTGGCCGAAGCGGACCAGCCGGCCGCCCGCGGCGCCGCGCGCCGCGCCGGTGCCGCAGTCGACGAGGTCCGCCACCAGGGTGCCGGGCAGCGCCGCCGCGACCGCCAGCGCCACCGCGCCGGTGCCGGTCAAGGCGTGGTGCATCTTGCCCATGGAGATCATGCGGGCGACGACGTCGACAGCCTCCGGCGCGATCGCCCGGCCGCCGGCCGCGACATACGCGGCTGGCGGGCCGACCAGCGCCAGCTTGGGGGTGGCGGGACGCTTGGCGGTCGCCTCCGCAGCGGAAGCGGCGAGGCCCATGGCGACGGCGCCGGCGGCCCGCACCGCCTCGCAGCGGGTCACGAACGCCGCATCGGCGTCCGCCTCGGCGGGCCGCACCGTCGCCGAAACGCCGAGCGCCGTGGCCGCGACGATCACGGTCGGGTTGCCGGCGTCCACCAGGCTCGCGGCGACCGGCCCGAGGCCGGGCACGTCGAGCGTGTCGCATGGCCGCCCGGTCGGCAGCACGCCGGCGGCGCCGCCGCCCGGATCGAGGAACTCGAGCCGGATCTCGGCCGCCGGAAAGGCGACGCCGTCGAGCTCGAACGCCCCCTCCTCGACGACCTCGCCGTTCCGCACCGGCACGTGGGCGACGATGCGCTTGCCGAGATTGGCCTGCCACAGCCGCACGACGCGCAGGCCGTCCGGCCCCGCCGGCACCAGCCCCTGCTGGATGGCGAACGGAGCCACCGCAGTGGTGAGATTGCCGCAATTGCCCGACCAGTCGATCAGCGGCTCGGCGATGGAGACTTGCCCGAACAGATACGCGACGTCGCAATCGGGCCGCGGCGAGCGCTGCACCAGCACCACCTTGCTGGTGCTGGAGGTGGCGGCGCCCAGGCCGTCGATCTGCTTGCCGTAAGGATCGGGGCTGCCGATCACCCGCAGCAGCACAGCGTCGCGCCGTGCCGGATCGTCCGGCAGGTCGCCGGCATGGAAGAAGACACCCTTGCTGGTGCCGCCGCGCATGTACACGGCGGGGATGCGAAGCCCACTCATCGGCGGTCCTCTCGCGTCAACATAGCGGGGCGACGGCACGTGTCCAGGGACGGGTGATGACGGGCGGGCGGGGAATCGCGGCGGACGCCGCGCCCGACCATGACGCCGCGGCGGCACCACCGCAAGCGTGCGACCACCCGCATGCCGGGGCGCGTCGACAGCCGCCGAGGAGCGCGGTAAGCGTGGTCCGACGCGCTCACCCCGTCCTCCACTCGCGCCCGCGACAGCGGGAAACCAGAGCCACCCATCAAGCCGCCGGTCGAACAATCCCTGTCCTCGCCGTCGCGGGGACGAACGGACCTCGAGGTGAGCGCCGCGCGGCCGGACGATTCCCCCGAACAGCGACCATGCGGCCACCGCGGCCGCGGGAGACAGCCATGACCTACCTGATCTCCTCCGATTGCCCTGCGGCTCCCGCCGGGCAGCGCCTGCGCGCCCTGCTCCAGCGCCCCGGCATCCTGCCGATGCCGGGCGCCCACAACGGTCTCGCCGCCCTCCAGGCGAAGGCCGCCGGCTTCGAGGCGCTGTATCTCTCGGGCGCCGCCATGACGGCCTCCATGGGCCTGCCCGATCTCGGCATCGTCACGGTCGACGAGGTGGCGTTCTTCGTCCGCCAGGTGGCGCGCGCCGCCGGCCTGCCGGTGCTGGTCGACGGCGACACCGGCTATGGCGAGGCGCTCAACGTCATGCACATGGTGCGCTGCTTCGAGGAGGCGGGCGCCGCCGCGGTCCATATCGAGGACCAGCTCCTGCCGAAGAAGTGCGGCCACCTCAACGACAAGAAGCTCGCCGACCCGGCCGACATGGCGGCCAAGATCCAGGCCGCCGTGCGGGCACGCCGCGATCTCGTGATCGTCGCCCGCACCGACGCGGCGGCGAGCGAGGGGCTCGACGGCGCGCTCGCCCGCGCGAAACGCTACGTCGAGGCCGGAGCGGACGTCATCTTCCCGGAGGCGCTGACCACACCCGAGATGTTCCGCGCGTTCGCCCACCGCCTGCCCGGCGTGCCGCTGCTCGCCAACATGACCGAGTTCGGCCGCACGCCGTTCCTCACCGCGGCGGAGTTCGCGGCGCTCGGCTACAAGATCGTCATCTGGCCGGTGAGCGCGCTGCGCTGCGCCGCCCGGGCACAGGCCGATCTCTACGCGACGCTCGCCCGCGACGGCAGCACCGAGGCGATGCTGCCGCGCATGCAGACGCGCGCCGAGCTGTACGCCACCATCGGCTATGCCGACTACGAGGCGCTGGACTCCTCCATCGTCGCCACCGTGGTGCCCGAGATGCCGGCCCGCGGGACGGCCGGCTGAGGCCGGCGCGCACCGGCCGACATCCTCGTCGCGGGTCGCGGGCGCCCCTGCCCTATCGTGGCGGGACGCGGCGCCACGCCGCGGGCCGGCGGCTTGCCGACGGGCGATAGGGGATTAATCTGGTTGCGTGTTGCGGATGATACCGGGGGTCCGCGTGCGCGACGGGTCGGGTGCGGGCGACGAGCAGGCCGACAGCTTGCGGGCGGACAGCCTGCGGGCCGCCTCCTTGCGAGCCGACCGCCTGGAAGCCGACCGCCAGCCGGCCGAAGAACGAGCCGGCGACGAGCGGGCTAGCAGTCAGCAAACCAGCAGCAAGCAAGCCAGCGACGAGCGGGCCGGCGCCGGGGTCCGCTCGGTCCACCTCGCTCTCGACGTGCTCGAGGCGATCGCCTTGTCGGGCGACGAGCTCGGCGTCACCCAGATCGCCGATCGCCTGGCGGTCACCAAGGGCGCGGTTCACCGCCACCTGCACACGCTGGTCGAACGCGGCTACCTGACCCGCAACCCGACGACCGCCCGCTACGCCATCGGCCCCAAGAGCCGGCTGCTCGCCCGCTTCTCGCCGCAGACCGATCTCGTGCAGGCGGCCGACGGCCCCATGCGCGAGCTGCGCGACCGGCTCGGCCACACGGCGGTGCTGTCGGCGATGACGCCGCGCGGCGCGCTGGTGCTGGCGACGGTCGCCGGCGCGTCGACCATCGAGATCGGCGTGCGGCCCGGCAGCGAGCTGCCGTTCCATGCCTCGGCCCAGGGCAAGGTGCTGCTCGCCTTCGCGCCGCCCCCCGTGAAGGAGCGTGTGCTGGCGCGTCCGCTCGAAGCCTTCACGGCGCGGACCGTGGTCGACCGGGCGCGGGTCGAGGCCGAACTCGCCCGCATCGTCCAGCAGGGCTATGCCACCGCACCCGAAGAGGTGGTAGTCGGCATCAATGTGATGGCGGCGCCGGTCTTCGATGCGCGGGACGGGTGCATCGGCGCCCTGGCGGTGGTCGGCTCGATCCGGGTCCTTCCCGAGGAACCGAACCCCGACACGGTGACGAGCCTCCAGGGCTACGCACGGCAATTGTCGCGGCGGCTGGTCCAGCCTCGTCGCGTGCCGTAGCGCGGCGCGAGCGTCACATCCCGGTCATGGATTTTCGGGGTCGCGGAGTCCCGCGGTCACGAAGTCCCGGTCGCCGACGAGGCGTCCACCAGAAGGGGGCCGCACCGGCGATCACGTTCCGGACGAACGACTGGACCTCACGCCTCGCCGGCGCAGCGCCGGCGACGCAAGGAGTCGGGCCGCAGGCGGTTGCGATCCCGCCAGCCGCGCCGGACCACCCCCGGCTCGTCGCGGTCGATCTCCGCCATGACGGCGCGGAGCCTGCGCCCGAACGGCAACCCGTCGGGCTCGGCCGCATCCACCACGGCGACGATCCGCTCCAGATCGACCAGGATGCGGTTGTAGTCCCGCCGCAGATGCGCCAGCAGCGCGCGACGCCGCTCGACTGATTCGCCTGCCGCCGACAACTCTCCGACGAGCTGCTCCAGGCAGGTCGCGTAGACGTCGAGCACGCTTCGCAGTCGCGGCAAGTCTGCCCGCAGCACGCTTGCCAGGGCGCTGTCCGCACCACTGACAACGCCGTTTCCCATATTCTGGGAGTTGTGGCAGTAGTTATCCATTCTCGCCATTCCTGTGAGGATTCGGCCCGTCTCTCTCTTGTCGAACGCTACCGTCTGATCCAATCCTTACCGAAATTCTGCGAATATGGGGGACTTGGCTGTCAGTTGACAGTCATACGACGGACCGCCACACGACGGACGGCCTGTCGTGTCCCAACTCGCACGCGAATTTGGAATACGCTGATGTTCGAGATCTGCGGGCGCTCGTTAGGACCGTGACCGCGTCGGCATGCCGCCGCGACACCGATCGCGCTCTCGGCCTCGGTCAGCGGCATCGCGAATCCAGTCGGCACTGATCTCGGCGGTCGCCGAGCAACCGGAACCTCGCCCGTGCTGCGTTCGGACGGCACTCTCGAACTCTCCGAGACCGAGATCAGGGCAGCCCTGACTCGCGTCCTCGCCAGCCCGCGCTTTCGGGATTCGCCTCAGATCAGCGCCTTCCTGTCCTATGTGGTGGACCGGACGCTCGCCGGGCGAAGCGACCAGATCAAGGGCTACACCATCGCGGTCGAGGCCCTCGGGCGCGACGCCAGCTTCGATCCCAACTCCCAGTCGATCGTCCGCACCGAGGCGGCGCGCCTGCGCCAGGAGCTGGCGCGCTACTACGCCGATGCGGGCCGCGACGACGCGGTCCGCATCACGCTGCCGCGCGGCCGCTACGTTCCCGTGTTCGAGTGCGGGCAACCGGCCGTCCCCCCCGAGACCGCCGAGATGCCGACCGTCGACGCCGCTGCGCCGACGCCAGCTGCGACCGCCCCACTCGCTCCCGACATTCGCACCGCCCCGGCGCCGGCGGGCGGCGACCGTCGCGGGCGGATCGGCGCCGCCTGGCTGCCGGTCGCCGCGGTGGTGATCGGCGCCCTGGTGGCCTATGGGCTGGTCAATACCCTGGTGCTGCGTGCCCAGAGGAGCCGAACGCCGGCCGTCGAGCAGGCCGACGACCCGGTCCGCGCGTCCGCCTACGCCGCCCGCCATGGCGAGCCACGCATCGCCGTGGCGCCGATCACGACGACCGGCGCGGTCCGGGAGGGCCGCGTCGATCCGGCCGCCGTCCACACCATCCTGGTCAACGCACTGTCGCGGTTCGAGGACATCGTCGTCGTCCTGGCGCGGCCCGGCAACGACCGGCCCGGCACAGTGCCGGCCGACTATCTGCTCACGCCCATCCTGGTCTATGGCAACGAGAGCGACCCAGTGCTGACGCTGCGGCTGACCACGCTGCCCGACCAGGCGGTGATCTGGCACGCCGACTTCGAGACGGCGCGTCCCGGCGAGACACGCGAGGTGGCGCGCCGGAGGATGGCGCTGGAGGCATTGAGCATCCTGCTGGAGCCGTTCGGCATCGTCGCCGCCGCGGAACGCCGCAAGCAGGAGCAGCAGCCGCCGCCGCGCTACGGATGCGCCCTCCTGGCCGCCAAGGTGGCGCGCTACTACGATCCCGGGCGACACAACCAGACGCGAGAGTGCCTCGAAAGGGCGATCGCCGACGATCCCGGCTTCGTCCTCGCCCATGTGCTGCTGGCCCGCCTGCACGTCCGCGACTACCTGCACGGCCTGAGCGCGTCGGGCGATCTGTCGACCGCGGTGACGCTGGCCCATCGCGCCGTCGAGCTCGGCCCCAATAGCGCGCGCGCCCACTACACCCTCATGCAGATCGAGCTCGCCCGCGGCCGCGTCGAGCGCGCCCGCGAGCTGGCCCGCAAGGCCCTGGCGCTCAACCCCTACGACGTGCGCGTGCTGATGCAGGTCGGCGGCTTCATGGTGGCGACCGGCGACGTCGACGGCGGCCTGGCGCTGCTCCAGCAGGCCCGCCGCCATCTCTCCACCAACCCGCATCCGCTCGCCTGGAGCCTGTTCCTCGCCCACTATCTCCGCGACGAGATGACCGAGGCCGCGGCCGACATCGCAGAGATGCCCGGCGAGTACGACATCAACCTGGTCGCGCGCGCGCTCCTGTCGGCCCGCACCGGCGACCCCGAAGGCGCTCGCGCGGCGCTCGCCGTGCTGCACGCCCGCCAGCGGGCGTGGATCGAGGGGGCGCAGGAGCGGCTGTCGCGCCTGGTGGCGGCGCCATGGATTCGCGATCGCCTCGAGGCCGACTTGAAGGCCATCGGCGGCGCCGACACACACTGATCGGTGATCCGAATGGCCGCCGCCGCGCAGTCCGGCCGGCTGCCGTGCCGGTCGCGCGCTCGCCCGAGCGGCCGATCGTGCCCGTATTTGCCCCGGCTGCTCGGCACGGCGCGCTGCGCTACCATCCCGGACGGCGAGCCCGCGTCCCCCGCGCTGCCCGCCCCGTCGCGACGTCCGTGTGGAACCCTTCATGACCAAGCCTGCCGAACCGACCTGCTCCGAATGCGGACAGCTCGACTGCTATCACCAGCGCGGTAACCCGCCCGCCTTCTGCGTCGGCAAGCAGACCGCCCCGGAGGTGGTGGAGGAGGTGGCGGAGCGCTATCGCGGCGAGGGCCCGGATGCGGTTCTGGCGCGCGCCTCCGCCGAGGTCGAGGGCACCTATTACGGCAAGCTCAACCGGGTGGAGGAGACGCTCGCCTTCGCGCGCCGCATCGGCGCCCACCGGATCGGCATCGCCACCTGCGTCGGCCTGATCGAGGAGGCGCGGCTGTTCGCCACCATCCTGCGCCGCGGCGGCTTCGACCCGCAGACCGTGCTGTGCAAGATCGGCGGCCTCGACAAGACCGAGATCGGCGTGCCCGACGCCCACAAGATCAAGCCGGGCGGCTTCGAGGCGTGCTGCAACCCGGTGCTCCAGGCGGTCGCCCTCAACGCCAAGAAGACCGACCTCAACGTGCTGATCGGCCTGTGCGTCGGTCACGATGCCCTGTTCTACAAGCACTCCGACGCGCCGGTGACCACCCTGATCACCAAGGACCGGGTGCTCGGCCACAATCCCGCCGCCGCCCTCTACACCGCCAAGAGCTACGGCAAGCGGGTGCTCGACGAGGATCGCCTGAAGGACCTTTAGTCCTGTTTCCGGAGATCATTTCGCCGTCGTTCCGGGGCGCGGCACCCGAATCGGCGCGTCGCGCCGTCCGGGCGCCGCGAACCTGGAACCTAGCGAAAAACCGCCGAATGGATTAGCCGGTCTCGCACAAGACCATTCCCGGCGACGCGGGAGCCGGCTCGCCGTCGGGACTGAGATCGATCAAGGACGGCCGGAGCGGATTCCTGCTTCACATCGCGGCGACCCGCCACGGGGCCCGATCGGCCGCCGTCGTGTCACCGTCTCCACCGCACGGCGCCGTCGCGACGGTGTCCCGCATCGCACCGATGTTCCGCGTCCCGCATCGCGACGACGGCGCCCGCGCCACGCTCGCCCGACCAGAGAGCCGCATGCCGATGTTTCGAGCCGATCAGATGTTCCGGACCAAGCAGATCGCCACGGTGAGCGACGACATCGGCAAGACCGGCCTCCGCCGCTCGCTCGGCGCCTTCGACATGGTCATGCTGGGCATCGGCGCCGCCGTCGGCACCGGCATCTTCGTGCTCACCGGGGTCGCCGCGGCCCGCTACGCGGGTCCCGGCATCATGCTCTCCTTCGTGCTGTCGTCGGTGGTCTGCGGGCTCGTGTGCCTCGCCTATTCGGAGCTCGCCTCGTCGATCCCGGCGGCCGGCAGCGCCTACACCTATTCCTACGTGGCAGCCGGCGAGTTCGTCGCCTGGCTGGTCGGCTGGAACCTGATTCTCGAATACTCGGTCGGCGCCTGCGCGGTCGCCGGCGGCTGGTCGGCCTATTTGGTCGGGATCCTCAAGTCGGCCGGCATCGAGCTGCCCAAGGCGATCACCGCGGTGCCGCACGACGGCGGCGTCGTCAACCTGCCCGCCATGCTGATCATCGCCTTCGTCACGGTGCTGCTGGTGCGCGGCATCCGCGAGAGCGCCGCGGTCAACCGCACCCTCGTGGGCCTCAAGCTCGGCACCATCTTCCTGTTCCTGCTGCTCGCCGGGCCGCGCGTCGACGTCACCAACTGGACGCCGTTCCTGCCCTTCGGCTGGGCGGGCATCTCGGCCGGCGCCGCCATCATCTTCTTCGCCTATCTGGGCGTCGACTCGCTCACCACCGCGGCCGAGGAGACGCGCAACCCGCGCCGCGACGTGCCGATCGGCATCATCGTGTCGCTCGCCATCTGCACCCTGCTGTATGTGGCGGTCGCCGCGGTCCTCACCGGGGTCGTGCCCTTCGCCCGGCTCGACACGGCCGAGCCGGTCACCTACGCGCTGCGGACGCTCGGCTACAATTTCGGCTCGGCACTCGTCGGGGTCGGCGCCATCTCGGGTCTCACCACCGTCTGCCTGGTGATGATCTACGCCCAGACCCGCGCCTTCTTCGCCATGGCCCGCGACGGGCTGATCCCGCCGGCGCTGTGCCGCGTGCATCCGCGCTACGGAACGCCACACGTCGCCACCATCCTGGTCGGCAGCGTGGTGGCCGTGATGGCCGGCTTCACCCCGATCGGCCTCGTCGCCGAGATGTGCAACATCGGCACGCTGTTCGCGTTCGTGGTCGTCAGCGCCTGCGTGCTGGTGCTCCGCCGCACCCAGCCCGATCTGCCGCGGCCGTTCCGCTGCCCGGCCGCCGTCGTGGTGGTGCCGCTGGCGATCGCGTCGTCGCTCTACATCATGATGAGCCTGTCGGGCGCCACCTGGGTGCGCTTCGTGGTGTGGACCGCCGTCGGGATCGTCGTCTATGCGGGGTATGGGGCGCGCCACAGCCGGCTGAACCAGCCGACCGCCGTGGCGGCGGTCGCCTGACGGTTGCGGCGACGTCCGTCGCGGCGACGTCCGTCGCATCGCCGCTTGGCCGCGGCGTCCGGCGGCGGCCCGGCATGGTTGAATTCTGTTGTGGCGGGGCGGCCCGGCGCAGTAATCAGGCAGCGTTGGTGGAGCCTTCGACGGCCCGCCGAGACCTGTCCGTTGCCACTGGAGCTCCGATGAACCTCTCCGAAATCTCGCCCGGCCGCAATCCGCCCAAGGACATTCACGTCGTGATCGAGATCCCGCTCGGCGGCGAGCCGGTCAAGTACGAGATCGACAAGAAGTCGGGCGCCCTGTTCGTCGATCGCTTCCTGCACACGGCGATGTACTATCCCGGCAACTACGGCTTCATCCCGCACACGCTGTCGCCGGACGGCGACCCGATCGACGTGATGGTGGTGAACCGGGTGCCGGTGTTCCCGGGCTCGGTGGTCCGCTGCCGGCCGGTCGGTGCGCTGCTGATGGAGGACGAGTCGGGCGGCGACGAGAAGATCCTCGCGGTGCCGGTCGACAATCTGCATCCCTACTACACCGACATGCAGAACTACACCGACCTGCCCTTGATCGTGCGCGACCAGATCGCCCACTTCTTCCAGCACTACAAGGACCTGGAGAAGGGCAAGTGGGTCACCATCGCGAAATGGCTCGACACCGCCGGGGCCGAGGACCTGATCATGAAGGCGATCGCCCGCGCGGCCGAGAAGGCGGCGCAGGAGGGCTGAGGCCGACGGGCGACGTCGACCTCGGCCGCCTGGTGGCGCACCACCCGCAACACTCCGTCGCCGGACCGCCGGAATACGGCCGTCCGGCGACTGCGTTTCGGCCCTGACTTCGCCGCGGTCGGGGACTGACATACCGCCGCCACTGCGGAGCCGTCGCCGGTCCGCCGCGGCGGGGCGCGCGAGATCGGCCGGTCCGGGTCGAACGGCGCGAGGCCGCGCCGCGACCAACCTGCGCCATCGGCACTGCACGGCTCGGTTCCGCACGGTCCGGTTCCGCACGACCCCGAGCTGCCGCCACGCCAACCACGAGGCCCCCATGTTCGCGCCGACGCCGCCATCGCGGAGCAACCGCCCGACGCTGTCCCTGCCTTTCACGGCCCGCCCGTCGCGACGCGCCCGCCTCGCCGGCGGCCTCGCGGCGGCCGCGCTCCTCGCCGGGACGACGGCCGGCGCCGCCGAGCTGCCGCTCGTCCGCGTCGTGCTGTCGAGCGCCGGCCTCGCCCAGTTCCTGCACGCCGGCCCGGTCACCGGCGGCGGCAGCATCGAGCTGCCGGTGCGGCTCGACCAGGTCGACGACGTGCTCAAGAGCCTCACCGTGTTCGACCGCGAGGGCGGCGTCGGCGCCGTCGGCCTGCCCGGCAAGCAGCCGCTCGCCGAGCTCTACCGCGACCTGCCGTTCGGTCCGGACGCGCTCGCCTCGCCGACCGCGCTGCTCAACGCGCTCGTCGGCACCGAGGTGGAGATCGCCGGCCCGGTCACCGCCACCGGCCGGGTGTTCCGGGTCGAGCCCGAGGAGATCACGCTGCCGAACGGCGGCGGCACCGTCACCCGTCACCGCCTGTCGCTGATGACCGGGCGCGGCCTCGTCCAGGCCGTGCTGGAGGACCTGACGACGCTGCGCTTCACCGATCCGGAGACCCGCGCCCAGATCGAGCGGGCGCTCGCCGGCCAGACCCGCAACCGCGCCAAGGACCGCCGCACCGTCTCGGTCGGCTTCCTCGGCGACGGCACCCGGCGGGTCGCGCTCGGCTACGTGGTGGCGGCGCCGGTGTGGAAGACCTCCTATCGGCTGGTGCTGCCCAAGGAGGGCGGCACGGCGCGTCTGCAAGGCTGGGCCGTGGTCGAGAACCTCACCGGCGGCGACTGGACCGATGTCGAGCTGGTGCTGGTCTCGGGTAACCCGGTGGCGCTCCGCCAGGCGCTCTACACCGCCTTCTACACCGATCGCCCCGAGGTTCCGGTGACCACCGCCACGCGGGTGATGCCGCGCAGCGACGACGCCGATGCGGCCGAGCCGCGGCCCAAGATGTACGAGGGGGCGGCGCCCCGCCGGATGCCGGCCCCGCAGGTGGGGCAGATGCAGCGCATGGCCCCGGCCCTGGCGGCGCCGGCCGCGATGCCGCCGCCGGCGCCCGAGGCCGAGAGCATGGCGAACCTGGCCCGCGCCAGCGAGGCCGAGGAGGCGGCGACCCAGCTCCTCTACCGCTTCCCCGCCAAGGTGACGGTGGCGACCGGCCATACCGCCATGGTGCCGTTCGTCGATCGCGACGTGCAGGCGACCCGCACCTGGCTGTACCAGCCGGAGACCTCGGCGCGGCGGCCGCTCGCCGCGGTGCGCATCAAGAACGACGGCGACACCAGCCTGCCGCCCGGCATCGTCACCGCCTTCGACGGCGCCGACGGCACCGCCGCCTTCGTGGGCGATGCCCAGTTGCCGCTGCTGGCGCGCGGCACCTTCCGGTACGTCACCTTCGCGCTCGACGCCAAGACCGACATCCGCCGCGAGGACCTGGGCATCCGCCGCACCACGCTCGGCAAGGCGGTGGACGGCGAGCTGACCCTGACGACGAAATCGCGCCGCACCCTCGCCTACGAGATCACCCCGCCGGCCGACGAGGACCGCGAGATCGTCATCGAGGAGGCGCGCACCGACGGCTTCGCGCCGGCGCCGGACCAGAAGGGCGTCGAGGAGACGCCGACCCGCTTCCGCGCCACCGTCGCGGCGCCGCGCGGAAAGACCACCAAGGCGTCGCTGGTGCTGGAGCGCACCGACCGCCAGACCGTGATCCTCACCGATCTCGCGCCCGAGGAGATCCTCGCCCGCATCCGTGGCTTGGAGAACGAGACGCCTGCCGTGAAGGACACGGCCGCGAAGCTCGGCGCACTCGTCGGCGACATCAACCGGGCGCGCGGCGAGCGGGGCCGGCTCGACGCCGAGCGCAAGCGCATCGGCGACGACCAGGCGCGGCTGCGCCAGAACCTCGGCGCCGTCGGCTCCGGCACCGATCTCGGCCGCCGCTACATCGACACGCTGAAGACCCAGGAGGATCGCCTCGCCGAGATCGGCCGCGCCGACCAGGCGCTGGAGGCCGACATCGCCGCCAAGCGCCAGGCCGCCGTGCAGCTCGCCCGCCAGCTCAAGCTGTAGGGCGAGACTGGCCGCGCCGGCGCCGTCGATCTGCTATCGATGCCCTCGGCACGGTGTCGCCGTGCCCCGTGACGAGGACATGCGATGAGCCCGACCCTGTTGCAGTTCGATTTTCCTTATGACGGCCCGTTCGGCGCCGCGATGACGGCCGCCTTCGACGGGCTCGCTCGCGACATCGCGGCCGAAGACGGGCTGATCTGGAAGATCTGGACCGAGAATGCCGAGACGCGCCGCGCCGGCGGCGTCTACCTGTTCCGCGATGCCGAGGCGGCGGAGCGCTACCGCGCCAAGCACGCGGCCCGGCTGGCGGCGTTCGGCGTCACCGGCATCGTGGCGCACGCCTTCGACGTCAACGGACCGCTGTCGGCGATCACCCGAGCGCCGCTCTGATCCGCTCGCAGCATCGCGCGGCGCGGCTCAACCGCGCGGCGCGGTGCGGGATCAGGTGTACGGCGCGGCTCAGCCGCGCGAGACGGTCAGCGACTGGATCTTCTTGGCGATGACGAGCGCGGCCGGAATGGCGGCCAGAAAGCCGGCCGCCGCGGCGATCGGGATCAGGCTCATGCCCTGCGCATAGAGCGACGGCACCGTGACGATGACGACGACCAGAACCCCGGCGAGGGTGATGCCGACGATCATCCAGACGAGAACGGCGATCTTCAGCATCGTGCTTCTCCGAACTGGTTCGAGCCGGCCCGACTTATAGGCAACGGGCCACGACCCCGGCTTGACCTGCATCAACATGCGGATATGTGCATGCGAGAGGAGCACCCAGGCCGGGCGGGCAGCCGACCGCCGCGGCGGTGGCGGTTTCCGCCTCCGTCTCCGCTCGAGGTGGCGCTATGACAAGGTGGTGACTTGACTACTTCAACCTTGACGAGCGTTTAGATCGAGCACTCAATCTCCTCCTGATTGCAGAGGAGGATTTTTCCATGGTCAACCCGTGCCCGAGCGCCCATTGCAGCGGAATTCAGGGCTCCGTGAACGAGATCTGCAAGGCAACCGGCTGGGGAGTGAACCACCCGGTCATCGTCCAGGGGCCGGACGGCAGCATCTGCTACTGCACCTGCTCGTGCCTGGCGTTCGGCACCCCGGTGGCGACCGACACCGGCTATCGGGCGATCGAGACCTTCGTGGTCGGCGACACCGTACGGGCGTGCGGCCTCGATCTCGACTGGCAGTCCCACACGGTGGCGTTCAGCAACGGCACCCCCGGCGCCTCGAAGCAGAAATACGCGGTTCTGGTGGTCTATGCCGACACCGCCATCGCGGTGACCAGCGATCACCTGTTCCTGATGTCCGACAAGACGCTGCGGCGCGCCGACCGGCTGGCCCCCGGCGACGAGCTGGTCACGCCCGCCGGCCAGCCGGTGCCGATCGCGTCGGTCCACATCGGCGACTACTACGCCGGGTTCCACCACATCGCGACCAAGCAGGAGGAGCCGCCAGCCGACCTCGCCGGGCACCTCATCGACACCAACGGCGTGGTGAGTGCCGACTACGCGGTGCAGCTCTATGCGCGCGACACCGAGTTCCGCAACCAGTTCAGCCTGACGGCCGGGCACGACGAGCGGCCGATCGTCGGCTCGCCCGAGCATGTCCGCCGCTATGGCGCCGGCAGCCGTCAGGCGCCGGACAGTGCCAGCTTCGCCAACCGGGCGGCAGCCCCGGCCATGACGGTGTCCCGCCATCAGGCCCGCGACCTCAAGGGGCCGGTGTTCGTTCCGGCCGAGGCCACCGTGGTGCCGATCCCGCCCGGTGCCGCGAGCTTCATCTCGGACGAGGAGGCCGCCGCCAAGGCGGCCGATCCGATGCGGGCCTGGAACGATCCGCTGTCGCGCCAGTGGACCCAGTATCTGCTCGACCAGCACGCCGCCTTCTATCCGCAGGTGACCTATCAGTTCGACTGGGCCGACGACACCGTCAACGCCTATGCCTGGGTCGACGGCAGCGGCATCCGCCACATCGCCATCAAGGGCGGGCTGGTGCGTTATGTGGCGCTCCAGATGGAGGGCATCGCGCTGGTGATCGCGCACGAGCTCGGCCACCACTACGGCGGCCCGCCCACCTTCCCGGGCGGCCTGTCGTGCGAGGGCCAGGCCGACTACGCGGCCGTGCGCGACGTGATGCGCAAGGTGTGGTTCGGCGAGCAGTACGCGACCTTCGCGCTCGCCGGCATCGCCCAGATGGCGGCGTTCTTCGGCGTGCCGAACGATCCCACCGCCCCCGGCGGGTCGTCGGGATGCAGCCATCCGCCGGGCGCCTGCCGGATCGCCACCTATTACGGAGCCTTGCGGCTGAGTGGGAAGCCCGGCTGCGCCTCGTGAAGTGACGGACGCGGCGCGCGCAGCCTCGCGGACGGTGGCCCCTGGCCCCGTCCGTCGTCGCGACCGTCGAGACCGACGGTGGCGTCAGTCACCGTCTCCGGTGATCACGAACCGCTTGGCCACGACTCCCCTGTTGGGAAGCGTGTCCACCTCGTAGGGAAGAACGGCGCCGCGATAGATGCGCTGCGTATCGACATCGGCGAGCGCCAGAAATCGCCCGTCGACCCCTTCGACCCGCGACACGCGATCGACCACCTGGCCGGCGGCATCCAGCACGTCCCAGGACGGGCAGGGCTCCACCAGGCAGCGGAGCCCGTTGTCCCGCAACCAAAATGGTCCCGACATGCCATTGCCCGATGCGCCCATGGCCTCACCTCCCGACACCGGCATCAGCCCCCCGAGCACCATCGACCAGCACCCCGTCGCCGAGGCTCCTGGATCCGAGACCCGAGCGATGGACGAGGACGCCACCCTGGCGGCGGTCGCGCAGCGTCTGGCGGATCTGCTCGATCTCGACCATCCGCCGCCCGAACGGGTCGCCGCGGCGGTGCTGGCCGATCCGCTCTATGCCCACCATCTGATGACCTGCAAGGCGAGCCCGGCGTTCCTGCGGGTGCTGCTCGCCAACCCACCGGAGATGGACACGGCGCCGCTGCACGGCAATGGGCGGCTCGTCGCCTCCGCCGCCAAGACGCTGTTCCGCTGGGCCAAGGCAGGGTTCGCGCTGGTCGACGACGGCACCTTCACGACCCGGCTCGCGGTGTGCCGGGCCTGCCCGGACCTCGTCGCACCCGACGGCCGGCTCGCCTATCAAATCCTGGAGCGGGTGGCGCCGTCCGACGACGAGCGCATCTGCCGGCTGTGCGGCTGCGTCGCCGCCAAGAAGGCGCGCCTGCCGACCGAGAATTGCCCGGCCCCCGACGCCGCCGATCCGGCCGTCAGCCGCTGGGGCGAGCCGATGTGAGGCGCGGCGCACGTCCGCGCTGATCGGGCGCGGCCGAGCGTGACGGCCGCCGTCACCTACTCGGCCGCCGTGCGTCCCTGGTTGCCGCCGGTGACGCTGGTGGCGCCGGTGCCGTAGCGACGCTCGATGTAGTCCATCACCATGGCCTTGAACTCGGTGGCGAGCGTCGGGCCGCGCAGGGTGGCGACCTTCTTGCCGTCGACGAACACCGGCGCGGTCGGCTGCTCGCCGGTGCCGGGCAGCGAGATGCCGATGTCGGCGTGCTTCGACTCGCCCGGCCCGTTGACGATGCAGCCCATCACCGCGACGTTGAGGGCCTCCACGCCCGGATAGCGCGTCTTCCACTCCGGCATCGAGGCGTGGATGAAGCCTTGGATCTCCTGGGCCAGCTCCTGGAACGTCGTCGAGGTGGTGCGTCCGCACCCCGGGCACGCCGCGACGAGCGGCACGAACACCCGGAACCCCATGGTCTGCAACAGCTCCTGGGCGACCTTCACCTCCAGGGTGCGGTCGCCGCCGGGCTCCGGCGTCAGCGAGATGCGGATGGTGTCGCCGATGCCCTGCTGGAGCAGGATGCCGAGCGCCGCCGACGAGGCGACGATGCCCTTGGAGCCCATGCCGGCCTCGGTGAGGCCGAGATGGATGGCATAGTCGGAGCGTGCCGCGAGGTCCTGGTACACGGCGATCAGGTCCTGCACGGCCGACACCTTGGCGGACAGGATGATGCGGTTCCGCGGCAGGCCGATCTCCTCGGCCCGGGCGGCCGACAGCAGCGCCGACTGCACCATCGCCTCGCGGGTGACGGCGCGCACGTCCTTCGGAGCCGGCAGCCGGGCGTTCTCGTCCATCAGGTGGGTCAGCAGCTCCTGATCGAGCGAGCCCCAGTTGGCGCCGATGCGCACCGGCTTGCCGTGGCGGATCGCCATTTCGACAATGGCGCCGAACTGCCGGTCCCTCTTCTCCTTGAAGCCGACATTGCCGGGGTTGATCCGGTACTTGTCGAGCGCCTCGGCGCACGCCGGATGGTCGGCGAGCAGCTTGTGGCCGATATAGTGGAAGTCGCCGACGATCGGCACGGTGACGCCGGTCTTGAGCAGCTGCTCCTTGATGTGCGGCACGGCGGCGGCCGCCTCGTCGCGGTCGACCGTGATGCGGACGATCTCGGAGCCCTGGCGGGCGAGTACCGTGACCTGAGCGACCGTCGCCTGCACGTCGGCCGTATCGGTGTTGGTCATCGACTGCACGACGATCGGCGCGCCGCCGCCCACCGTGACGTTGCCGACCTTCACGGCCACCGTCCTGCGGCGCGGGGCCGGCCCTGCCAGATCACTCATCGCACTCTCCTCCGGCCTGTGCGGCCCGTCCGTGGAGCCCGCGGCCCGCCTGCGGAGTGCCAGACCCGCAGGCCGCCGTCAACGCGGGCGGCAGTCCGCCAGCGACGCGGGGCGGCAGGCCGCCGTCAACGCGGGCGGTTGACCAGCACGAGCCCGGCCACCACCAGGGCGGCCGCCACCGCGAACGGCCAGTCGATCGCCTCCCCCAGCACCACATGGCCGGCCGCCACCCCGAACAGCGGGGTGAGAAACGTGAAGGCGGACAGGCGGCTGGCCGAATAGTGCTTCACCAGGGCGAACCACAGCCCATAGGTGATTCCGACCACCCAGACGGTTTGATAGGCGAGCCAGCCGATCGCCCCGGGGCGCGGGGCCGCCGTCAGGCTCTCCCCGAACACCATCGCGGCGACCGCGAGCACCGGGATCGACACCGCGAGCTGGTAGCCGAGGGTCTTCTCCGGGGCGGCATAGACCAGCCGGGTGCCCTTGATCACCAGGGTGGTGGCGGCCCAGCCGACGCCGGCGACCAGCAGCAGCGCGTCGCCGGCGAGGGTCGAGCCCGCCGGGGTGGTGGCCGAGGCTTGAGGAGCCCCGAACGCCACCACGACCCCCGCGAAGGCGAGCCCGAGCCCGAGCCACTGCGACGGCCCGAGCCGCTCGCCGGGCAGCACCCGCGAGCCGATCAGGGCGACGAACAGCGGCGCCGTGTAAAGGAAGATGGTGGCGCGGCTCGCGGTGGTGAGCGGCAGGCCGCGATACACCATGACGAACTCGACCCCGAACAAGAGGCCGGCGGCGAGCCCGGGCAGCAGGCTGCCGTCGCGGGAGAACAGCCGCACGCCGCGCGCCCACGACCAGGCGAACAGCATCAGCAGGGCACCGGAGGAGCGGATCACACCCTGGACGAGCGGCGGAATGTCCGGCAGCGCCGCCTTGATGGCCACCTGGTTGAGGCCCCAGCTCAGGCTGAGGGCCACCACCGTGACGGTCGCGAGGGTGTCGAGCGGGCGGGCATGGGGGGACATGGAGGGCTCGGCGATGGAGTCCGGAAGGGGCGCGGCGCCTCGGCGGCGCGTCCAGGGGTTCGGGTTCGTCAGGAGGCGCGGCCGGCCGGGTCAGGCATCCCGGCAATGGGCGCACAGGCCGGTCACCTCGATGACCGAGATTTTGGGCGAGAAGCCCATGGCGGCGGCGGCCGATCCGATCGCCTCGGAGATGGCGGTCGCCGGCGCCTCGCCCACCGTGCCGCAGCGATCGCAGATCAGGAACGCCACCAGGGCGCCGCTGGCATGACGGTGGGCACAGGCCAGGAAGGCGTTGCGGCTCTCGATGCGGTGCACCAGGCCCTGCGCCATCAGGAAGTCGAGCGCCCGGTAGACGGTGATCGGCGCCGGGCGCGGTCCGTCCGGGGCGGCCAGCTCCATGATCTCGTAGGCGCCGAGCGGCTTGTGGCTGTCGGCCAGGATGGTCAGCACCTGCCGCCGCATCGGCGTCAGCCGCTCGTGGCGCTCCTTGCACACCGCCTCGGCGTGCGCCAGGACGGCGGCCGAGCAGCGGGCGTGGTCGTGGTCGGGGGTCGGGAAGGTCGCGGCCATGGGGTCTATTTATCGGCTCCGCCGAGGTTTTTCAAAGCCGGCCGGCCCTGACGCCGGGCGGGCGGGCGGAACCGCCAGGGCGCGCCCCTGTTGGGGGCGGAGAGCGCGCCGGAGGGCCGCCGGCGGCGCCGCCGCATCACTTGCCAACCGCGCCGCCGCCCAGTATCAGGGAGCCCGACGCCGCAATAGCTCAGCCGGTAGAGCACATCATTCGTAATGATGGGGTCGGGGGTTCGAATCCCTCTTGCGGCACCACCACACCCAATGCAACAATTATTGCAGATTTTTCAGTCGCTAAGGGGCAAGCAGATTCTTTGCTCAGGTGCAACTTTCAGGTACAGGTCGCGTCTCTAGCTGCCGCCGACTGCCCCCTGTCGCAAACGTCGACTGCCGGTCAGCGGGCTTTCGCATGTGTCGAATGGGCCGCGCTGACCTTCATTGAAGCTTCCCGGCGAGAGGTGTGCTAATCTACGCGCTAGCGTAGGATTCGCCCGATGAGCGAAGGGTTTTTCCTCGGGCTTGGATTAGCCCTGATCCTCAGGTTTATCCAGTGGGCAGTTCCAGCCATGCCTAAATCTGTAGGCTGGTCTGGAATCATCGCCGGAATCATTGTGGTGCTCGCTGAGTTCTTGGAGCCAAGCATGAAGCCGCCTCTGAGTTCGGTTATCCTTTTCCTCATCGCGGCAATCTGCCTCGGGGGCTCTTTTCACTTCTACGTCCAACGCAGCGCTAAGGCTCAGACCATGCCAGATACGCAGGATCGCTCACACATCGTTGGAATGAAGATCGAGGGGCAGCACCAGGGCGGTGCAGCAGCAGAAATAGTGAACTCTGGGCCCAATCCCGCGCTCGACATAAATGCCGTTGGTGCTCCCGGTCAGAGCGTCACAGGTTTGTCGGTGACGCAAACAGGGCCGGGAACCGGGCTGAGAATCATCCAAACTGGTCCCGGAACGGGTGTTCGCGTGACCGTTGGCAATAAGCCTTAACCCTATGCATTTAGGAACGCGATCCGTGCGAACACGCGGCCCTCCGCGTTATTGGTCCCCGACTTCCTCTGCAAGCGTGCCCATTTATCCGAGCCGCTACCTTCTGGCGAGCACATTGCGCACAGTCATTGCGTGCCACTGCCCTCCACGCGCTGTCGGAGCCCTTCCCGGTCTCCACCTCCACGAACACACGGACGAGTTCGAAGCCCTCGGCCTCGGCGAAGCGCTCCATGGCCCCCCGCTGAGCCTCGATCCCCAGACCGGAGCGTCCCTGCTGAGCGGTGCTCACCCGCACGTACCCAACGAGGGGCATCTTAGGGGCCTCAGCGGTCACCGGGGCTCCCTCCGGGGCGTTTGCACAAGAACTATACGCTGAAAAACACCCCGAGGCCCGTATTCGCCCTCACCCCGCCTTCAGCATCTCCAGGGCGGCGGCGTGGACGCGGCGGTCGCCGGCCGCCACCAGGCGGCCGCCCTGCTCGGGCGCCTCGCCCTCCCAGGTGGTGACGATGCCGCCGGCCCCGGTGATGATCGGGATCAGGGCGGCGACATCGTGCGGCTTCAGCTCGGTCTCGATGACGAGATCGATGTGGCCGGCCGCCAGCATGCAATAGGCGTAGCAGTCACCGCCGTAGCGCGACAGCCGCACCTTCTCCTCGATCCGCGCATAGACGGCGCGATCGGCCTGGTTCATCAGCCGCGGGCTGGTGGTGAACAGCACGGCGCGATCGAGGCTCTCGCAGGGGCGCACCATGAGAGTCCGCTCGCTGCGCGGCCCGCGATAGCGAGCCGTCTTGCCGTCGCCGCTGAACCGCTCGGCGAAGAACGGCTGGTGCATCATGCCGAACACCGGGTGCCCGTGGCGGGTCAGCGCGATCAGCGTGCCCCAGGCCGGCATGCCGGCGATGAACGACTTGGTGCCGTCGATCGGGTCGAGCACCCAGACGTATTCGGCGTCCGGCTTGTCGGCGCCGAACTCCTCGCCGACCACCCCGTGGCTCGGAAAGGTGTCGCGGATGAGCGCCCGCATGGCGAGCTCGCCGGCCCGGTCGGCCGCCGTCACCGGATCGAAGATGCCGCCCGCGCTCTTGTCGTCGACTGTCAGGGCGGTGCGGAAGAACGGCAGGATCGCCTCTCCCGAGGCCGTCGCCAGACGGTCGATGAACGCCGAAAACTCGATGGCCGTCATGATTGGTGGTCCCCCGCCCCGCCGGGCCGTCCGGCCCCGTTCGCGGCGTCCCGCCGAGGTCCTGCCCCGGCGCACTCCGCGACCTCACCCCGATGCCGTATAAGACGCCGCGGCGGCGAGCAACCCGCCCGTTCGTCGCGTGCCGCGAGGGTCGCGTGCCGCCACGTCCGCCGGCCCACCGCCCGGCTTGCCTCGGCCCGCGACCGCGTGCGACGACAGGCCGGGCCGGATCGGCCGGCCACCCGCGGAATGCACCATGACCGAGACCACCTCCCGCCCGTCCGTCGACGGGCGGACGACCGTCGCCGTCGGCCTCGTCGCCACCCTCGGCGCCAGCTACGTGGTCAGCCAGTTCCTCCGTAACAGCATCGGCGTGCTGGCCCCCACCCTGACGACCGAGATCGGCCTCACGGCGCGCGACCTGGCCTTGATCTCCAGCCTGTTCTTCTTCGTCTTCCTGGCCGTGCAGATTCCGCTCGGCGTGGTGATCGATCGCTTCGGGCCGAAGCGCTGCATGCTGGCCTGCGCGGTCCTGGTGGTCGGCAGCACGCTGCAATTCGCGGTCGCCACCGACGCCGCCGAGATGCTGGCGGCCCGCGCCCTCATGGGGCTCGGCACCTCGTGCTTCCTGATGGGGCCGCTCACCTATTACGCCCGCACGGTGGCGCCGGAGCGGTTCGCGGCGCTCGCCGGGCTCCAGCTCGGGGTCGGCACCCTCGGCTCGCTGCTCGCCACCGCACCGCTCGCCGTCGCCACCGCCCTGGTCGGCTGGCGCGCCGCCTTCGTGGCCATCGCGCTGGCCATGGCGGTGATCGGCGTGCTCATCGCGCTGCTGCTGCGCGAGCCGCCGGCGCCACCCGAGGCCCGCCACGAGACGGTGGCGGAGGGCCTGCGCGGTGTCGCCGCGGTGTGGCGCCAACCCGACATTCCGCGCCTGTTCGTGATGCATCTCACCGCCTATGGCGGCTACGTGATGATCGTCGGCCTGTGGGGCGGCCCCTACCTGACCCATGTGTACGGCTACGACCTGACCGAGCGGGGCACGCTGCTGTTCATCCCGGCCCTGACCCAAGCGATCGGCATGATCGCCTGGGGGGCCGCCGACCGGGTGTTCGGCGGCTACCGGGCCGCCACCCTGGCGGGGGCGGGCAGCACGGCGGCGCTGCTGCTCATCCTCGGCGTGCTCGGCGCCCTGCCGGCGTGGGGACTGTGGGCCTGGCTCGGCGCCTTCGGATTCTGCTCGGCTTTTCTGCCGGCCGTCATCGCCCATGGACGGGCCTTGTTCCCCCCGCATCTGATCGGGCGCGGCATGACCTTGATGAACATGGGCACCATGGGGGGCGGCTTTCTGTCGCAGCTCATGGGGGGAATTCTGATCGATCGCTTCGATTCGGTCGGGGGCACCTATCCGCTGGCCGCCTACCAAACGGTATTTCTTGCACAATTCGTGTTCTGTCTGGCCGGACTGCTGGTTTATCGTGCAGTCCGCGAGCCCCTACGATAGTCTAATGCAACGAAGCAACGGTTGTAGAGAAACCCTCGGCAAGCTGATCAGCCATGACCCCGGCGTCTTGCATTTTGTGCGCCGCGATGACATATTTCGGCGGTGCGGTAGCGCGATGACTCGTGTTACCGCCGCCCTCCTTGGGCGTTTCCTCCCTAGACTTGGGCCGCTGGCACACGCTGGCGGCCTCTTTTTTTGTGGCTACACTTGGGCAGGTGGCCGCTAGATCTTTATCAACCATAGCTGGACGCTGGAATACAGACGGGCCGGTTATGGCGGATCAGCCCCAGGGCCAGTGGCCCCGACAAGAATCTATGGGCGCGTCGTCCCCGGTTATGAGCGCGACGGCGTGCGGGACCGAGAGGGCTGGACGGAATGCCGTCGCGCCGGCCGGCAGACGGACGCCGCGCCGCGCCATCCGGCACCTCACTCGGCGGCGGCGCGCCATGGCTTGAGCGACTCGACCGGGATCGCCGCCAGCCGCTCGACCACCACGGCGAGATCGGCCACCACCGCCCCGAAGCCCGGACCGCGAAGCTGGCGGCGCTCGTCCATGTAGAGGGCGCGGTTGATCTCGAACTGCACGGTGTGAAGCCCGGTGGCGGGATGGCCGTAATGCTCGGTGATGAAGCCGCCCGCATAGGGCTTGTTGCGGCCGACCGCATAGCCGAGGCCGCGCAGCGCCACCTCCAGCGTGTCGGTGACGACCGGGGCGCAGCTCGTGCCGTAGCGATCGCCCAGGATGACGTCGGCGCGGGGGCGCTCGTCGCGGGGACCGGCATTCGAGGGCATCGAGTGGCAGTCGACCAGCACCGCCACGCCGAAATCGCGATGGGTGCGGATGAGCAGGCGACGCAAGGCCCGGTGGTACGGCTTGTACAGCGTCTCGATGCGATCGAGGGCGTCGTCGACCGGGATGCGGCCGCCATAGATCTCCTGGGCGTCGCCGACCACCCGGGCCACGGTGCCGAGCCCGCCGGCGACCCGCATCGAGCGGGTGTTGGCATAGGACGGCAGCCGGCCGATGAACATCCGCGGATCGAGCTCGTAGGGCTCGCGGTTCACATCGACGTAGCAGCGCGGGAAGAAGGCCCGCATCAGCGGGAAGCCGCGCGCCACCACGCCGGCGAACAGCTCATCCACGAAGGTGTCCTCGGAGCGCCGCAGGGTCGGCAGGTCGAGCCGGGTCGTCTCCAGGAAGCGGCGCGGATAGATGAAGCCGCTGTGCGGGGAGTTGAACACCAACGGTCCGCGCCAGTGCGCCGGCTCCAGCACGTCGAAGGGGGGGTCGAGCTCGTCGTGCGGATCGGTCATGCGGCTCCGGCGGGATCGGGGGGCGACGGTCGGCGGGGCGGATGCGGCATCGAGGGCGGACGCGACTTCGAAGACGGACACGGCATCACAGGTGGACGCACCGACGGGATGGCGCGGCCGGGCAGCATTCGGCACGGCTCCGGGCGCGGGCACCCGGCGGCGAGCGCCCCGGGTGGAGGGCCGAGCGATCGCGCCGGGCCCGCCGCCCTGCTGGCGCGAGCGCCCCTATGGGCCCCCTGTGAGCCCGGACCGGCCTCCTCTGCCGAAACCGACCCGGCGGCCCGGAGTTCGGTCGACAGGACCTCCGCAGAAGCCCGGTCGGCGTGCCGACGGCGGGCGGCGCCTTCGGCAGGCGCTCATTGTCCATGATGTGACAGTCGCTGCCAAGATCGTCGACGGCTTCACCTCGTGTTTACCAGGACTCGCGCTTATGGAATCCTGAACAAGGGACCGGGGCACGACCGCGCCACAGCGCCGGGCGTGCGGAAACCACGACCGGGTGCGGGGCATGTCTAGAATTCTGCTGGCCGAGGACGACAACGACATGCGGCGCTTTCTGGTGAAGGCGCTCCAGAATGCCGGCTACGAGGTGACCTCGTACGACAACGGCCTCTCGGCCTACCACCGGCTGCGCGAGGAGCCGTTTCAGCTCCTGCTCACCGACATCGTGATGCCCGAGATGGACGGCATCGAGCTGGCGCGGCGCGCCTCCGAGCTCGACCCCGACATCAAGATCATGTTCATCACCGGCTTTGCGGCGGTCGCCCTCAACCCCGATTCGGCCGCCCCCAAGCACGCCAAGGTGCTGTCCAAGCCGTTCCATCTGCGCGAGCTGGTCACCGAGGTGCAGAAGATGCTGCCCGCGGCCTGAGGCCGCGGCGCACGACATCGCCATGGCGCCGGGCCGGCTCCTCACACCACACCCTTGCCCCGGCCGAAACGAGCCGATATAGGAACCGTCACCGTCGACCGGCGGCCCGGGACCTCGCGAAGGCCCCTCCGATCCGGACCGACACGGGCGCGTAGCTCAGCGGAAGAGCACTACCTTGACATGGTAGGGGTCACAGGTTCGATCCCTGTCGCGCCCACCATCCCGGTCCAGTCCCGTCATCTTACGATTCTTGCCAGCCGCCGACCCATTTGGCGAACGTCCGGCCCGTCAAAGGGGAACCATGCGCATGGCATCGCCGTGACAGCGATCGTGCCCGGCACGACAACCTGTCGTTGACGCGCTCGCACCAGACTTCAATACTGTCCTTTTGCATCGGCTTGATGGCTCTTCCTATGCCTTGATCATCTTGGGGCCGAGATGAAGTACGAAATGATCGCCCAGCTCACGGACGCATTCGAAGGACATGCCCAACAGACTGAAGCAGGCGTCGAATATTGGCTGGCTCGCGATATCCAACATCTTCTTGGATATGCCGAGTGGCGTAACTTTCAGAATGTCTTGTCGAAGGCAAAGACGGGCTGCGAAGTTGCTGGGCATACAGTTGCCCACCATTTTGTTGACGTCACCAAAATGGTCGAACTCGGTTCCGGCAGCCGCCGCGAGATCGACGATGTCCTGCTGACCCGGTTCGCCTGCTACTTGGTCGCCCAGAACGGCGACCCTTCGAAGCCGGAAATCGCCTTTGCCCAAAGCTACTTCGCCATTCAGACGCGACGCGCCGAGCTGATCCAGCAAAGAATGCTGGAGGTCGAGCGGCTCCACGCGCGGCGGAAGCTCACGGCAACAGAAAAAGACCTCTCCAGCCTGATCTACGAGCAGACAGGCGGGAACCAGGACTTTGCGCTCATCCGAAGCAAGGGCGACCATGCACTGTTCGGCCGATCGACCCAGGCCATGAAGGCTCAGTGGAAGGTCCCAGACAGTCGCCCGCTCGCCGACTTCGCCCCGACGATCATCTTGAAGGCGAAGGACTTCGCGACCGAGATCACCATCTTCAACGCCCGCGCTCACGCCATGAAGACCGAAACAGCCATCTCGGCGGAGCACGTTACCAACAACCGAGCCGTCCGCAGCACGCTGCTCGATCGCGGCATCCGGCCAGAATCGCTGCCGCCGGACGAGGACATCAAGAAGGTCGAGCGGCGCGTCGCGTCGGATCAGCGGAAGGCTATCGGTAAGCCGGATCGGCTCGACGAGGATTGAACGCACGAATCATCGGGGGCCCCGCATCGATGGCGGCACCACATACCCGCCCCCATGCGGGAAAACCCGTGGCCTGTGCCGGACGCTTGTGGGCGAGGCGGCCCGGTGACATAGGATCGAGCCGGGGCGGCGCGGATGCCGCCCGGGCCCGACCATGACCGACCTGCATCATCGCCTGCTCGACCGTCTCGGCCTGCTCCTCGGCGCCGCCGCCCTGCTGGGCGTGCTGTGGCTCGCCCTGCGGGGCGGCCTGCCGCCGGCGCTCGCCGCGACGCCCGGCACCGCGCTGGCCGAGCTCGCCGAGGCGACCGCGCTCCTCGCGGTTGCCGCGGTGCTGGCCGGCGGCGCCTTCGTGGTGCTGCTGCGCCTCACCGTGCGGCCGACCATGCGGCGGAGCTGCCTGTTCGGCATCTTCCTGCTGACCCAGCTCGACCGCTACCGCCCGGTCGCCGGGGCCCACTACGCCGCCCGCCACGCCGCCCTCGCCCCGTTCGGGGTGACGCGCGGCGAATCCGCCACCGCCGCCATGGCCGAGGCGCTGTGCCTGCTCACCGCGGTCGGCCTGCTGGTCGCCGTCGCGGCCGCCGCCGGGCGGATCGACTGGAGCCTCGGCCTGCGGGTCGCCTCCGAGTTCGCGCTGCTGACCACCGGGCTCGCCGGCGCCGCCCTGCTGGTGATGGTGGTGCTGCAACGCTCCGTCGTCGCCCGCCTGTTCGCGTCGCGCCGCGCCGTCGTCCGCATGCTGGTGGCGGTCGGCCACTATGCCGCCATGCTGGTGCTGACCGGCGCCGCCCTCCAGGGGCTGACCGCCCTGGTGGCGCCTGCGGCCCCGCAGGATCTCCTGGCGATGTCCACCATGGTGGCGGCGGCCTGGCTGGCCGGCCTGGTGATGCCGGGCACACCGGCGGGTCTCGGCGTGCGCGACGTGGTGCTGACCGCGCTGCTCGCGCCCACCACCGGCCTCGACGCTGCGGCCGCGGCGACCATCGGGCTGCGGCTCGCCGGCCTGCTGGCCGACGCGCTGGCGGCCGGCGCCGGCCTCGTCATGGTGGCGCTCGCCCATCCGAAGCCGTCGGTCGGCGTCGACGTTCGCTGACGCGGGCGGCTGACCCGCCGTGCGACCGGCCAGAGGACGGCCGCTCAGGCGACCCGCCGGCCCGCGCACCACACCCGGCGCACCGCCGCGACGCCGTCGACATCGCGCACCCGGATCAGGTCAGCCCGCTTGCCGGGCGCGATCTCGCCGCGGTCGGTCAGGCCCACCGCCTCGGCCGGCGTCTTGCTCGCGGTGCGCACCGCCGCGGCCAGGTCGATCTCCGGCGCCACCTCGGGCAACCGCAGCACCGCCGCCAGCAGGCTCGCCGGCACATAGTCGGACGACAGGATGTCGAGCACGCCCGTGTGCGCCAGGTCGACGGTGGCGACATTGCCGGAATGCGAGCCGCCGCGCACCAGGTTGGGCGCCCCCATCATCACCCGCACGCCGGCGGCGTGCAGGCCGGCGGCGGCCTCCGGCGTGGTGGGGAACTCGGCGATGGCGATGCCGTCGCGCACCGCGTCGGCCACATGGTCGAGCGTGGTGTCGTCATGGCTCGCCAGCGGCACCCCGCGGGCGCGCGCGAGTCCGACGAGGGCCCGGTAGTTCTCGTCCGCGTGGGCGGCCTGGAAGGCGATCCGCTGGGCGAACAGCGCGTCGAGCTCGGCGTCGGAGAGCCCCGCCTTCTTGCCGCGATAGTAGGTGCGCAGCTTCGTCTCGTCGCGGAACTGGCGCTGCCCGGGCGTGTGGTCCATCAGCGACAGGAGGCGCACGTCGGGGCGGTGGATCAGCTCCTCGGTCTGGGCCACCGCATAGGGCATCGGCACCTCGCAGCGCAGATGCAGGAAGTGATCGACCCGCAGGAGCCCGGCATCGCGCGCCGTGTCGATGGCGGCCGCCAGCGTCGCCGCCTCGCCGCTCACCTCGTCGGCGCCCTCCTCGCGCCACACCCGCAGCGAATCGAGCACTGTGGTGATGCCGCTCACCGCGATCTGCCCGTCATAGGCGACCACCGCGGCGGCGGCCGGCCAGGTGACGGCCGGGCGCGGCATGTAGTGCGCCTCGATGTGATCGGTGTGCAGCTCGACGAGGCCGGGCATCAGAAGCTCGCCGGCGCAGTCCTCGCCCCGCTCGGGCGCCGCGCCCTCGCCGACCTCGGCGATGCGGCCGTCGGCGACCGCGATATAGCCGCGCTCGATCACCCGATCGGCGAGCACCACGCGCGCATTGGTGAGAAGAAAATCGGTCGGGTCGCTCATGCTGCACTCTTCGGGATGAAGGCGGTGACGTCGACGACGCGGTCGGCGATCCGCTCGCGGACGTCGTCGTCGTGGACCACCGCGACGACCGCGGTGCCCTGGCGCTTCTTCTCGCCGATCAGCTCGACCACGCGGGCGCGGTTCTTGGCGTCGAGCGAGGCGGTGGGCTCGTCGAGCAGCAGGATCGGCCGCGCGGGCAGGAAGCCGCGGGCGATGTTGACGCGCTGCTGCTCGCCGCCCGAAAAGGTGGCGGGGGGCAGGCCCCACAGCCGTTCCGGCACGTCGAGCCGGCGCAGCATGGTCTCGGCGGCGCGCCGCACGGCGGGGTCGGCGGAAGCACCCACCGGCTCCGCCACCACATCGAGCGCGGCGACGCGCGGCACCACCCGCAGGAACTGGGTGACGTTGGCGATCACCCGGCGGCGCAGGCTCAGCATGCGACGCGGCGGCGCCGTGGCGACGTCGACCGTGTCGTCACCGTCGCGCACCAGGATGGCGCCGCGGTCGCACCGATAGGTGCCGTAGATCATCTTGAGGATCGACGACTTGCCGGCCCCCGAGGGACCGGCCAGGACGATGCATTCACCGGGCTCGACGGTGAACGACACGTCAGCCACCACCGGCAGGCGGAGCCCGCCACGCAGATGCATCGTGAAGGTCTTTTCGGCTCCGCAGAGCGCGAGCGCAGTCATCGGCGGTTCTCTCACGGCGGCAGGATCGAGGAGACGAGAAGCTGGGTGTAGGGCTCGCGCGGATCGTCGAGCACCTGGTCGGTAAGGCCGCTCTCGATGACGGCGCCACCCTTCATCACCAGGATGCGTTGCGACAGCAGGCGGGCGACGGCGAGATCGTGGGTCACCACCACGGCGGCGAGCCCCAGCTCGGCGACCAGCCCGCGCAGGAGATCGAGCAGGCGCGCCTGCACCGACACGTCGAGCCCGCCGGTCGGCTCGTCCATGAACACGAGGCGCGGGCCGGTGACGAGATTGCGGGCGATCTGGAGGCGCTGGCGCATGCCGCCCGAGTAGCGGGTCGGCGGCTCGTCGATACGGCCGGTGTCGATCTCGACCCGCGTCAGCCAGTCGAGCGCGGTGCCGCGGATGCGGCCGTAGTGGCGCTCGCCGATCGCCATCAGCCGCTCGCCCACATTGGCGCCGGCCGACACAGCCATGCGCAGGCCGGCGGCGGGGTCCTGATGCACGTAACCCCAGTCGGTGCGGAACAGGAAACGGCGCTCCGCCTCGGAGAGCGCGGCGACGTCGCGGGTGACGCCGTCGCGCATGCGGTAGCGCACGCAGCCCGCATCCGCCTCCATCAGGCCGGCGAGAATGCGCAGCAGCGTCGACTTGCCGGAGCCGGACTCACCCACGATGGCCAGCACCTCGCCCTCGTACAGTTCGAAGGAGACGTCGCGGCAGCCGAGCTGCCGGCCATACCACTTGCTCAGGCCCTCGGCGATCAGGAGGGGCGTGTCGACGGGTGTCATCGCACGCGCTCCTCACCGACGGCTGCGGCCTTGCTCGCGGCGACGTAGCTCACGGCGTCGTCGTTGCCGAGATCGACCCGGAAGCTGTAGCCGTGGCGCTCAAAGCCGAGCCCTTCATAGAAGGCGTGGGCGCGCTCGCGCCGGGCGTTGGAGGACAGCATCATCTTGTAGCAACCCTTGTGTCGGCTGGCGCCCAGCGCGAAGCGCATCATAGCGGCGCCGACGCCGCGCCCTTGCGCGTCCGGGGCCACGACGACATCCTCAACGATCGCCGAGGGCGCGCCGCGATGGCCGATATTGTCCATGACCAGCAGCGCGAAGCTGCCGACGATCGCGCCGCCGGCCTCGGCGACGAACAGCGTGTAGTCCGGATAGGCGGCAAAGCGATCGAGAAAGCCGACCGCCTCCGCCGGCGTCATCACGTCGCCGTCGTCGAAGTCGGGCTGGGCATAGAGTGCCAGCACGGCGGGAAGATCCGCCATCGTCGCCGGCCGGATGACGAGATCGGAGCGGTCAGCCACGGGCCACCTCCGCATCTTGGACGGTGGGCTGTGCCGGCGCGGCGCGGCGGCTCTCGCAATGGTCGGTGTCGGAGCAGACGAACATGCGGCCGCCGCGGTCGTCGGTGATCACCTCGTCGAGGAAGCTCGCATCGTCGCCGCACAAGGCGCACGACGCCGGATGCCGCCACTGCTCGAACGGATGATCCTCGAAGTCGAGCGACACCACCGCGGTATGCGGCGGGATGGCATAGATGCGCTTCTCGCGGCCGGCGCCGAAGAGCTGGAGGGCGTCGCTGTTCGACAGCTTCGGATTGTCGAACTTGGGGATCGGCGAAGGGTCCATCACGTAGCGACCGGCGACCTTCACGGGATACGCATAGGTGGTGGCGATATGGCCGTGGCGGGCGATGTCCTCGTACAGCTTCACGTGAACGAGGCCGTACTCCTCGAGCGCGTGCATGCGGCGCGTCTCGGTCTCGCGCGGCTCCAGGAAGCGCAACGGCTCCGGGATCGGCACCTGATAGACGAGGATCTGCCCGGCTTTCAGCGGCGTCTCCGGCACGCGGTGACGGGTCTGGATCACCGTCGCCTCGGTGGTGTGCGTGGTGGTGCGCACGCCCGCGGTCCGGCCGAAGAATTTTCGGATGGACACCGCGTTGGTGGTGTCGTCGGAGCCCTGGTCGATCACCTTGAGCACGTCGGCGGGGCCGAGGATCGCGGCCGTCACCTGCACGCCGCCGGTGCCCCAGCCGTAGGGCATCGGCATCTCGCGGCTGGCGAACGGCACCTGATAGCCGGGGATCGCGATCGCCTTCAGGATGGCGCGGCGGATCATCCGCTTGGTCTGCTCGTCCAGATAGGCGAAGTTGTAGGCGGGGGCATTCATTCGGCGGCCTCGCGGGTGTGGTCGGCAACGGTCGCGTCGGCAACTGTGGCATCGGACAGCGTCGCGTCGGCGGGGCTCTCGCCGCCGGCAGCGGTCCGTGCCGCGTGCTCGCGGCGCATCTGGCGCACCAGCCCCAGCTCGGCCTGGAAGTCGACATAGTGCGGCAGCTTGAGGTGCTCGACGAAGCCCGTCGCCTGCACGTTGTCGGAGTGCGACAGCACGAACTCCTCGTCCTGCGCCGGCGCCCCCACCTCCTCGTCGAGCTCGCGGGCCCGCAGCGAGCGGTCGACCAGCGCCATGCTCATCGCCTTGCGCTCGCAATGGCCGAACACTAGGCCGTAGCCGCGGGTGAAGCGCGGCGGCTCGCTCGCCGAGCCGTGGAACTGATTGATCGACTGGCATTCGGTGACGGTGATGCGGCCGACCGGCAGCACGAAGCCGGCATCCTCGGCGAACACCTCCAGCGCCACCTCGCCGAGCCGGATCTCTCCGGCGAACGGATGGGTGCGGCCGAAGCCACGCTGGGTCGAGTAGGCGAGCGCCAGCAGAAAGCCCTCGTCGCCGCGCGCCAGATTCTGCAAGCGCAGATCACGATCCGCCGGGAACGACAGCGCCTCGCGGGTGAGATCGCCGGGCGGCGCGGCGTCGTCGATCTCGCCGGCGCCCGGCGACCGCTCGATCAGGTCGTCGGCGGCGAGCAGGTCGGTGACGCGCGGCATCGGTGTGCCGGCGCTCTCGGCAACAATACTCTCCGCCGTGGCGGGCTGCGGCGGATCGGCGGCGGGCATCTCCAGCAGGCGGTGCGTGTAGTCGAAGGTCGGGCCGAGCACCTGGCCGCCCGGCAGATCCTTGAAGGTCGCCGAGATGCGGCGGCGCACCCGCATGGCGGCGGTGTCGACCGGCAGCGTGGCACCGAAGCGCGGCAGCGTCGCCCGGAAGGCGCGCAGCAGGAAGATCGCCTCGATCAGATCGCCACGCGCCTGCTTGATGGCGAGCGCCGCGAGATCGCGGTCGTAGAGCGAGCCTTCCGTCATCACCCGGTCGACCGCGAGGCCGAGCTGGCCCTCGATCTGGTCGAGCGAGATTTCCGGCACGGCGCGGTCACCGCGGCGCTCGTGCGCCAGCAGCCGATGGGCATTCTCGATGGCGCGCTCGCCACCCTTCACGGCCACATACATGTCAGCGCTCCGTCACCGGCATCACCGAGCGCGGCAGCGCCGCGACCGCGTGGCCGGCGGTGAGAATCAGATCGACGCCGCGCGGGAACAACGCCCGGTTGGCGGCGAGGCGCGCCACCATGTCGGGCGGCAGCGGCGCGGCGCGCAGCGTCGCTCGGTCCGCGATGCCCGGACCCGACAGCACCAGCGGCGCGCCGTGGTCGAAGCGCTCGACCTGGAGGATCAGGGTGGCGGAGCGGTCCGGATCGTCGAGGGTGCCGAGCGAAAAGTCCTCGAACGGCGGCGCCGCCGCCGGGTCGGCCAGGATCGCGAAGGCAGCATCGGCGGGCCGATCGACGAGCGGCGCGCCGGTGTGGAAGCGCAGCCAGGCGGCGACCTCGGGCGCAGCGGCGAGCCGCGGGTCGAGCCACACCGGGGTGTCGCCGTCGACGAGCATCAGGGCGACCGCCGCGGTGGCGGCGGCGAGCGGCGGCGGTGCCGCTACGGTGTCGATCACCGGCACCACGGTGCCGGGGCGGGCGGTCGCGTCCATCACGGCCCGGAAGGTCGCCTGGGCGGCGAGCACCGGATCGGCGAAGCCGGCGGTGAGCGTGTCCATCTCAATCCTCTCCGCGCACCAGGGTGAAGAAGTCGACCCGCGTCGCCGCCGTGCGGGCCTCCGCAAGGCGCTGCGCGGCCTCCTGGGCGGCGCGCAGCGGCGCTACCACGTCGCGCTCGACGGCATCGCCGTGCGTGGCGGTCTGCACCAGCGCGTCGCACAAGGCGACGAGCCTGGCCTTCTCGGCATCGCGGCCGAGCACGCAGGCGAAGCCGGTCTCGCCGCTGGCGAGCCGCACGGCGGCGCGCGTCACCGCGACCTCGCCGACATTGAAGGCGCGGCCATCGCCGCCCATGCGGCCCTGCACCATCAGGAGACCGGCCTCGGGCGGGCGAATCACGGTGTGATCGGGCGGCGCCAGCCGCGCCACATGGGTGGCGAGCGCGTCGGTCGGCGCCTCGACCAGCACCGCCATGGCGGTGCGGCGGATGGCGATGTCGCCCGCCAGGGCGGCGGAAGCGGGTGCCGTGGCGGCGGCGGAAGAGGAAACGGCGGTTTGCTGTGGCATGACCATGTTGTCTATGATACTAGACAACTTCATAAGGTCCACTCTTGACCGCAAGATGACAGCGACCACCGATCATCGACGTGCCCGAACCGGCCCTCCGGCCGCCGGCCACCGCGACGCTGCCGCGCCCGCCGGCGCGACGCTGCCGGGCGTGACCCTATGGCGGCGCGTCGCCGACCAGATCGCCCAGGCGATCGCCGTTGGCACCTATGGGACGGGCACGCGGCTACCGGCCGAGACCGAGCTGGCGGCGCATTACGGGGTCAACCGTCACACCGTGCGTCGGGCGCTGGCGGTGCTGCGCGAGCGCGGCCTGGTGCGGCCGGCACGCGGCAGCGGCACCTATGTGGAGGCGCCGCGGCTCGCCTATCCGATCGGCACGCGGACGCGGTTCTCCGAGATCGTCGGGGCGAGCGGCCGCCAGGCCGGCGGCCGGCTGATCGCCGGCGCCCAGGAGCTGGCATCGATCGAAGTGGCGCGGCGGCTCGGCCTGAAGCCCGGCGCCCCGGTGGTGCGGCTGGAGCTGATGCGAGAGGCCGACGGCGTGCCCCTGTGCGTCGCCACCACGTTCCTGTGCGCGACGCGGTTTCCCGGCGCCGACCGCGTCTATGCGGCGCGCCGCTCGATGACGCGCACCCTCGCCCAGTTCGGCATTGCGGACTACCGACGCGGTGCCACGCGGGTGACGGCGACGACCGTCGACCTCGGCGACGCGGCGCGGCTGGACGTGCGGCCCGACAGCCCGATCCTGGTGGTCGACAGCATCGACGTCGATGCCGACGGGCGCCCGCTGCTCACCACCCGGACGCGCTTCGCGGCCGAGCGCGTCGAGCTGGTGCTGGAGAGCTGACGGGAGCCCGCCGGCGCGGCACGCCCTCCGGGCGCCGCGAACCCGGAACCCAGCGGAACACGTCATCCCGCGGCAAACTCTGGACTCTCGGCTGGATTCCGGACAGCCGCTTCGCGGCTTCCGGAATGACCACCGAATCGATCAGCCGGACCTCGGATCAGTCGACGGCGATGGCGCTCCGCCCGATGATGGCGAAGCGCAGCTTGCCGGAGGCGAAGTCGATGATCGCCACCGTGACCAGGATCATCAGCACCAGGAACGCCACCTTGCCCCATTCGAGCACGCGGATCTGCTCGGCGAGGTGCAGCCCGATGCCGCCGGCGCCGACGATGCCGATGATGGTGGCGGAGCGCGTGTTGGATTCGAAGTAGTACAGCACCTGGCTGGCAATCACCGGAATCACCTGCGGCACCAGCCCGTAGCGGACCGCATGGAGCTGCGAGCCGCCGGTCGACAGCACGCCTTCCACCGGCTTGCGGTCGGCATTCTCGATCGCCTCGGAGAACAGCTTGCCGAACGAGCCGATGTCAGAGGCCGCGATGGCCAGGATGCCGGCGAACGGCCCGAGCCCCACCACGTTGATGAAGATCAGCGCCCAGATCAGCACGTCGACGCCGCGGATGGTGTCGAGCCCGCGCCGCACGGTGAAGTGAGCGAACACGTTGGGAATGACGTTCTTGGCGGCGAGCAGGCCGAGCGGGAAGGCGATGACGGCGCCGACCAGCGTGCCGAGCAGCGCGATGGCGAGCGTCTCGCCGAGCGCGTGCAGGAACACGGCGAGATGCGACCCCGGGGTCGGCGGAAACATCTGGCCCAGGATGGTCGCGATCTGCACCAGGCCGGAGCCGAGGCGCGCGAACGACACGTCGAGCCGCCATACGGCGAGCACCGTGAGGCCGACCAGGATGGCGACGATCGCGACCGGCCGAAGGCGGCGGACGAGCGGCGCATCGAACAGGGCGCGATGGCGGGCGCGGATCGCCGCCGGGTCGGCCTTGTCGCGCAGGTTGCTGCGCGGCTCCACCGGACCGGGCGGCGGAAGGGCGGACGGTGCGCCGTGATCCGGCGCGCCGACGGGCGGGACGCTCATGGCCGCTGCTCCAGTCCGATCAGGTGATGACGCAACCGCTCGGTGACGAGATCGATGATCATCACGGTGGCGATGATCATGACGAGGATGGCGGAGACGTCCGTGTAGTAGAACTTGCGGATCGCCACCATCAGGTCCTGGCCGATGCCGCCGGCCCCGACGAAGCCCATCACGGCGGCGCCCCGCACATTGATCTCGAAGCGCAGCAGCGCGTAGGACGCGAAGTTGGAGAGCACCTGCGGCAGCACCGCGTAGCGGATGCCGTCGAGCCGCCCCGCCCCGGTGGCGATCGCCCCCTCCACCGGCTTCATGTCGATGTTCTCGACCACCTCGGCGAACAGCTTGCCGAGCGCTCCCATGGTGTGGATGGCGAGCGCCAGCACGCCCGGCAATGCGCCGAGGCCGAACGCCATCACGAACAGGAGCGCGAAGACGAGCTCCGGCACGGTGCGGCAGAACTCCAGCGTGCGCCGCGCCAGGAACCGCACCCACCGGCGCTTCTCCAGGTTGGCGCTCGCCGCGAAGCACAGCACGAAAGCGCCGAGCGCACCGAACAGCGTGCCCAGATAGGCGATCAGCAGCGTGTCGCCGAGCAGCAGCAGCCAGCCGTCGAGATTCCAGAACCATTCGGCGAGATCGCGCCCGAGCGTCGCGAGGGCGAGCGGCGGCGTCAGGTTCCACACATAGGTGGGCAGCCGGTGGGCATTCGCCGCGAGCGTGCCGAGATCGACCTCGCCGCCGATGCCGGCCAGCACGACGGCGCCGGCCAGCAGCACGGCGCCGAGTGCGAGCCGCATGCGCTTGGCCGCGACGGCCTCGCGATAGCGGGCGAGAAGCTGCGCCGCCTGTTCGGGCGGCAGGCGAACCACGGTGGAGACCATGACGGAAACCGATGGACGAAAGCCCGGGGGCGGCGGGCCACCCCCGGGCAGAGACCGAAGCGAGAGTGTCAGGACGAGCGCTTCTTCTTGCGCAGCGCGTCGACGAACTTGATGAGGTCGACGACCGGCTCGTACTCCTTGTGGGTGACAGCCTGGAAGGGCAGCTGCTTGCCGTCGTAGATGGCGTTGAACGCCGCCGGGTCCTTGGTGGCGACATCGAGCACCGCCGTGCGGATCGCCGCCTTCAGGTCGGGCGGCAGGCTCGTCAGATAGGCCATCGGCGAGTTCACGATCAGGTCGGATTTGAAGATGATGCGGAAGTCCTCGGCCTTGGCCATGTTCTTGCGGGCCATGCGCAGCAGGTTCGATTCCTTCTCGTCGTTCCACCAGTTGAAGGCGGCGTCGCAGGTGCCCTGCTGCACGCCGATCACCGCGTTCTCGTGGCTGCCCGCATAGACGATCTTGCCGAAGAACGCCTCCGGATCGATGCCCATCTTGTCCATGGCGTAGCGCGGCACGTTGTTGCCGGAGGTCGAGTTGGGATCGACGAGGCAGAGATTCTTGCCCTTGAGATCCTGGATCGCCTTGTAGGGCGCATCGGCCTTCACGTAGAGCACCGAGTAGTAGCCCTTGGTGCCGTCGGCGCTGACCTCGATGGCGAAGGGCTCGACCTGGGCGCCGGTGAGATAGGCGCGCGCATAGGACGCCGGGCCGTACATGGCGATGTGGATATTGCCGGCGCGCTGGCCCTCGACCACGGCGGCGTAGTCGTTGGCGATGCGCAGCGTCACCTTCATGCCGAGCTGCTTCGACAGGTAGTTGACGAACGGCGTCCAGCGGTCGGTGGTGCCGGAGGCGTTCTCGTCCGGGATCTTGGCGAACACCAGCTCCGGATAGCGGGCCTTGTAGTCCTGCGCCTGCACGGTGCCGGCGAGCGACAGAGCGCCGGCGAGAACGGCGCCGGCCGCGAGGGCTCCGGCCACGAGGGTGCGACGGTCGAGCATCGGGTCTCTCCTGCTGAAGACGGGTCTTTTCTGTTTGATGGGCGGCGGACGCCGCCGCGGTCAGGCGGCGGCGGCTTCGCCGAGCGCCGCCGCGGGCAGCCGCGGACGCGGCGCCGCATGGACGCCGTCGGCGATCTGCTCGGAATCGAGGCCGTAGATGTCGCGGGCGATCGCGTCGGTGAGGTGCTCGGGCGCGCCGTCGAACACGATGCGGCCCGCCGCCATGCCGATCAGCCGGTCGCAATAGGTGCGGGCGAGGTCGAGCGAGTGCAGGTTGCACATCACGGTGATGCCGTAGTGCTTGTTGATGCGCAGCAGCGCGTCCATGACGACGCGAGTGTTGCGCGGATCGAGCGAGGCGATCGGCTCGTCGGCGAGAATCAGCTCGGGCTCCTGCACCAGCGCGCGCGCGATGGCGACGCGCTGCTGCTGGCCGCCGGAGAGGTGCTCGGCGCGCTGCGCCGCGAGCCCGGCGATGTCGAACTGCTCGAGGGCCGCGAGCGCGATCACCTTGTCGTCCTCCGGCCACAGGCCGGCGAGCGAGCGCCAGGCCGGCACGGTGGCGACGCGCCCCATCAGCACATTGGTGAGAACGTCGAGCCGACCGACGAGGTTGAACTGCTGGAAGATCATGGCGGCGCGGCGCCGCCAGCGGCGCAGCTCGGCGCCCGACAGCGCCGTCACATCCTCGCCGGCGAACCGGATGCGGCCCTCGCTGGGGTCGACCAGGCGGTTGATCATCCGCAGCAGCGTCGACTTGCCGGCGCCCGAGGGACCGATCACGCCGACGAACGAGCCGCGCTCCACCACGAACGAGGCATCCGCCACCGCGCGATGATTTCCGAAACGACGCGACAATCCTTCGACGTGGAGCATGGGCAGGTTCCTTTCGGAGCCATGCCTAGCGCCGCTGCTCGACAGTCGTGTGACAGCCGCGCGACGATCGACCGATCTTCGGCGCAATGGTGGCGCGTGCGGCGATCTGTCCGGCGCGCAGCGTCCTCGCGCCGTCCCTTCCTTGTCATCGAACCGACATCGTCGTGTCATCGAACCGTGTGCAGCGATGGCGTCCCGCTCACTGGACTCGATCTCTCATGCCCCAGCCGCTCGCGACCACGCCGCCCGTTACCACGCCGCCTGCGACCACGCCGCCCGCCACCAAGAAGATGCTCTCGACGACGCCCCTCGTGCATCCCACCGCCGAGCTGACCGACGCGCGCCTCGGCGCCTACACCGAGGTGGCGGCACGCACCAAGTTGCTGGAGACGAGCCTCGACGATTACTCCTATGTGATGAACGACAGCGACATCGCGTATGCGACCATCGGCAAGTTCTGCTCCATCGCGGCGATGACCCGCATCAACCCCGGCAACCACCCGATGCACCGCGCCAGCCAGTCGCACTTCACCTACCGGGCCAGCGCCTACTTCCCGGGCGAGACCGACGACGCCGCGCTGTTCGCGTGGCGGCGCTCGCATCAGGTGACCATCGGGCACGACGTGTGGATCGGCCATGCCGCCATCGTGCTGGCGGGGCGAAACATCGGCACCGGCGCCGTGGTGGCGGCCGGCGCGATCGTCACCAAGGACGTGCCCGACTACACCATCGTGGCCGGCAATCCGGCCCGTATCGTCCGCCGGCGCTTCTCCGAGGAGATCGCTGCGCGGCTGCACCGCCTCGCCTGGTGGGACTGGAGCCCCGCACGGCTGCGCGCTGCGCTGCCGGACTTCCAGACGCTCGCGATCGAGGCGTTCCTCGATAAGCACGAGGCCGACACCACGGCGGCCGCGCCGACCCGCGCGGTCGCGGCGAGCGCGGCGACCGCGCCATGAGCGGGATCGACAGCAGGCGCAGCGGCGGCGTGCGGATCGAGGGCGGCCGCGTCCTCGCCGACGGCGCTCTCGTCGCCGCCCCGGTGGCAGCGGCGGCGTCCGGCCTGGTGGCGCCGGCGCGCGGCGACGAGCCCTGCGTGCTCGATGCCGACGGCCTCCTGGTCCTCCCCGGCATTGTCGACATTCACGGCGACGCCTTCGAGCGTCAGCTCATGCCGCGGCCCGGCGTCGACTTTCCGATCGACCTGGCGCTCGCCGAAAGCGATCGCCAGGCGATCGCCAACGGCATCACCACGGTGTTCCACGGGATCACCTGGTCGTGGGAGCCAGGCCTGCGCGGTCCCGAGAACGCCGTCCGGCTGCTCGCGGCGGTGGAGCGGCTGCGGCCGCAGCTCTGCGCCGACACCCGCCTTCACCTCCGCCACGAGATCTTCAATCTCGACGCCGAGCCGACCCTGGTGGAGTGGATGGCGGCGGGACGCATCGACGTGCTCGCCTTCAACGACCACATGACCCTGACGGTGGAGGCGGCCGGCCGCCGCAGGAGCCTCGACCGCATGGTCGAGCGGTCGGGCCTCTCGCACGATGCGTTCTGCCGGCTCGCCGACGACGTGGCTCGACGGCGCGACGCGGTGCCCGCCTCGGTGGCGCGGCTCGCCGCCGCCGCCCGTGCCCATGGCGTGCCGATGCTGTCGCACGACGACACCAGCCCGGCCCAGCGCGCCCACTACCGCGCGCTCGGCTGCCGCATCGCCGAGTTCCCGACCACGCTGGAGACCGCCGAGGCCGCCGCCGCGGCCGGCGACGCCATCGTGTTCGGCGCCCCCAATGTGGTGCGCGGCGGCAGCCACACCGGTTGGACGAAGGCGTCCGACATGGTGGCGCGTGGGCTGTGCTCGGTGCTCGCCTCGGACTATTACTATCCGGCGCCGCTGGTCGCCGCGTTCCGCCTCGCCGCCGACGGCGTCGCGCCGTTGGCGCGAGCCTGGTCGCTGGTCTCCGAGGCTGCCGCCGCGGCGGTCGGCCTCGCCGATCGCGGCCGGCTCGCGCCCGGCCTGCGCGCCGACATCGTGCTGGTCGATGCCGCGGCGATCGACCGACCCCGCGTGGTCGCCACCCTGGTGCGTGGCCGCATCGTCCATCTCGCCGACGCGGCGCGCCTCGTCCGCCGCGACGCGCGACACGCCGTGCCGGTCCAGGGAGCCGCGTCGTGAGTGATGCCCCGCGTTACGCCGTCTATTTCGTGCCGCCGATCGACAGCACGCTGTATCGCCTCGGCAGCGCTCTCGTCGGCTACGACGCCTACACGGGCGCCGAGCTGGCGCCACCGGCCGACGCCGACGTGCCGGACGACTGGCCGGCCGTGACGGCCGAGCCGCGCCGCTACGGCTTCCACGCCACCCTCAAGGCTCCCTTTCGGCTCGCCGCCGGGTCCGACGAGACGGCGCTGCGCGATGCCGTCCTGGCGCTGGCCGGAGAGGCGCGGCCGCTGCCGGTGATCCGCCCGGTGGTACGCAGCCTTGACGGCTTCGTCGCGGTGGTGCCGGCCGCGCCCGATGCGGCGCTCGCAGGGCTCGCCGCCGATTGCGTCACAAGGCTCGACGGCTTCCGCGCCCCGCTCTCCGCCGAGGACCGGGCGCGCCGCGCCGGGGCGCTCGCCACCGCGCGGCAGCGCGAGAACCTGGAGCGGTGGGGCTACCCTTGGGTACTCGACGACTTCCGCTTCCACATGACGCTGACCGGCCGCATCGCCGACGAGCACCGACGCGCCACCGTCGCGGGCCGAATGGCGGCGCTCGTCGCCCGCCACCACGGCGACGGGCCGCTGGCGATCGACCGCCTCGTGCTGCTGCGCCAGGCGCACCCCGACGCGCGCTTCCGGGTGATCGCGACGGCACCGTTGCGCGCCACCATGCCGACCACCGCGCAGCCGGCGACCCCGTGACCACCGCCGCCGAAAGGACCACCCGATGGCCAGGATCACCACCGTCGAGGAGCTCGAAGCGATCTACGGACGGCCGGAGGCGGCCTCGACCGTCAAGGAGGTCGATCGGCTCACCCCGCACTATCGCGCCCTGATCGCCCACTCGCCCTTCGTGCTGCTCGCCACCGCCGGCCCCGACGGGCTCGACTGCTCGCCGCGTGGCGATCGCGGCCCGGTGGTGCGCATCGCCGACGACCGCACCCTGCTGCTGCCCGACCGCCGCGGCAACAACCGCATCGATTCGCTGCGCAACATCGTGGCGGACCCGCGCGTCGCCCTGCTGTTCCTCATCCCGGGCTTCGGCAACACGCTCCGGGTCAACGGCCGCGCCCACCTGACCACCGACGCCGATCTCCTCGCCTCGCTGGCGGTCGACGGCAAGCCGCCTCGCTGCGTCGTGGTGATCACGGTGGAGACGGTGTTCTTCCAGTGCGCCCGAGCGGTGGTGCGGGCGGCGCTGTGGAATCCGGACCTGCATGTCGATCCCGCGGCGCTGCCCACCATGGGGCAGATCCTCGCCTCGCTCAGCGAGGGCCGGGTGGGTGGGGCGGACTACGATCGGGCCTGGCCGGAGCGGGCCCGCCAGACCATGTGGTGACGGCGCCGCATCGGCTTGCGCATATCATCTCGCCCGCATCATCCGCCGCGCCCCGCGGGCGACGGCCTCGCCCAGCCGGGCGCCGGCCGGCGCATCGATGCGGCGGAACCGGGCGAGCGCCATCTGGAACAGGCCGAAGGCGAACAGCCCGGCGGCGGTGAGCGCGAGCAACGCCCAGCCATAGGGCTGCGCCTGCAAGCTGCGCAGCGCCCCGGCGAGGCCGTGCGCCTGGCGGGCGTCCACCGTCAGGGCCGCCATCACCAGGAACACGCCGATCAGCCCGAACACGACGCCGCGGGCCACATGGCCGGCACGGCCGAGCGGCACCACCCAGCGGCGCGTCGTCGGGTCGAGGGCGAGGTGCGCGTCGACCCGGCTGCGCAGGCCCTTGACCACGAACGCCACCCCGGCCGCCACCACCGCGACCCCGAGAGCCCCGACGATCCAGCGCCCGAACGGGGCCGAGAGCAGATAGGCGGTCCAGTCACGGGCCGACGCCTCGCCGTCACCCGACGCCCGGGCGAGACCGAGTGCCCAGGCGATGGTGCTGCCGGCCAGCACCGCATTGGCCCCGGCGCTGATGCCGAAGCCGGCGCGGCGCAGCATCGCCCGGCGATCGGTGCCGAGGCGGTCGGCGTCGAACACCGCCTGGAGCACCCGCCAGGCCGCGAAGCACAAAAGCCCGAGCGCCACGATCCACAACCAGGCCCAGCCGAGCGGCTGGCCGAGCAGCGTCTGCAACGCGCCCTGAGAGCCGGTGGTGCGGCCGCCGGTGCCGAACGCCGCCAGCACGGCGAGGCCACCGACCAGCAGGTAGACGACGCCGCGGGCCGCGTAGCCCAGGCGCGCCAGTCGCTCGGTGGTGCGGTGCTGCATGTGGGCAGGCTCCGGAGACGGCGGGATGGCGGCACAGGGCCGCGGCCCGGGTCAACGTGGGACCGCCGGCGGCGTTCCGTCCCGGACGGCCGCCGCCGTGCCCTCGACCATCGGCGGGTCCCGTGGCGCCGCGAAATGCTCTAGGGTCGGGATCATCGGGCGAGCAAGCGGCCGGACGAGGCGCGCCGGAGACGCGGACGATCTGCGGGTCATGACGACTGCGGCACCATCAGGGGCGGAGTGCAAAAGCTCGGCAGCGGCGGCGGCGCCGCGTTGCGCCGTGGTAGTTTGCTATCGTCCGGATGCCGCCCTGCTCGACCGGATGCTCGCCGCCCTCGTCCGACAGGTCGACCGCGTGCTGCTGATCGCCAACGACGGGGTCGCCCCGCCCGGCCCCCTGCCGCCCGGCGTCGAGATGCGGCTGGCGCCGTACAATCTCGGGCTCGCGGCCGCCTACAATCTCGCCGCTCGCTGGGCCGCCGAGGCCGGCGCGACGCATCTCCTGCTGCTCGACCAGGACAGCGTGCCGGCACCCGACATGGTGGATGCGCTCGCCGACGCGATGCGGGCCGCGCCGGCGCCGGTGGCGGCCGCCGGGGCGCTCTGGCACGACCGCGCCACCGGCCGCGCCGGGCGCTTCGTCCGCATCGGCCGGTTCCGACTCCGACGTCACCGGCCGCCGCCCGGCACCGTGATCGAGACCGATTTCCTGATGTCGTCGGGGTCACTGGTCACGCTGGCGGCCCTCGCCGCGACCGGCCCGTTCGACGAGGCGCTGTTCATCGACCATGTCGACACCGACTGGTGCCTGCGCGCCCGCGCCGCCGGCTGGGCGCTGCTCGGGGTCGCGGCGGCCCGGCTGGAGCACGGGCTGGGTGACGGGCCGCTCCCCGGCGGGGTCGGCCGCCTCCTTCCGGGTCTGACGCTGTACGAACCGGAGCGGCACTACTATCTCGTCCGCAACAGCCTCGCGCTCTGGCGCCGTCCTTACGTGCCGTGGCCACTGGCGCTGTCCGACCTGCGCCGCACCACCGCCCTGGTGATGGCGCATCTCCTGCTCGCACCGGCGCGCGGGCAGCGGCTGCGGGCCGTCTGGCGCGGCCTGCGTGACGGCATCGCGATGGCGAGCACGCCCGCCGGCGCCGCCCCGCCGGGTCCGGACCACCGCGCGCCGGCGCCGCTCGACTCGCCGCTGCCGTCCCGCTCTGCGGCCGCCAGCTCCGCGGCGCCGGGGTCGGCCTGCGATGTCGTCGTCGTCAACTACAATGCCGGGCCATTCCTGGCCGAGGCGGTCGACGCGCTGATCGGCAGCGCCGGCGTCGCCCGGGTGATCGTCGTCGACAACGCCTCGTCGGACGGCAGCCTCGACACCTTGCCCCGCGCGGCCGCCGGCGACCGCCTGATGGTGATCCGCAACGACGCCAATCTCGGCTTCGCAGCCGCCGTCAATATCGGGCTCGCGCGCATGAGCGCGCCGTTCGTGCTGCTGTTCAATCCCGACGGCAGACCGCTCGACGACGCCGTCGCGCGCCTGATCGCCGTGCTGGAGCAGCACCCCGAGGCCGGCATGAGCGGGCCGCTGCTGCTCGATCCCGACGGCTCCGAGCAGCCCGGTGGTCGCCGTGCCATCCCGACGCCGCGCCGAACTCTGGTGCAGGCGTTCGGGCTCCAGCGGCTCGCCCGCCGCTTTCCCGCGGCGTTTCCCGATTTCGGCCTGCACGATCGGCCGCTGCCGCCCGGGCCCGAGCCCGTCGAGGCGATCTCGGGCGCCTGCATGATGACGCGGCGCGACGCCATCGCGGCGGTCGGCCCGATGGACGACGGCTACTTCCTGCACTGCGAGGATCTCGACTGGTGCGTCCGCTTCCAGCGCGCCGGCTTTCGCATCCTGTTCGTGCCCACCGCCCGCGTGGTGCACCAGAAGGGTGTCAGCAGCCGCGGCCGGCCGGTCGCGGTGGAGTGGCACAAGCACCGCGGCATGCTGCGCTTCTATCGCAAGTTCTTCCGCCACGAGCAGTCGACCGTGACGACGCTGCTGGTCACCGTCGCGGTGTGGCTGCGCTTCGCCGCGGTGGCGACGCGCCGGCTGACGATGGGACGTCGATGACGCCCGCGATCGAACCCGCCGACGGACCGGCGGCGCCGGTCGGCGTGCTCGGCGCCGGCAGCTTCGTGGCCGACGCCCTGCTGCCGCGGCTCGCCGCCGCGCGGCCCGTGGTGGCGCTGTCGCGCCGCCGGCCGGACCCGCCGGCCGGATCGCCGACAGAGATTCCGGAGTGGATCGCCCTCGCGCCGATCTGGACGCTGCCGAATTGGTTCGACCGCCTGGAGACCCACGGGGTGCGGCGGATCGTGGCGCTGTCGTCGACCAGCGCAGTGAGCCGCGCCGCCTCGGCCGATGCAGGCGAGCGGGAGGTCGCGGCCCGGCTCGTCGCGGCGGAGGAGCGCCTGGCGGCCTGGGCCGATCGGCGCGGCATCGCCTGGATGGTGCTGCGCCCGACCCTGATCTGGGGGCGCGGCGACCGCAATGTCGGCGAGATCGCCCGGCTGATCCGCCGGATCGGCGTCGTTCCGGTGGCCGGTGCAGCTTGCGGACGGCGCCAGCCCGTGCATGTGGAGGACGTCGCCGACGCCTGCCGGGCGGCCCTCGCGCTGGCGCGGCCGGGCCGCATCTACACGGTTTCGGGCAGCGAGACGCCGACCTGCCGGGCGATGGTGGAGCGGGTGTTCGCGGCGCTCGGCCGGCCGCCCCGCATCGTGCCGGTGCCGGTGCCGCTGATCCGGGCCGGCGTGACGGCTCTCCGGCTGGTGCCGCGCTTCCGCGGCTGGTCGCCCGGGATGGCGGACCGCATGAATCGCGATCAAGTGTTCGACCATGAGGACGCCGCCCGCGACTTCGGCTTCGCGCCGCGCGGCTTCGCGCCGACGACGGCGGATCTCCCTGCTTGAGCGGTGAGCATCCGTCGGTCTCGGCATGCGGTCACATGCGACTTGGCAAGGATGGCCGTTCCAACCGAACCTTGTGAGCGGTCCCGGATACAAAAGTGACATGCGAGAGCGGACAAACCACCGATAACAGAGGGTACGCTCGGCGATCCCTGATCTGATCACGACGTCTATTTGCCCCGGACGGGGCCAGTGCTACATTGCCGCTCCGTGCAGAAGCCACCTCGCCGAGCCACCGGCAATACGAACTGCTTGATCGACCCGATCGTCGAACTCTGATTGGACTGAATGAACTGCTTGCAACGCCACAAGCCACGTAATGTGGCGACGAGGTTGGGAGCTCTCGCTTCCGCAGGAGAACAACCATGAAGTCTGGTTTCACGTCCATGGTTCGTCATTTCGCCTTCCAGAACCCGAGCAGCACGGCTCGAACAATGCCGCCGCCCGGAATGTCGCTCCGGATACTTGCATCTACTATGGCCGGCACCGCGCTCGTGTGGGCGATGGTCCTCGCCGATGCTTCGGCGGTGCGGGCTCAAGACGCCGCACTGCGTCAGAAGGCGACTGATTTCACGGCCATCTCTTCGACTCTCGACAGCACCGGCCACGCGGCCATTATTGTCGAGTTCGAGTCTCCGACCCCTCGCAGCGAGTTCAGGAACGATCCCGACTTCCTCGCCTCGCTGAAGGCCAGGATCGCGGCGCAGCAGGCGGCAATCATCAACACGCATTTCGGCAGCGTGGCGACCCCGCGGGCCGGCGTCGGTTTCAATCGATCGCTCCAACTGATGTCGATCAGCCCGATGTTCGCCATCAACGCCACCAGAGCCGAGATCGACGCGCTAGCTGCCGATGGACGTGTCGTCCGTATCCATCCCAACAGGCTCGACACGATCCGGCTCATCCAGAGCGTTCCGCTGGTCGGGATGACGGGCGCCGGCGGATACTCGTCCGGGGCGAGCGGCAACGGCCAGGCCGTCGCGATTCTTGATACTGGCCTCCAGACGAATCACGAGTTCGTGAGCGGCCGTGTCGTGGCGGAAGCCTGCTTCTCCAACGGAGGCAGTGGTGGCACGACCTTGTGCCCGAACGGCCTGACCAGCCAGACCGGGACAGGCTCGTCCAGTGTCGACGTCGCATCCTGCATCGTCGGCTCGACCCAGCTCTGCGATCACGGCACGCATGTCGCCGGCATCGCGGCCGGCTACAACACGTCGTCGAACGCCGGCGAGCCGTCGAACGGCGTGGCCAAGAACGCCAAGATCGTCGCCGTTCAGGTGTTCACGCGGTTTACTGGACCCGATGACGTCCGCGCCTATGTCAGCGACCAGATCCTCGGCCTCGAATGGGTCGCCGCCAACGCGGTGAATCTGGCGAACGGCGTCAAGCTCGCCGCCGTCAACATGAGCCTCGGCGGCGGAAACTACACGACATATTGCGACGGCGATTCACGAAAGACCGCCATCGATGCGCTGCTCGCGCTCGGTGTCGCCACCGTCATCGCCTCGGGCAACGACTACTACACCAACGGTGTCGGCGCGCCGGGATGCATCTCATCCGCCGTGACGGTCGGCTCCTCGACCAAGTCGGACGGGATCTCGAGCTTCTCCAATATGGGCACGCCGGTCGACATTATGGCGCCCGGATCGAGCATCCTGTCGTCGATCCCGACTGTGCCGTCGAGCACCACCACCTACGCCATCTTCAACGGCACCTCGATGGCGACCCCGCATGTCGCCGGCACCTTCGCGGCCATCCGCAGCGTTTGCCCGAGCAAGACCGTCGCGGAGATTCTCTCGGCATTGCAGAGCACCGGCGTCGCGATCAGCGACTCACGGAGCGGTGGTACACTGACTCGAAACCGAATTCGCGTCGGGCTGGCGGCGCAGCAGCTCGGCTGCGGTTCTTCGGTCGCCACCCACGATTTCAGTGCCGAGCAGCGGAGCGACATCCTCTGGAAGCACTCGGGCGGCAGCGTCGCCATGTGGCTGATGAACGGCGGCACGGTGACGTCGTCCCTCGCCGTCGCGACGGTGGGCGCCGGCTGGTCGGTGGTCGGCACCCGTGACTTCAACGGTGACGGCAAGAGCGACATCCTATGGCAGAACGGCAGCACGGTCGCAATGTGGCTGATGAACAGCGGAGCCGTCTCTCAGTCCCTCAGTGTCGCATCGGTCGGCGCCGGCTGGTCGGTGGTCGGCACCCGTGACTTCAACGGGGACAGCAAGGGCGACATTCTCTGGAAGCACTCCGGTGGCGGCGTCGCGTTGTGGCTGATGAACGGCGCCACGGTTTCGCAGTCGCTGACGGTGGGGTCGGTCGGCACCTCGTGGTCGGTGGCCGGCATCGCCGACTTCAACGGCGACGGCAAGGCCGACATCCTCTGGAAGCACGACACCGGCGCATTGGCGATGTGGCTGATGAACGGCGGGACGGTGTTGCAGTCCCTCGCCGTCGGCTCGGTCGGCACGGGCTGGTCGGTCGCCGGAACCGGCGATTTCGACGGTGACGGGAGGGGTGACATTCTCTGGCGGAACTCTAGCCACGTCATCGCCATGTGGCTGATGAACGGGGCCACCGTGACGCAATCTGCGGCGGTCGCCACCGTCGACGGCAACTGGACGATGGAGCAGACCGGCGACATCAACGGCGACGGCAGGAGCGACCTTCTCTGGCGTCACACAAGCGGCGTGCTGGCAGCGTGGTTCATGAACGGCGCGTCGGTAGCCTCATCCGCCGGGATCAGCACCATCGACGGCAACTGGGTCGTCCAGAAGGCGAACTCCATGTGAGAGGCAGCAACCTCCGCCCCACCGCCCCCAATCGGCGGCTCGCTGACGAGATTTGCGGGCTTGGAGAGTCTCTGGAACAAGCGGCTGGCGAGGGCAACTCGCCGGCCGCATCGCTTATATATTATCAAGGGCGCCAAAGGGCGTGCGCCCCCTGGTCCGGCGACGGCGGGCGAGGGCCGAGGTTCAACCCAGGCGAAACCTGGCGCTGCCACGCCGAAAGCGGACACTGCGATCAGCTCACGCTCGGAGGCTCGGGACGGGCTCGCCGAGGCCGAGGCGAGCTCATCGCCGAACCCGCCGGTCTACTCGCTGGCCAGCGCTGGAGCCGGGAGAACGATCCCCTCGGCGATCGGTCCGGGCATCGGCGGCTCGATGCTCTCCACCGGCGTACCCGGCATCATGGCTGCAATGCTGATCTCGACCGGATGGGGCTCGGGCACCAGCGCGGAGGGAGACGGATTCGCAACCGGGCTCCCCGCCGCAGTCTCCGGAAGCACTGCCGATCGCGGGTCGGCCGCCAGCCTGATCGGCAGATCGCTCGATAACCGCGAGGGCTGCGGTGGGGCCGCTGGCAGAGCGACAACGCGACTGGGCCGATCCAGAGTCGGATCGGTCGGATGGGGCGATGGCGCGCTGACGCCGCTCGCCCGGCTCGCCGGCCGCTCGTCCCGATTCGCGACCACAGGCGCCGCGGAGCCTCCCGGCTCTGCCCGGGTCTTGCCCATGACGACGAGACGAGACAGGCGGGGCGCTTCACCTGCGGTGTAGCTCATCACGTAGTTGGCCTCGCCGAGCAGCCGACGGGCGACCTGCGCCAGAGACCCCCGAAAGACGCCACTCACCGGCTCGGCCGCGAATGCCGGATCGTGCCACTCAAGCACCACGTTGCGCCCATCGAACAGGCGCTCGATGACCTCCCGCCGCGAGACACCGTCGACCCGGATGTGAACGGTGCGGCTGTCGGGACTCACCTCGAAACGGCTCTCGGGCGGCGCGGCCGTCGCGATCCCGGTCGACAGGCTGGCGGCCGCAGCGGCGACGGCTGCTCCGATCATCATCGCTCGCCATCGTGCTCGCCGCGATCCCATCACGCCCTCGCTACGGCGGCCCGGGCCACCGCCTCTGCCGCCTCGGCACCAGGCTAGCATTTCGGGCAGCCCACCGAAACGTTTCGCCACCCCCCAAAGCCTAGCGCCGGTTGAGTGGTCGAAGGCCCCATGGCATGCTTCTGAGACGCTGTCGCGGACGGGCGGTGGCCGCGACTCCGACGTGCCGACCGCAAGGCCGTCCCGGGTATACTGACGGCAGCTCTCGGAGGCAGGTGTGACGCGCACGACACGGCGGGGCATGCTCCGGATCGCCGCATGGACGGCCTCGACCGTGCTCGTCGCCCTTGCAGTGTCGGGTCCCGGACACGCGGCGTCAGATCCGACCGGCGGCATCGCTGGTCTCGTCCGGCGGGCCGAGCGAGGCGACCCGCAGGCTCAGACCCGCCTCGGATTCCTCTATCAGATCGGCCGGGGCGTCCCGCAGAACTATGTCGAGGCGGCGCGCTGGCAGACACGCGCAGCCTGCCAGGGCGAACCGCGGGCGCAATATCTCCTCGGGCTTCTCTACGACAAGGGCCACGGGGTGCCGCAGGACTACGTGCAGGCCTACATGTGGCTGTCGCTGGCGACCGCTAGCGCGCCGCCCGGCCAGGCCGAGATCAGCGCTCGCATTCGTGACGCGGTGGCGACCAAGCTCAGCCCCATCGCGCTCGCCCAGGCTCAGTTCCTCGCCGCCTCGTTCCGACCGCGGCGCGAAGGCTTCTGACTACCCGAAGGCGCCCGCAACCGCACCTCTCGGCTACAGCAGGCCGATGATTCCCTCGAACAGCCACCCCGCCCAGATGGTCGGGGCGAGAAACAGGCCGAACGGTATCCGGTCCATCATCGCCGGGCGACGACCTGCCGCGAGCCGTCGTCCGGCATAGACGGCCAACGCCGCCAACGCCGCCACCTCGAGCGTCAGTACCAGTGTGGTCCAGTCGAGCCACACCCCGGCAAGACCAGCGAGCTTGACGTCGCCGAGACCGAAGCCCTCGCGCCGGCGCACCACGCGGTAGAGTTCGCGAAAGACCAGCAGTGTCAGTGCAGCAGTACCGCCGCGCAGCAGCACCGCGCCAGCCGTGATCCACGGCTCCGCCGTTCCGATGCAGGCGGCGACGAGGCCGAGCGCCCCGCCGAGCACGATCAGCCTATCAGGGATGATGAAGTGCCGCGCATCGACCACCGCGATGGCGATCGCCACCACGCCCAGCCCAGCGCCGAGGACACCACCGAGGCTCGGGGCAACCACAATGCTGGCGGCGACGACACCACCGACCGCAATCGCGGCCGCAACCGTTTCGGAGCGCAGCACCGCCGCCGACTCGGGTGGCGCTTGGCCGAGACCGCCGGCGGCATCGTCCCGCCGATCGTCGATCCGCGGAGGCCCGGCGGGTTCCGCCGCGCCCTCAGCGGACCGCATCGGGGAACCAGTCGCCGACCACCCGCCCACCCATCTTGGCGCGCAGCTGCTCGGCGATGACATGAGCATCGACGCTGTCGCGGATGATCTGCGGCCGGATGAAGATGACCAGCTCGGTGCGCTTCTTGCGGTTCTTGCTGCTGGAGAACGCATCGCCGATCCCCGGCAGCGCGTCGAGCACTGGGATGCCATCCTTGTTGCGGCTGCTCTCGTCGCTGATCAGGCCGGCGAGCACCACGGTCTGACCGCTCGCCACCGAGATCGAGCTCTTGACCCGCCGCTGCGAGACGGTCGGGGTCAGCGTGGCGGCCGACGGGGTTGGCGCGACGTTGCTGATCTCCTGTTCGATGTCGAGCACCACCTGGCCGTTGTGGCTGATCCGCGGGATGACACGTAGGATCACGCCGGTGTTGCGATAGTCGATGGTGTTGACGATAGGCGGCGTGGTGGTTCCAGTCAGCACTGTGGCGGTGCCGGTGGCGATCGGAACCTGGTCGCCGACTTGAAGAATCGCGAGCTGATTGTCGAGCACCACCAGAGTCGGATTGGACAGCACCTTGACGTCGGTCACTTGGTGCAGCGCGTCGAGAATGAGGCGGGGCGCCGCCTCCGGCCCGAGCAGCAAGTTGAAGCCCGGTAGAGCCCGCTGCAACACAGCGCCCCCCACCGTCTGGAGAATCGAACCCTTGTTGGGACCGAGCCCGAGATTGGCGCTGTTGAGGAAGAACTGGACGCCGTAGTTGAGCTGGTCGTTGAGGGTGACCTCGGCGATGGTCCCCTCAATGGCCACCTGGCGCTGCGGACGATCGATCTGCTGGATGGTCTGTTCGATGATCCGGTACTGCTCCTGGTTCGCGTAGATCAGAATTGAGTTGTTGGCCGCGTCGGCGGTGATGCGGACATTCGGCAGAATGCCGGGTCCAGCCCGCACGGCGCCGCCGCCGAGCCCACTGCCGAGCGGACCGCTCGCCGGATCGATGATGCTCGGATCGCGGCCGCCCGCGATGGTGAGCCCGCCGGGCGTCATTCCGGAGCCGGTGCCCTGTCCGAGCGCCCCGAAGCCCGCCGCGATGGGATTTGAGACGGCGCCCGCCCCGCTTCCGGTGCCGGTCGGCACGGTCCCGCCAGCCGAGCGACCGAACGAGGCACCGAAGCCCGTTCCGCCGGCACTCGTTCCGCCCCCACCCGCGCCCTCCGCCGTCCCGGCTGCGGTCATGCCGCTGCCGGGCGCGACCGGACTGGCGGCATCCACCTCGCCGCCGCGGCCGACGAAGATCTCGTTGAGCAGCGACGCGATCCGTCGGGCGTTGCCATAGCGCACCCGGTAGACCTTCAGGCTGTTGGTGGCGGCGTCCGAATGGTCGAGCCGGGCGATCCACTTGCCAGCCACGGTGAGTAACCCCGGCTTCTTGGTCACCACCATGACGGCATTCATCCGAGCCACTGGCACCAGCTTGACGAGCTGCTGGCTGAGGCCGCCCTCGCCCGAGTCCATGATGCGCTCGAGCTCGGCGATGATCGGCTCCGGGGTGCTGCTGCGCAGCGGATAGATCCCGACCGACTGACCACGCATCCAGTCGACATCGAAGCTCAGCACCGTGTCGAGGGCAGCCCGGCGATCGCTGCTGGTGCCCTGGACAAGCAGCAGATTCCGCGTCGCCTCCGCCCGGGCAGCCCCCGATCGAACCGCGAAGCCGTCGAGCAGCCGCAGCGCCGTCTGGGCCGAGACGTGGCGCAACGGGATCACGGTGATGCCATAGCCGGCCTCGGCGCTTGCGCCGGTCTCGGCCGTGCCGGTGCCGAGGGCATCGCTGGCGGGGATCAGCCTGTACCCGGAAGCGTCCCGAACCATGACGACGCTGCTCATGCGCAGCGCGTTCTCAAGCACGAAGGGCAGCTCCGACCTGGGGATCGGCCGGCCGGAGGCGAGCGTCACGGTGCCTTGGACACGCGGATCGATCGTGTAGCCGACACCGAGAATGTCGCCGAGCACGGCCTTCGCCACTGTGGTGACCGGGGCTCCTTCGAAATTCAAATCATATCCATCGGTGCCCGCCGGAACGTCACCGCCGACCAGCCCGTCGGCGCGCTCCTGCGTCACCGTAACGGGCTCAGTGCCGGGATAAATCACCGGCCGAGGTGTTGCCGACATGCCCGAGGAACCGGAGCCGGCGTCGGTGGGCTGACGAGGTTGAATGTCAAGGCGGCGGATCGATTCGACGACGTCGGGGGGCCGCGTCTCGCCGCGATAGAAGGGCACGTCCGGCATGCTGCAACCGATCAGCACCGCGGCAACCGCGACGGCGCCGATGACTATGCTGATCGACCGGGCCGTCCAGTCCCTAAACGAGGCCCTCGCGGCGACCCGATCATCCATGGAGCGCAACACCTTCGTGCGCGTAACTCAAATTGACTCTGAGAATTTATGTTGGTAAATAAATCTTTAATTGTCAAGACGTTCCACACATACGAAGTCATCCTAAGTATACTTAGCTGCCCGGCCGGTTGTGGCGAGTCAACTCCGAATGTTGCAACCATTGAACTCTCGATCTTATGGCAGGAGCCGCCCCTGCTCGATCAGATCAGCATGATGCCATACGCAGCAGAGCCTACCGGCGGAACTCACGCCCCCATCGAGCTGCTGGTCGCGGGCCGGCAGATCAACGGCAGTGCGCTCGACCGTCCACATATGGCTGGCGGCAGCGTCGCCGAAGCGGCAATCTCCCCCTGAGCCAGCCCTCTTGCCGATGGCGAAACGAGCCGCCATGCCGATAGAGCAGACCTCAGCTGACTGCTTCCGCGCCCATATTCGGGCTGCCTTCGCGACGCGTGCGGATGAGCACGGCCAGGGTGCTCAGACCGGACCGACCCCGGTCGGTGCATCATCGCTGCGGATGCTGTGGGAAGCCACCGAGCTGTCGGCGCACGACTTTGCCGACGAGGTCGCCCGCTTTTGGAAGCTTTCGCGACTGAGCCTGCCCGAGCTTATGGCGTTGCCAGCCGCCACGTCCCAATTCTCCGTCCGCTTCCTTCAGGAAGCCTGCGTGCTTCCCGCCCGGACCGCCGACGGCCGCCATCTGCTCGTGGTCGCTGATCCGAGCGACGAGGCAGCCGTGCGGGCAGCTGCGATCGTCTTCGGCGCGCCGCCCCGTCTGGCGATCGCCTCCTTCGAGGACATCGCCACGGCATTGAGCGAGCACCTCGGTCGACAGACCGCGGCGGTTCAGCCGGCGGCGCCGACCGACGACGACGACGTCGAGAGCCTGCGCGATCTCGCCAGCGGGGCTCCAGTGGTGCGCGCCGTCACCGAGCTGATGGAGCGCGCCGTCGAGCTGCGGGCGAGTGACATCCACATCGAGCCGTTCCGCAACAGCCTCGTGGTCCGCATGCGGGTGGACGGCCTGTTGCGGCCTGTGCCCGATCGCATCGGTGCGCTGCCGCAGGCGCTGGTCTCCCGCATTAAGATCCTCGCCGGGCTCAACATCGCCGAGCGCCGGCTGCCGCAGGACGGCGCCGCCCGCCTGCGCGTCGGGCGCACCGAGATCGACATCCGGGTCGCCACCATGCCGACCCAGCACGGCGAATCGGCAGTCATCCGCCTGCTGCCGCGCGACCGCGGCGTGCTGGAGATCGGCAAGCTCGGCCTGTCGGTCGCCGACGAGACGAAGATCCGGCGGATGCTCGACCTGCCGCATGGGATGGTGGTGGTCACCGGCCCGACCGGCAGCGGCAAGACCACCACGCTCGCCACCATGCTCCACCGGCTGAACGAGCCGAGCCGGAAAATCCTCACTATCGAGGACCCGGTCGAGTACGAGATTCCGGGAATCAACCAGTCGCAGGTGAAGCCCGCGATCGGCCTCACCTTCGCGTCCGCGCTCCGCGCCTTCGTGCGCCAGGACCCCGACGTGATCATGGTGGGCGAGGTGCGTGATCCCGAGACCGCCCACATCGCCGTGCATGCGGCTCTCACCGGCCATCTGGTGCTCACCACCCTCCACACCGAGACGGCGGCAGCCGCCTTTGCGCGATTGCTCGATCTCGGCGTCGAGAGCTTCCTGCTCAGATCCACCCTGCGAGCGGTGATCGCTCAGCGTCTGGTCCGTGTGCTGTGCGAGCGCTGCAAGGTGCGGCAAACGCTCGACCAGGAGGACCTTGCCGCCGAGCCGCGCTACGGCCTGCTCGGCTTCGCCGCCGGCGACGTGGTGCACGAGCCGGGCGGCTGCGAGCGCTGCCAGGGCACCGGCTATCGCGGACGTCTCGGGGTGTTCGAGGTGCTGGAGATGAGCGACGCGGTGCGCCAAGCCGTCGGCCCGCACACCGACGCCGCCACTATCGAGGACGCCGGCCGCCGCGAGGGCATGACCCTGATGGTCGAGGACGCCGTCGCCAAGTGCCGTGCCGGCATCACGGCCGCCGCCGAGGTCCTGCGGGTGACGACGGTGAGGTGAGGCGTGCCGACGTTCCGCTATCGCGCCATCGCGCCCAACGGTGAGCTGGTCACCGGCTCGATCTCGGCACCGAACGCCGCCGAGGTGATGCAGCGCATCGAGTTCCTCGGGCTGGTGCCGATCGAGACCGTCCCCGAGGAGACGCCCACGCGCCGGCGCGGCGACGTCTCCCTGTTCAACCAGCCGCGGCCCGAGGACGTGACCGCCTTCACGCGCGACCTCGCGATGCTGCTCGACGCCGGCGCCCGCATCGACGAGGCGCTCGAGCTGATGACGACCGATCTGGACGTCGGCCGGCTTCGCCGGACGATCGCCGGGTTGCGCGCCGAGATCCTGGCAGGTGAGAGCTTCGCCGATGCGCTGTCGCGCTATCCGGGGCTGTTTCCTCCCGTCTATGTCGCGCTGGTGCGAGCCGGCGAGACGGCAGGCTCGCTCGAATCGGTGCTCGACACTATCGCGACCGAGCGGGTCCGCGCCGAGGCGCTGCGGCGGCGGGTGGCTGACGCGCTGCGCTATCCCGCTTTCGTGTTCTTCGCCGCGGCCTGCGTGCTCGTCTTCTTCCTGATGTTCGTGTTGCCGCAGTTCGCCGCCGTGCTGCGCGATTTCGGTGCCAAGGTCGATCCGATCGTCGCGATGTTCCTGTCGCTGTCGACGGCTCTCGAGGACGAGCGCGACGCCGTCGCGGCCTCCCTCCTCGTCGTGCTGCTCGGCGGCTGGCTGGCGTTGTCGCGGCCGGCTGTGCGGGCCGCCGTCATGGCGGCGCTGTCGCGGCTTCCGGGCATCCGCCCGATTGTGACGCTCCGGCGGGCCGCCCTGTTCAGCCGCAATCTCGGCATCTTGCTCGCCAGCGGGGTGCCTCTCACCGCCACGCTGCGGATTCTCGCCGACATCATGGCACAGGGCGGTGATCGCGCCGTGTCGGACGCGCTCGGTCGGGTCCGGCAGGGCGGCAAGCTCTCCGACGCGCTCGCCGACGGCGGCCTGCTGCCCCCGATGGCGATCCGCATGATCCGCATCGGCGAGGAGACCGGCAAGCTTCCGGCGATCGCCGGACGTATCGCCGATCTCTACGAGGCCAAGCTCCAGCGCAGCACCGAGCGGGTGGTGGCGATCGTCGGTCCGCTCGCCATCGTCGTGATCAGCATCGTGGTCGGCGGCCTGATCGTGTCGATCATGACCTCGCTGCTGTCGGTGACCCAAGTGATAGGATGAGACGAATGAGGTCCTGGTTCCTGCTATCCCGACGTGCTCGGCGGGCGCGGCACGCCGAACGCGGCTTCACGCTGGTCGAGATCCTCGTCGTCATCACCATCATCGGGCTAATCATGGGCCTGGTCGGCCCGCGGGTGCTCAACTATCTGACCGACTCCAAGGCCAAGGCCGCCAAGATCCAGATCGAGAGCCTCGCGAGCGCGCTCGATCTGTTCTATCTGGACACCGGCCGGTATCCGTCGACGTCCGAAGGCCTCGCCGCGCTGGTGCAGCGGCCCGGCACCGCGGCGTCGTGGAACGGCCCCTACCTCAAGGGCGGGGCAGTTCCCGCCGATCCGTGGGGCAACCCTTACGTCTACCGCTCGCCGGGGCAGCATGGAGCCTTCGACATTGCGTCGTTCGGCGCAGACGGCCAGGAGGGCGGGGCTGGCAGCGGCACCGACATCACCAGCTGGTCCCGTTGAGGCGGGGTCGGCCGGCTTCACGCTGGTCGAGACCGTCTGCGCTCTCGCCATGGTGGCGCTGCTCGCCGCACTGGTGCTCCCGGCGTTGCCGCGCGGCACCTCTCGGGCGCGGCTGGAGGCCTATGCGGTGGAGACGGCAGCACTGCTCAAGGCCGACCGCGCCGCCGCCATCCGTCGGCGCATCGCGGTCGCCACCCATGTGGACGCCGAAGCCCGCCTCGTCTCCTCGCCGGTGACCGGCCGCACCGTGCGGCTGCCCGCCGATGTCGACGTCCAAGCGATCCTGGCGGCGCGTTGCAATCAGCAACGCACCGAGCGCAGCATCCATTTTTTTCCGTCCGGCGTCTCCTGCGGCGGCGCCATCACCCTGCGCCGGGCCGGGCAGAGCTACCGGGTGCGGGTCGACTGGCTGACCGGAGGGATCGATGTCGCGCCGCTTCGTTCTCTCTAGAGCATTTTCCGGCGAAGTGGACGCCGGCTCACCGTCGACCATGCGATCACGCGAGGGCTTTCGGATGCTGCGGCCGGGGGCGCTGCGGCCGCGCCGGGACGGCGCCCGCCGCGACGGCTTCACGCTGGTCGAGGCCCTGGTGGCCCTCGCGGTGGTCGCGGCATCGCTCGCGGCGATCGGCACGCTGATCGCCACCACGGTGCGCAAGGCGGCCGGGCTGGAGACCCGGCTGGTCCTGGTGGAGACCGCGCGTGCGGTGGAGGCCGGGCTCGCGGACCGCCGGCGCCTGGAGCCGGGCAGCTTCGGCGGCATGCGCGCAGGCTATCGCTGGCGGGTCGACGCGGTCGCGCTCGCCGAGCCCCCGCCGGACCCCGCCCGACCAGCGGCGGAGCGCGGCCGCCCGGCGCGCCCGCCACTCGCCATCGTGATCCGGGTCGAGGCCCCCAACGGCCAGGTCCTCCGTGTCGACACCGCCCGGCTCGGCCGGAGGCCGGGGTGAACCGGCCGGCTGCCACACCCGGCGGTGGACGGTCCGGGTTCACGCTGATCGAGGCCATGATGGCACTCGCGCTCACGGCCGCCATCGTGGCGGCGCTGGCGACCGTCGCGGCCCAGTGGTTGCCGAGCTGGAACCGGGGCATGACGCGCGTCCAGCGCGGCGAGGCGATGGCGCTCGGGCTCGAACGGCTGGTCACCGATCTCGCCGCCGCCGAGATCGTGCCGATCGCCGGTGAGGCGGGCGATCTGCTGTTCGAGGGGACGGCGTTGGCCGTCACCTTCGTGCGCAGCGCCAGCGGCCCCAATACGGTCGGGCTGGAGATCATCCGCCTGGCGGAGATCGGCAGCGAGCGCGGCGTCACGATGGTGCGGGTCCGCGCACCCTACCGCCCAGCAGAGCGGGCCGCCATGGCGTCCCTGCAACCGAGCTTCCGCGATCCGGTGGCCCTGGTGACGGCCCCCTATCGGGTATCCTTCGCCTACGCGGGACCGGATGGCCGCTGGCGCGACGCCTGGCCGGCCGGCCGCGAGCTGCCACGCGCCGTGCGGGTGACGGTGCGAGACAGCGGAAGCGCCCGGGTACTGCCACTCTCCACCACGGTCGAGATCCGCACCGAGATCGCGGCCCGCTGCGCCAGGATGGAGTCGCTCGCCGCCTGCCTGGAGGGGCGGCCGGCCGCCCGGCGTGCCATCGACGGCATAGACGACGGGCTTTCGTCCCCGCGAGGAGGCTCACCGCAATGACGACGGCGACACGGCGATCCGGCCAAGACGGCTTCATGCTGGTCGCGGTGCTGTGGATGATGGCAGCGCTCGCCACGCTGGCGACCGTCTATGCGGTGTTCGTCACCGACACCGCGGCGCTCTACGGCACGCTCGGCGAGCGGCTGCGGGCCGAGGCGGCAGCCCGCGGCGCCGTCGAGCTCGCCGTCCACCGGCTGACGGCCGCGCCGCGCCACCCCTCGGCCTCGTCCTACACGTTCCGCATCGGCACCGCCGTGCTGCGGACCGAGGTGACGGCCGAGGCCGGCCGGATCGATCTCAACACGGCCCCCAAGGCGCTGCTGGCCGGCCTGTTCGCCGCCATCGGGGCCGACCCCCGACAGGCGGAGAGCCATGCGGATCGCGTCCTCGCCTGGCGCAAGGCGCCGAGCCGTCCCGAGGAGGGCGCCGAGGAGCAGGCGCTGTACCGCGCTGCCGGACGCGATTACGGGCCGCGGCAGGCCGCATTTCCCCATGTCGAGGAGCTCTGGCTCGTGCTCGACCTGCCGGACGCTCTCGTCGCGCGGGCGCTGCCCTTCGTCACCGTGCTGAGCGGTCAGCCGACCGTCAACATCCTTGCGGCCCCCCCGGGGGTCATAGCAAGTTTGCCCGGCATGACGGCCGAGACGACATACGCGCTGCTGGCGCAGCGGGGACGCGGCGTCGACGAGGCTCGCTTGCTCGCGCTGCTCGGCCCGGCGGCACGCTACGCCGGCGCCGAGCCCGGCCGGACTTTCCGGCTGATCATCGACGGCACGCTCGACAGCGGCCGCCCCATCGCGGTCGAGACTGTGGTGCTGATCGACCCGCAGGACGAGGAGCCCTACCGGACGCTCTCCTGGGCCGACCGCAGCGACGCGCCGGCTCGCCCGGATACACGCCGATGACCAGCCTGCGCCCCCTGCTGGCTCCGCTGTCGCGATGGATCGACTTGGTCGCGGCTACGCTGGTCGAGCTGGTCGAGCAGCTGTCGCGGCGCCGCGCCGTCCGCCTCGTCGAGCTCGAGCCGGGTGTGTTCGTCGCCGAGGACGGCGGCCGACCACCGCCACGGCTCGCCGAAACCGACCTCATGGGCGCACCGCCCCTGGCTCTCCGAACGCTGGCGAGCCGCAAGACCGTTGCGCTCGTGCTGCATCCGTCGCGATTCCTGTTCCGGCCTCTGGAGCTGCCGCGCCAGGCCGCCGACTTCCTCGACGGGATCGTGCGCTCGCAGATCGACCGGCTGACGCCGTGGAGCGTCTCCGAGGCAGCGTTCGGCTGGTCGCCGCCGGCCCCGCAGGGGGCCGAGCGGATCGTCGTCACCGTGGCGGCGACGGACCGCAGCCGGATCACCGCCGTGGTCGAGACCCTCGCGGCGGCGGGCGCCCGCGCCGTGACGGTGTTCGCCTCGCCGCCGGACCCGGCCGCCGACGGACCGGCCGTCCGGGTGCTGGAGCACCGGGCACGCGGTGGCTTCGACCACGGACGTGCGCGGCGAGTGCTGATCGGCGGGCTCGCCGGGGCGGCGGCGGCCGCCGCCGTCGGCATCGGTGCCGGCGCGACGGCGTCGGTGGTCCTCGGCGCCCGTCAGGACGAGCTCGCCCGCGAGGTGTCGCGGCGGCGCGCCGTCCTGATGACCCGTCAGAGCCCTGCCACCGACCCGGCCACCCTGGCGCGGCGCTCGCTCGAGCGCCGCAAGCACGAGACACAGCCGACCGTGCTGGTGCTCGAGGCGGTGTCGCGGCTCCTGCCCGATCACAGCTACGTCACCGAGTTCCGCATCGAGGGCAACGTCCTGCGGCTCACCGGCTTCACCCGGGATGCACCGGGGCTGATCCGGGCGATCGAGCAGTCCTCGGAGTTCGCCCGGGCGAGCTTCTTCGCCCCGACGACCCGCGGCCCCTCCGACCCCGGCGAGCGCTTCCATATCGAAGCCACCATCCAGCCGCGCCAGGGGCCACCGTCATGAGCGCCAGCCGCATCGCCCCCACGTCGGCCGCGGGCCGGCGTCTCGCCACCGCCGCCTATGCGCTGACGGTAGCCGGCCTGCTGCTGGTCGCGGCCGACAGCGTCGCCGGCATCCTCGATCGCATGCGCACCGTGGCGGTGATCTCCGACCTGCTGGACCGGCTGGAGGCGCGTCGCCCGACCACTCCCGGCACCGACATCGCGGCGACGGCAGCCGGCGACCCCTTCCTCGAAGGCACCACCATCGCGATGGCCGGGGCGGCCCTGCTCCAGCGGGTGACCAGCGCCGTGGCCCGGGCCGGTGGCACCGTCCAGTCTTCCCAGGTCGAGCTCCCGGGTGCAGGATCGGCTCAGGGCCTCGTCTCACTCACGGCCAGCTGCGAGATGCCCGAACGGATGTTGCAGGCTTTCCTCTACGACCTCGAGGCGGGAATGCCGTTCCTATTCATCGACCAGCTCGTCGTCCAGGCACCGCAGACCGCGGGGGGTCCCGAGCATGCGCCGACGCGCGTTCTGCTGTCCGTGACGGGGCGCTGGCGAGGGGCGTCATGACCGGCCACCGCCGAAGCTCGGTCGCGCTCGTGACCGTCGTCGTGCTGGCGACATGGGGCGGCGCCACCCTTCCGCTGGATGCCCGTACCGGCTTCGATCCATCCGCCTCCGTCTCGGCTGATTCCGTCTCTGCCGAGCCCGGCCGATCGGGCGGGGACCCAGCTATGCCGAGCGGCATGACCGGCAATCCCCTGTGGGCCATCCCGTTGAGCACGCTGCGCCAAGCCCGCGAGCGCCCGATCTTCCTGCCGTCGCGGCGGCCGCCGGCACCGGCCATCACCGGATCGGTGCCACCAGCCCGACCGGCACCGCCCCCGCCAGCCCCGACTCCACCCGCGCCGCCCCCGCTCTCCCTGGTCGGTTCGGTGGTGAGCGGCGACGACCGTGTCGCCGTGTTCCGCGACGACCGAACTAGGGCGTTCGTGCGGCTGCGTCCCGGCGAGTCACACGCCGGCTGGGTGCTGCGAGACATCGGCCGCCTGGAGGCGATCCTGGAGAACGACCGCGAAACCATCACCCTGGCACTGCCGAGGCGATCGGGCGGCATGCCTTGACGGGGCCATGCAAACCGTCTGTGATCCCCGGGAGCACGGGTGTAGCGCTGGCCGAGGTCGACGCGAGCGCGAGGGATATCGCCAAATGTCATTGACATACCATGAGCCTGATCGTCTTGGATGCCCCTGCAACGTGTTAAACAGCAGCACCCAACCGTCTTGGCTCGGATATAGCGCGACATCGGCTGGCACATTGCGCCAGCTCTTCGGCTTATCGACGAGACCCAGCAACCGCCCTACGGCATCGCCCAGCGGCGGCTTGTGCCAGGACGCGACATAACGGAATTCGACATGGATGCCACGGAGGCCCCCCCGGACAACGAATCGGCAGCGACACCGCCTCTTCCGATACCGACGTATTCTTCCGGCACGACTCCCCGGCCCAAGATCGCGATTCTCGTCGTTGGGATGCATCGGAGCGGCACCTCCGCGCTCGCCCGAACCCTGAACGCCTGCGGCTGCGACCTGCCCGAGAACCTCATTCCGCCCCTGCCCGGCAACGAGACCGGCCATTGGGAGTCGCGTGTGAGCGTGGCGCTGAGCGACGAGATCCTCGCCTCGGCGGGCACGACTTGGGACGATTGGGAGCCCTTCAACACGGCTTGGTACGATTCGCCCGTCGCCGACACCTTCCGGGACCGCGCCCAGGAGGTTCTCGCCGGTGAATTCGGAGCGAGCCGGCTGTTCGTCCTGAAAGACCCTCGCCTGTGCCGCCTGCTGCCGTTCTGGGTCGACGCCGTGCAGCGGTTCGGCGCCGTGCCGCTGGTGGTGTCGCCGATCCGCAATCCGTTGGAGGTCGCGGCCTCCCTGGCGGCGCGTGACCTGTTCGATCCCGAAGTCGGGAAGCTCATCTGGCTGCGCCACGTCATCGACGCCGAGGCGAGCTCGCGGGAGCTGAAGCGGGTTCATGTCCGTTACGACGATCTGCTGGTCCGGCACCGGACGGTGACCGACCTCATCGCCGACAGGCTCGGGATCGTCTGGCCGCGCCGATCGACTGCGGTCGACCTCGAGCTCGACGGCTTCCTGTCGCCGACTCACCGGCACCATCGCAGCGAAGACGCTCTGGTGATCGGCGACTCGGCCATGTCGCCTTGGATTCGCACCGCCTTCGCGATCCTCGACCGCTGGACCCGCGACGACGTGCGGGACGACGACACAGCCGCGCTCGACCGCATCCGCACCGCCATGGACGAGGCGGGACGAACCTTCAGCCGGGCCGTCATCGTCGGGCGCCGGGTCGCACGCCACGCTGGCGAGCTGACCGCGGCACTCGACTCGACCCGGCAGCAGGTCGCGCAACTCTCCGAGGCCGTCGCTCAGCGCGACGCACAGATCGGCGGCGATCGGGCCCGCATCGAGGCCCTGGAGGCGGCCGTTCGCGCCGCGACCGAAGCCGAGCAGGCCGCCGTGACGAACAGCGACGTTCAGAGGGCGGCGCTCGAGGCTCGCATAGCGGAACTGGACGCAGCGATCCGGGAGAGCGAGACGCAGCTTGCCACGCTCCACACGACCGTCGACCATCGAAATGCCGAGGTTGCTGCTCTCCACACGACCGTTGCTGCGCGGGACGCCGAGATTGCTGCTCTTACCAGGAGCGTCCACGATCGGAACGCCGAGATCGGTGCTCTTCATTCCGCGATCTCCAGCCGAAACGAGCAGCTCGTGGCAGCGGGGACCGAGCTGGCGAGCCGCAGTGACGAGCTGGCCCGTTGGACGGCGCGCGAGACGGCTTCGCAGGAGCGAACAGCCGAGCTCGAGCGGGCTGTCGCCTGTCGCGACGAGCAGATCGGTGCTCTCGAGACGGCCATCAGCCAGCGTGACCTCCAGATCGGCGCCATCCACCAGGCCGTCGCCGCGCGGGATGCCGAGATCGCCGCCATGCGGTCCTCGACCTCCTGGCGCATCACCGCGCCGCTGCGCGAGACGAGGCGGGCGGTCGCATCCTTCCCGTTCTCCGCCGTCGGCTTTCCGCTGATGCTCGGCGCCCGCGCGCTCCGTCAGGGACCGCGCGGGCCGCTGCGCGACTGGCGAGGTGCCCGCGCGGTGGCACGCTCCGACCTGTTCGACGCCGGCTGGTACCTCGCGACCTATCCGGACGTCGCCGCCGCCGGCATCGATCCGGCGCGACATTATGTGGTGTTCGGCGCCCGCGAGGGGCGCGATCCAGGACCTAAGTTCAGCACGCGCGACTATCTCGTGCGCAATCCCGACGTCGCGGCCGCCAGCATCAATCCGCTGGTGCATTTCCTGCTGTTCGGTGGGCGCGAGGGGCGATCCGCCCTTCCCCCGATCGCGCCGCCACACCGAGCGGAACGGCGATCGCGCGCCGAGCCCGAAAGCACCCCATTCGGTGACGTCTACGCCGGTTCCGACAATCTCGCACGAGCCGAACGGGTGATGGCGGCCCGCATGCCGGCCGCTCGCGCGTTCCTGCCCGGCGTTTCGGTCGTCATCCTCAACCTGAACCGTCCTGATCTGATCGTTCCCTTGGTCGACGATCTCAGCCGCGTGCGCGAGCGGTTCTTTCCCGACGGGAACTTCGAGATCGTGATCGGCGACACCGGCAGTCGCGATTCCGACGTGCAGGCCCTCTACGACGCGGCGCCACCCCATCTCACCGTGGTTCGGGATCTCGTTTACCAGTTCTCGCGCTCCAACAACATCTGCTTCTTCGGCCACGTTCATTTCGATAAGGTTCTGTTTCTCAACAACGACGTGCGCATCAGCGAGAACATCGCCTGCATCGCAGACATGGCGGCCGAGCTGGACCGCGACCCGAATGCCGGCGCGGTAGGGCTGTGCCTGTACTTTGAGGACGGCACCTTGCAGCACGGCGGAATCGACTTCTTCACGAACGGCCCGCTCAAGGGATTCTGCCACCATCCCGGCGCGCGCACCCGCCCGACCGATCGTCAGGATCGACGGCAGGTGCCGGCCGTGACCGGGGCGTGCCTGATGACACGTTCATTGCTGTTCGCACAGCTCGGGGGCTTCGACGAAGGCTACGAGGCCGAAGCTCAGGATATCGATCTTTGTCTGAAGATCGGCCGGCTGGGTCACGGCATCACTATCCTCGATCGCGGCCCCATCGTGCACCTCGAGAACGCAACGCGCCCGCGGGGTGACGAGCATTGGGATGATCGTCGGCGCTTCATGCGAAGGTGGTCGTCGTGGATCGAGACGTCGCTGCTCTGAGAACGGCCGAACCGCGGGTGACCGGCATGACGCCAGGAGATCGAGAATCGCCCCCGGGACTGCTAAACGCCGTGCGGCGCATGCTCGGCCGGCTTGCCGGCGGGCAGCGTACGCGCCCGCCCGCCGCCCCGAGCGATCCAACCCCGACCGAATGCTCGACAGAAGATCTTGCTCCCATCGATGACGACCGCTCGCTCGTTCGCCGCTCGGGGCTGTTCGACGGAGCCTGGTATCTCGCCCGCAACCCGGACGTGGCCGCGGCAGGTCTCGACCCGTTTGAGCATTTCATGGCGTTCGGCGCCCGGGAGGGACGCGATCCCGGCCCGCAGTTCGACATGCGGGGCTATCTCGGGAGCCGCCCGGAGCTGGCGACCGGCACCATCAACCCGCTCGCACAGTTCCTCCGGACCCACGGAACCGAGGGATCGATCGCCGACCGCCTGTACGACGCCTGGGTCACAGCCTACGACACCCTCGGTGAAGCCGACCGTGCCGTGTTCCGCGACGCGGTCGAGCATCTGACCGTGCGCCCGGAGATCACCGTCATCGTCCCGGCCGCCGGCGATGAGGCGGCGGCGATCGAGCGCACTCTCGATTCGCTCGTGCGACAGTTCTATCCGCACTGGGAGCTTCGTGTCGCCGTCCCGGCCGCTTGCAACGCAGACGTCGTGGCGATGGCGGCGAGGCGCGGCGAGCCGCGCCTCCGGATCATCACCGCGTCGGACGCCAATGTCGCGAACCTGGCCAATGCGGCGTTGGCTGCTACCGAGGCCCCGTTCGTGCTTCGTCTAGCGCCCGGCGACGTTCTGTCCGAGCACGCACTGTACTGGCTGGTCGATGCGCTCGCTCAGAATCCCGACGCCGATCTCGTCTATGCGGACGAGGACCGGATCGACGCCGCGGGGCACCGCCACGACAGCCACTTCAAACCCGACTGGAACCCGGCCCTGCTGCTGGCGCACGACTATGTCGGCCGCCCGGTCCTCTATCGCCGCACCTTGATCGAGGTGGTGGGAGGCTTCCGCAGCGGCCTCGTCGAACACGCGGACCACGATCTGCTGCTCCGATGCAGCGAGCACACGACGCCATCTCGCATTCATCACGTTCCGCGTGTGCTGTGCCATCGCGGGGCAGAGGAACACGGTGCCGACCCGGTATGGGAGATCGGTGCCCGCGTGGTCGCCGAGCACCTGGAGCGCCGTGGCATCACGGCCGACGTGCGGCCCGGCCCTGGCGGCGCCTATCAGGTCGCCTATCGGTCACGCGCGCCGCTGCCGCGCGTCAGCATCGTGATGCCGTCGGGTTGCAAGCTGCACCTGGTCGAGCCGTGCCTTCGGCATCTGCTGGAACGCACCACATACCCGGACTACGAGGTGCTGCTCGTCGTCAACGAGATCCGCCATTGGGTGCCGGAGCAGGCTCGCTTCCTCGCCACCCTCCGGCACGACCCGCGGGTGCGGGTGCTGACCTATCCGGACCGGCCGTTCAATTTTTCCTGGATCAACAACTGGGCGATGGGCCAGGCGGAGGGGTCGGTCGTCTGCCTGATGAACGACGACATCGAGGTGACGACGCCCGACTGGCTGGAACGATTCGTCGCCCGCCTGCGGCTCGACGGCGTCGGTGGCGTCGGGCCGATGCTCTATTATCCAAACGACACGGTGCAGCAGGCGGGCGTCGTGCTCGGCCTCGGCGGTCTCGCGGCGCATGCGTTCGTCGGGCTGCCGCGCGGGGAGGCGGGCTATCGCGGCCGCGCGGCGCTCGAGCAGGATCTGTCCTGCGTCACCGCCGCCTGCTTGGCACTTCGCCGCGAGGTGATCGACGCCGTCGGGGGCTTCGACGAGACCCTCGCAATCGCGTTCAACGATGTCGACCTGTGCATCCGGGTTCGCGAAGCCGGCTGGCGCATCCTGTGGACGCCGGACGTCTGGTTCTATCATCACGAGTCGGCCACCATCGGGCCGCACAACGCCGATCGGCAGCAGGATTTCGACCGCGAGGCCCGCCAGGTGCGGGAGCGATGGGCGGCCGTGCTGTCGCACGATCCGGCCTACAACCCGAACCTCTCGATCACCTCGCAGCACTTCGCGCCGGCATTTCCGCCGAGAATCGCGCGGCTGCCGACGATGTGTTAAGGCTATTCCGATCGTGCCTCGGCCCGTCCTCATGATCTCTAAAGATGCAGGATATCAATATGCGCTCGATCACGTTTTAGATCGCGAAAACCGCCGACGTTACCTTCGTCGATGCACTGTCGATTGAGCCGAGCGGGCTGCTGCGTGTCAGTGGCTGGACCAAGACGACCGATGGCTTTCCGGACCACATCCAGGTCCGCGTAAATGGTAGCGTCGCTCGCCGCATCGCCGGCTTCCGCGTCGTTCGCGAGGGCCTTGTACCACTCGGCCTGGAACTCGCGGGGTACACGATCGAGTTTCTCGCAGAGGGCACGCACATCCAATCCGTCGAGGTTCTTGCGGGGGACCAATCGTTGTTGGTGACGTCGACCGACTACAAGACGCAGACTGGGCACTACAACGGCCTGTTCACAGCCGGGAGCGTGCACCGTCGAGACGACATTTATGGCTCGGCCCCGATTCCGCCCCTCGAGGTGAATGGCGACATCCGCCGGCTTTCGTCGTTATTGACAGGCCGCATCCTCGACTTCGGATGCGGCCGCGGTGGCTTGCTCCGCGAGTTGCGCCAACGAGGTCTCGACGCGCAAGGCATCGAGGTGAAAAACGACCTTCTCCGCAGTTCGCTCGCTGAGGGTGTCGCGCCGCATGTCCGCTTCTACGACGGCTCGCTTCCCTTGCCGTTCGAAGACCGTGCCTTTGGCTCCGTCGTCGCAGCCGAGGTCATCGAGCATATCCCTCACTCTGAGGCGATCATCGCCGAGATCGCCCGCATCACCGCCACGACGTTTATCGCGACGGTGCCGGACATGTCCTCAATCCCTACGTGCTTTCCTCACTATGTCGTTCCCCTGGCATCTGCTCGAGCGCGATCACCGCAACTTCTTCACGCAGGATAGCCTGGACAAGCTGATGCGTGCACATTTCGACTTGGTCGAGTTCTTCCGGATCTGCCTTCACATCCTGAACGGCACAGCATTTAACGGAAGCCTGGCAGTCGTCGCCCGTAAGTGGCAGCTGACGATCTTGAAATATTTGGAGTCACAGCCGCTGGAGCCAAAGCGCACCACCGCTGTTCCTGAGGAGACGCGGATAAGTCTCTTCAATCAAGCGACGTTCCAGCTTGGCGAAATAGTCGTTGAAAAACAGAACGCGCCACGCCTTGTTGTCGCTCAGGAACGCCCTAACAGCATAAAGCTCATTCCAAGATCGATTTTCGTCAATGACCCATTGCCAAGGGTACTCGAAAGGTCAGAACATGTCGTGGAAGTGAACCAGGACTCCAGGGGAGAGTCGCGGCAGTATCTCGAACAGCTCCATGCATACATCACTGCCTGTCCGCAAAACATGCGTCGAGTCTATGAACAGAACATCTCCGTCCTGCAGGACGTCAAATGTATCTAAGGGAACATTTTGAACTTCCACGCCTAGCACAGTTACGGGCACCGATGTTTTTCCAATCAATCCCTGCACCAAAGCCGGATAAGGATCGATAAACGTGATTTGACACTCGCCATTTAGATAATGTTCGACCGTATCCAACGTGCAGGCCGACGACCAACCGCACCCAATCTCGATCATTCGCCGAGGGCGATATAGGCGAATCATAGCATGCAGGACACTTGCATCGCCCCAGGAGTATGAAGGATTTTCGAAGGCGTATCGGAAAGGAGAAGTCACCGCATCTGGAAACGGATTTGTTGTCAAGAATGGAAGAAGCCTTCCCCATAAATCGACCATCTCCGATCGCTCTATAGGAATATTCGGAATTGAGGCAGGTATTTGCTTCTCGCGAAGAGTAAGAAGATGCCGCTCCGCCTCAGACCGCTTTACGATAGGCGAGTAGAAGTGACCCGCTGGAACATATAGCTTCTCAGAAGAAGCTTGGCTTCTACGCTCTTCATCAACCATAATACCGCCTCTTCGACCCGCCCCACCGCCGGAGAGAATAGCTACACAATGGCAGAACTTAACTACCTGCCGGCTCAAAAGATCGCTGCATTGTGTAGCTCGAACCTTGCTCGGTCAGCAGACTCTGAAACCTCAACCTCAACTTCAAGTCGAGCCAACCCAGTCCACTCTGGGATTCCAGCTATAGCGACTCTTGCATAGGCAGAGTGGAGCCCGGTCCAGCCTACCTTCTGGGGTATGGTGACAATGTCGCTTTCGACAGAGCCGCGGCCTTCAGGAATAACAAGACGGAAGCAGGCCTTAGCTGTGCGGTAAAGATCGGGGGCTCCCACGAGAAACGTGATATTCCGTTCATTTCGCAAATTGATAGCCACGTTCGCTTTTGACGTCGAGCCAGTTACGGCAAAATCCAGTAGTCTAGGGATGAAGGTCAGATGACCTTCACCAATTTTGGAGACGACGTAAGTATCCTGGATACCCATCAACCCACTTCGGGGCTGATATTGCAGGATTCGAAATGGCGAAAATATAGTTTCGAAGACATGGGCTGTTTCCATCGTTCCTGTGGAATTCGGCCCATCCTCCGACGACGTGCATAGAAAGATCTGCTCGTCGATAAGGACGGTCTGTGTCCTCTTCGCGTTCTCGCCGCCAATGTTAGGCAACCACATCGGCAGCAGAGACGGACCGCAGATCGTCAGCACAGCTCGACCGCCGGGCTTAAGAATCCGCCACAACTCACACATCCACAGATACTGTGTCTCGAACGTGAGATGGGTCAGAACCGAGATCCCATACACCACATCGAAATGAGAATCAGGAAAAGGAAGAGGCGGCTTGACACCACAATCCATGAACGATCCAAAGCCGAGATTATCTCGGCACCAACCGACAACCTGACGATTGATATCGCATCCGTGGAAGTCCACCGAAGGAGAATGCGACTTCCAGTGTCTAGCGATCCGGCCGCATCCGCAGCCCCAATCCAATACCCTCAGGTCGCCTCCTCCCATATCGAGGCCAGCGCTGGTTAAGGCTTTGACAATCTGATGCTTATCAGCCTCGCCTGTCGCCAAGAACGTTTTGGCGTCTGGAGCCCCGACCGAGGTGACGATCAATTCGTCCGGAGGCACGGGAGTTTGATGATCTGTCAGCAATATGGCCTCCATTCTGGTCCCAGACTGCCGTGATCGACGGCCGTTCGTTCAACACCTTGGGGCAATACCCGTGGACAGCTGTGCCCACGTGGATAGACTAACCTGACATTATCCGCATAGAAGTTTAGACACATCCTCCGCCGCCCTCCCCCACGAGAAGCGATCACGGACGAAGTGATAGCACAGCCGCGAGTGGCGCCACAGCAGCTCTGGGCTGCCCGCATAACGCGCGATGGCGACGAGCAGCTCGTTGAGATCCGAGAAGACGAACGGCGTCACCTCGGGATGCGCTCCGGTGTCGAAGGCCGCACCGAGCGTGCCGGCCGCCTGCGCCTCCACCAGCGGCAGGTTGAAGCCTTCCCACAGGCTCGGGCTGACGAACACGTCGAGGCCGCGCAGATAAGCGAGTCGCTCGGCGTCCGAGCCGTTGAGCTTCACCGCAATGCCCTGGGCTCGCAGTGCCTCGGCGTCCTCCGGCGTGCCCCGCCCCATTGCCAGGAACTCCGCGCGTAGCCCGCCGGCATGGGCCCGTGCTGCCAGCTCGCAGAAGAGGGCGTTGCCCTTGTAGCTCGCCTCGCCTCGGCCCAGCCGCATCAGAGTTCCGACCCGCAGCGGCCGCCCTCCTGAGGACGTCAATTCGGCAATCTGCTTGCAGCCGCGATCGACGATATGATCGCAGCCATTGCTCACCACATGCGCGTCCGGCCACTCGATATCGTGACGAATGAACTTCGAAATGGCGACGACGCCGTCGATGGCCGGATAGACCTTCTCGATCTTGTGCAGGCGCGTGCGGAGCCGCTCAGAAGCCGAATCGGAAAACATTGCCGGAGTCGGGTCGCCGTGCTCCCAAACCCAGCGTCGGAACGTGGGCGGCAAGTGCGGTAGGAGCTCAATGAAGGGCGACGTATGTGCGACGACGGTATGTGCCTTCTTCTCCCGCAGCCAGGCCACGATGGCGGCCGGGGTAGGATCAACTTCCGTGATGTCGAGCCCGGCGATACTGCCGTCGTGCTCGACGCACCCGATCGCCATTCCGTGCCCGTTCTGGTTCCAATTGCGCGCCAGCTGATCGACCACGACCGACACCCCCCACCCCATGCTCATCCGAACGGCTAGATGCGCGACGATCACGTGAGCCCCCACGAAGCCAGGTCGGTCGGCGACATCTACGGCGCGGCACGACGGAGCGTTTGGTCGAGATATCCTGTCGCCATCAGCCGCTCCAGCGTGCGCAGCCGAATGAACTGCGAGGTCCTGAAATCGCGATCCGCAAAGGCGATCCGCTGCAAGCCTTCGCGCAGCCCGGCGATGGTGTCCGTGAGCGACCGGCGCGGCTGATGATCCGGCGCGAGTCGCGCGTAGAGGCCGAAATCGACCTTGTAGGAGCGCCGGTCGGGCGCCGCCGCCGTATTGATGCTCACCCGCGTGCCCGGCACCGCCGCCGCGACTGCTTCGGCAAGATCGCGCACCTGCACGTTCCAGTCGTCGCGACCAACATTGACGGCGACGAACCGCTCGGCATCTTCGGAGGTGGTGGCGGCCCAGTCGATCGCCCGGGCCATGTCCTCGACATCGATCAACGGCCGCCAGGGCGTTCCGTCACTCAGCACCGTGATTTCACCAGCCGCCAGCGCACCCGCCACGAAGTCGTTGAGGACGAGATCGAGGCGCAGCCGCGGCGACATCCCGCAGGCGGTGGCGAAGCGCAGGCAGCGCACCCGCATGGCGCCGAGATCGTCCTGCCGCAGCGACGCCTCGGTGGCGATCTTGGATCGCGCATAGGCGGTGAGCGGATTGAGCTCGTCCTGCTCGCAACGAGCCCGCCCGTCGCCGGAGGCGCCGTACACGCTGCACGACGACGCGAATACGAACGTCTTCACGCCCGCGGCCGCTGACTTGTGGGCGAGGTCGACGCTGGCCCGGTGATTGACGGCCTCAGTCACTTCGGCGAAGCGGTCGCCCATCGGATCGTTGGACACGGCGGCGAGATGCACCACCGCGTCGACGCCGTCCAAGAGTTCCGGTGGAAAGTCGCGAACATCACCGAAATGCTGACGGTCGAGCGCCGTCTCGGGCAGCGGGTCCGGGCTCGACAGACAGTGCCCGAACCAGCCGGCATCATAGCCGATCAGCACGGCGTCGGGATGCGTTCGCCGCAAGTGCCTCACCAGCACCGGCCCGACATACCCCATGTTTCCCGTGATCAGAATCCGCATGGCTCGATTCACCACACCTTCCAGGGCGCACGGCCCGTACTCCAGAACTCTTCGAGCTGGCGCTTGTCGCGCAAGGTGTCGACCGCCTGCCAGAATCCCGCGTGATGGTAGACCGAGAGGTGGCCCTCGGCCGCCAGCCGCTCGAGCGGCCCGCGCTCCCACACGGTGGCGTCGCCCTCGATGTAGTCCCCTACCTTGGGCGACACCACGAAGAACCCGCCGTTGATCCAGCCACCGTCGCCTGGTGGCTTCTCCTGAAAGCTGAGCACCCGGGCCCCCTCGGTGTGCAGGGCGCCGAACCGGCCGGGCGGCTGGACGGCCGTGATGGTGGCGAGCCGACCCTCGCGCCGGTGCAGCGCGAGCAAGGCGCCAATGTCGATGTCGGCGACGCCGTCGCCGTAGGTCAGGAAGAAGGCGTCCTCGTCCTTCACGAACGGGATGATACGCTTGATGCGTCCGCCCACCATCGTGTGCTCGCCGGTATCGACCAGCGTCACTCGCCACGGTTCGGCGTAGGCGTCATGGACCTCCATGGCGTTGCTGCGCAGATCGATCGTCACGTTGGACATGTGCAGAAAGTAGTTGGCGAAATACTCCTTGATCACATACCCCTTGTAGCCCAGACAGATGACAAAGTCGGTCACCCCGTGAGCGCTGAAAATCTTCATGATGTGCCAGAGCAGCGGGCGCTCGCCGACCTCCACCATCGGCTTCGGCTTGGTCGAAGTTTCTTCCGACAGCCGCGTGCCCAGGCCGCCCGCCAAGAGAACCGCTTTCACGACACTCTCCTCTCCGTCGAGCCGGAGTGACGCCGGCCACACGGTTTGTCAAGGTCGGAACTGGAACTCTCGATAGTATTCCACGAGCGCCTCCCATGCGGCGTTCTCGTTCCAGTCAGGGCAGTCCAATGCGGCGGGCTCGGTGTTGAAACGCGCCATCGGCTCGGCGAAGTCCGTCTGTGCCTTTGCCTCGACGACGCAGTCGTGGCCGAGTCGTCGGCTGAATTCCGCCGCAAACCGGCGGGCGAATACGTCCTGTCGCTCGACATACCCGCTCGGGTTGACGCCTGCGGGCCCGGCGCCCTGCGCGACTGCCGCGACCACCACGGCATAACGCTCGGCCAGCAACGACACGTGGATGTTGTCGCGCACATAGTCGGGCGTACGAACCTCGGCCGCCCGTCCTGCCAGAAACGAGCGGGCCAGATAGGCGGTGAACCGCTCCTCCTCGTACGGCCCGAATGGATTCGGAATGACGAACTTGGTCAGCGGCACCGCCATGATCTCGCACCAGAAACGAAACACCTGTCCGGTGAGGCCCTTGGAGAGGCCGTACGGCGAGAAGGCGCGCCTGCTGCCGTCGCCACGCCCCTCATCCGGCTCGAAGACACTGCCCGTCAGAACGACGCCGGCGAGCGTTCCGGCGCGATCGAGGACGGCGCGCAGCCGATGCGTGTTGGTCTGTACCGCCCCCATCACGTCGAAATCGAGACTACGGTAATTATTGACCTCGGCTGCATGGTGGCACAGCACGGCAGGTCGTGCCTCGCTGACAAGATCGAGGAACCGATCACTGCCGAATGGGCAATCCCATACCACCTCCGCGATATCCGCGAGCCGGCTCACGCGCGCCGCTCGCGCGCCGTCAGAATAGCCCCCGAACGGACGGCGCAGCGGCGCGACCACGTGGATGCCGCGGCGCGCCAGCACGGTCGCGAACCAGAACCCGGTGAACGAGCTGGCTCCCGTCAGAACGACCTTCACGGCAGCCCCCTCAACTGATCGCTGCCGTGGTATTTCGGATCGAAATCCGGCCAGGCTCGATCCTTGTCCGATACCTCCGCGGGCGTGATTGGCCAAGCCACCGCGAAGCGTGGGTCGTCGAAACGGACACCGCGCTCCTGAGCCGGCGCATAAGACGCATCGACCAGATAGAGAGCCTCGGTGTCGTCCCGCAAGGTGACGAAGCCATGGGCGAACCCGCGCGGGACATACATCATCAGCCTGTTCTCGTCGTCGAGTTCAGCCCCGAAGGATTGGCCGTAAGTGGGGCTATCGGGACGCAAATCCAGAATCACGTCGTAGAACGCGCCGCGGACACAGCGGACCAGCTTGGTCTCAGCGGCCGGCGGAAGTTGATAATGAAGCCCACGCAACGTCCCACGCTTAGCCGTAAGCGAATTGTTGACCTGGACGAACCGGCCGGACAGTCCCGCGACCGCGAACTCCTGCTCGCAAAACAAGCGCGCAAAAAAACCGCGCTGATCGCCCCGCCGATCGAGTTCGACCAGGAAGGCATCTTTCAAGGGCGTGGGATGGAACTTCATCGCTTTGTTCGTTTCGATTTGCAGGTTTTGCGCGTCAAGGGCATTTTTGGTGTGCACCCTATCACATCCTAGCGCACCTCCATCGCTGCGTCTCCTCTTCTATCGACTGGTCAGAATGGGCGAGAATTCTGACGGCTCGCGCTCGGCGGCTGCCTCGTCATATCTTGGATCGCTGCCTTCTGCATGATAATGGAACCCACGAGTCGCTGCTGACCCGGCAGTACTCGGCCAGCCGCAAGGACGCTGCAAGGACGAAGTCGTGTCGAGTCACCCTGCCGTTCCGTTCGGCATGCGCGTACGCCTGATCGGGAGCCGCCTCCGCTTGGCCGTCCAGCTCGCCCAGCGGGAGATTTCGGCTCGCTATCGCGGCTCGGTGCTCGGCATCGGCTGGTCGTTGCTGACGCCGCTGTTGATGCTGGCGGTTTTTACCTTCGTGTTCGGCACGGTGTTCAAGACCCGATGGACTCCCCCCGGAGGTAGCGAGGCGAGCCACTCGACCGCCGATTTCGCCGTTATCCTGTTCGCTGGGCTGAGCGTTTTCCAGCTGTTCGCCGACGTCGTCACCCGCGCGCCCAGCCTCGTCCTGTCGAACGTCAACTACGTCAAGAAGGTGGTCTTCCCGCTGGCGGTGCTGCCGCTGGCCGCGCTCGGATCGGCGCTGTTCGACACCGCCGTGCGGCTCGTGGTGCTGCTGGTCTTCGTCGTGCTCGCGCGCGGCAGCCTGCCGGCCACCGCGCTGCTGCTGCCGCTGGTGCTGGCACCCTATATCCTGCTCGTCCTCGGGCTGACCTGGTTTCTGGCGGGCCTCGGGGTCTATGTGCGCGACGTCGGCCAGTTTCTCGGCCCCCTGGTGACGGCGCTGATGTTCCTGTCGCCGATCTTCTTCCCGTCGAGCGCCTTGCCCGATTGGCTCCAGCCCTATCTCGTGCTCAACCCGATCGCGCTGCCGGTGGAGGGGACACGGGCGGTGCTTATCTGGGGAACCGCGCCAGACTGGACCGGCCTCGCCCTCTACAGCGCCATCGCGGCCGCGATCGCAATTCTCGGGCTCGTGTGGTTCCAGAAGACCCGCAAGGGGTTCGCCGATGTCGTTTGAGGAAACCGCTGGCGACGTCGCGATACGGGTGTGCGACGTGTCGAAGCACTTTCTGCTGTTCGACCGCCCGCAGGACCGTCTCAAGCAGTCGATCGTGCCGCGACTCCAGCGCCTCGTCGGACGCCCGCCGACACGATACTACCGCGACTTCGCGGCGCTGTCGGGGGTGTCCTTCGAGGTCCGCCGCGGCGAGACGGTCGGCATCGTCGGCCGCAACGGCTCCGGCAAGTCGACGCTGCTGCAAGTGGTCTGCGGCACGCTGCGGCCCAATGCCGGCAGCGTCGCGGTGAACGGCCGCATCGCGGCACTGCTCGAGCTCGGCGCCGGCTTCAATCCCGAGTTCACCGGACGCGAGAACGTCTACCTCAACGCCGCGATCCTCGGCCTGTCGCGGGAGGAGACCGATGCGCGCTTCGACGACATCGCCCGCTTCGCCGACATCGGCGATTTTATCGGCCAGCCGGTGAAGACCTACTCGTCCGGCATGTATGTGCGGCTCGCCTTCGCCACCGCCATCAATGTCGATCCCGACATCCTGGTGGTCGACGAAGCCCTGTCGGTCGGCGACGAGGCGTTCCAGCGCAAATGCTTCGCCCGCATCGAGCAGATCCAGGAGCGCGGCGGCACCATCCTGTTCGTCACCCACTCGGCGCAGCTCGTCGTCCAGCTGTGCAGTCGCGCGCTTCTGATGGATCGCGGCGAGCTGATCATGGATGGGAAGCCGAAGGCCGTGGTCAGCAACTATCAGAAGCTGCTGAATCTCTCCGGAACCGAGGCCGCGGTCAGGCGGGCCGCCATCCTGGCGACGAAACAACCCGGCAACGAGCCGTACGCCAACGCACTCGCCACCGGAACGGTCGGCAGGCCCGACTCGCCGAGTGCACCCGGCTGCGGCGGCGACTCGAACGAGGACTTCGATCCCTGCCTAGTCTCCAAGTCAGCCGTGGCCTATGTCCAACAGGGCGCCTCCATCCACAACCTCGGCATCACTACTCCGTCTGGTCGCCGTGTCAATATCCTGCGATCGGGCAGACGCTATGTGCTGGACTATCGTGTCGACTTCCACTCCGACAGCACCGATGTAATTTTTGGAATGCAGGTCAAGACAATGAGTGGAGTTGTGCTGGGTGGCGCAAACACCTCTCATCGTCGGGAGATGCAGGTTCGTCGGGCGAAGTCGGGTGACCAGCTGATCGTTCGATTCGACTTTCAGTGCGTTTTCCTGCCGGGTGTCTATGCGATCGACGTCGGGGCCCTCGGCCAAGTCGATGGTGACGTCCGTTTCCTACACCGGATCCTGGACGCGACAGTGTTTCGGGTCGCTCCCGAGGCCAACACCCTGAACTTCGGTCACATCGGGATTGATGCAAAGCTGACTATCCGGGCCGACGGCGCATCGACGGCGCCAAGCTGCCCCACCGACGTCGATGAATCCGCACAGGGCATCTGATGCCATGACCAGAATTAGCTTCTACTCCGATACGTCGAGCATCGATTCTGCTGTCGCGGCTGGAGATCACCGCACGATCGTCGGCGGGCTGTGGGACGAGATCGGCGCGCTTCAGCTCGACACCTTGGTCGCACACGGACTAAAACCTCATCATCGATTGCTCGACGTTGGATGTGGCGCCCTGAGGGGTGGAGTCCATTTTGTTCGCTATCTCGAATCGGCCCACTACTACGGGCTCGACATCAATCAATCGCTGCTCGATGCTGGATACAACCTCGAGCTTAGCGCTGCCGGCCTCCAAGATCGACTCCCCCGCTCACATCTGGCCGTCGATGCACAGTTCGACGCAACCGGATTTGGCGTCCCGTTCGATCGTGCGATGGCCTTTTCGCTGTTCACACATCTCCCGCTGGATCTGATCAGGATCTGCCTCGAACGAGTCGCGGATGTCATGACACCAGGCGGGATCTTCCATGCGACCTATTTCGAAGCGCCGGAACACCGACCGACGCGGCTCCCCATCCAGCACGCACCGACCGGGCTGACTACTTATGCCGGAAGCGACCCCTATCATCAGAGATTAAGCGATTTTGTGCATCTCGCCGACGGCCTCGCTTGGGATGTTGTCTACGCCGGCGACTTCGGACACCCGCGAGGCCAAAAACTGGTCAGCTTCGTTCGGCGACCCAGAACATCGGCTCAGCCATCCGAGACGACCCGGACCCTCGGTCTTGACGCCGCACGGTCATTGCTCGCCGGCGCCGAGCACTATCGCGCCTTCGTCGGCCCTCCCGAGCGTTACGACCTCATCGGCGCATCGCAGTTCGCACTGCTGTTCCAGCTCGGACTCAGGGATCATCACAAGGTCCTCGATTTCGGCTGCGGCTCGCTCCGACTCGGCCGGTTGCTGATTCCGTTCCTTCAGCCCGGCCGCTACCACGGGCTCGATCCGAACGACTGGCTGATCGACGACGGATTCACCCGCGAACTCGGTCACAGCGCTCTCGCCGTCAAGCACCCCCGCTTCTCCAACAACTCCGATTTCGACTGCGGTGTGTTCGGTACAAAGTTCGACTTCGTGATTGCTCAATCGATCGTCACACACACTGGTCCAGATCTGCTCGCGCGGTTGTTGCAGTCGGCCTCCAAAGTAATGACCGACACCGGCATCTTCATCTTCTCTTGCATCGAGACCCCGCAGCGGCAGGTCATCCCGCCCCCCGGCTGGCATTATCCTCATTGCGTCGGCTATGACGAAGCCCAGCTTCGCGACGCGTTATCTGCGGCGGGCCTTCATGGCGTGCGGTTGCCGTGGTTCCACCCGGGCGCTGTGTGGTGGCTGGCCAAGCGTCGCGAATCGGCCCTGCCGAACCCCTCGTTCCTGGAATCCCTGACAGGTCGCGTCCTGGGTGTGAGTCCCTGACCTTCTCCGATGACCGAACGCATGGGGGCGACCACCTGGAGCGCCGCAACTACCTCCTTACCCACCCCACCACCCGCTCGGCCAGCGCCTCGGCGGTCTCGGTGGCGGTGTCGAGGCGAAGGTCGGGCGCCTCGGGCGGCTCGTAGGGTGAATCGAAGCCGGTGAAATTCTTGATCGTGCCAGCCCTGGCCTTCGCATACAGCCCCTTGGGATCGCGCGCCATGCAGACGTCGAGCGGCGCGTCCACGAAGATCTCGACGAACTCGCCGGGCTCGACCAGGTCGCGCACCAGGCGGCGCTCGGCGCGGAACGGCGAGATCAGCGCGCACAGCACGATCAGGCCGGCGTCCACCATCAGCTTCGCCACCTCGCCGACGCGGCGGATGTTCTCCACCCGGTCGGCATCGGTGAAGCCGAGATCACGGTTGAGGCCGAACCGCACATTGTCGCCGTCCAGCATGTAGGTGTGCAGCCCCTCGGCATGCAGCCTCCGCTCGACCAGCCGCGCGATGGTCGACTTGCCGGCCCCCGACAGGCCGGTGAACCACAGCACGCAGGGGCGCTGCCGCTTCTGCGCGGCCCGCGCCGCCTTGTCGACGGCGAGCCGCTCGGGATGCAGGTTGTCGGCGCGGCGCAGGCCGAAATCGATCATGCCGGCCGCCACCGTGTCGTTGGTCTCGCGATCGACCAGCACGAACGCCCCGGTGGTGCGGTTGTCCGCGTAGGGGTCGAAGGCGACCGGCGCCGCGGTGGAGAGGTTGCACACCGCGATCTCGTTGAGCAGCAGACGCCGGGCAGCGAGCGGTGCCAACGTGCGCACGTCGATGCGATGCTTGATCTGGGTCACCGTGGCGCCGATCCAGCGGGTGCCGAGCCGCATCAGATAGGAGCGGCCGGGCAGCAGCGGCTGCTCGCCCATCCACAGGAGATGTGCCGCCATCTGGTCGCCGACGGTCGCCGGCCTATCGGCCGCCGCGAGCAGATCGCCGCGGGCGACGTCGACCTCGTCGGCCAGCACCAGCGTGACGGCGTCGCCCGCCGTCGCCACCTCGCGGTCGCCGTCCGCCGTGACGATGCGGGCGAGCCGCGCCCGGCGGCCGCCGGGTTGCACCACCACGGTGTCGCCCGGCGTCACGCGGCCGGACGCCACCGTGCCGGCGAGGCCGCGGAAATCGGCGTTCGGGCGGGCGACCCACTGGACCGGCAGCCGGAACGGCGCCGCGACGGCGTCGCTCTCGACGTCGGCGGTCTCCAGCAGATCGAGCAGCGTCGGCCCGCCGTACCAGGCCGCTGCCGTCGACGGCCGCACCACGTTGTCGCCGAAGCGCGCCGACAGCGGCACCGCCGCGATGCCGGCGAAGCCGAACGGCGCCGCGAAGTCGCGGAAAGCCTGGGCGATGCCGGCGAACACCGGCTCCGACCAGTCGACGAGATCCATCTTGTTGACCGCCAGCACCACATGTCGGACCCGGAAGAGAGCGCAGATCGCGGCGTGGCGGCGGGTCTGGTCGAGCAGGCCCTTGCGGGCGTCGATAAGCAGCACGGCGAGATCGGCGGTCGAGGCCGCGGTCGCCATGTTGCGGGTGTATTGCTCGTGGCCGGGCGCATCCATCACCACGAAGGAGCGCCGCGGGGTGGCGAAGAAGCGGTGCGCCACGTCGATGGTGATGCCTTGCTCGCGCTCGGCCTCGAGCCCGTCGAGCAGCAACGCGAGGTCGATGTCGTCGCCGGTGGTGCCCCAGCGGCGCGAGTCGCGCGCGAGCGCGGCGAGGTGGTCGTCGAACACGCGCCGGGAGTCGAGCAGCAACCGGCCGATCAGCGTCGACTTGCCGTCGTCGACCGAGCCGCAGGTGAGAAAGCGCAGCTGTCCGCGCGCCACCGCGGTGCCGGCATCGTCCACTTGGTCGGCGATCGGCGTCGGCTCCGTCATCAGAAGTAGCCTTCCCGCTTCTTGCGCTCCATCGAGGCGGCCTCGTCGCGGTCGATCAGCCGGCCCTGGCGCTCCGACGTGGTGGCGGCCTCCATCTCGGCGATGATGGCGTCGAGGGTCGCGGCGGACGATTCGATCGCGCCCGTCAGCGGCCAGCAGCCGAGGGTGCGGAAGCGCACGCGGCACGGCCGTGGCGTCTCGCCCGGCCGCAGCGGCAGGCGGTCGTCGTCGGCGACGATCAGCATGCCGTCGCGCTCGACCACGGGCCGCTCGGCCGCGAAGTAGAGCGGCACCACCGGAATGCCTTCGGCCCGCACATAGTGCCACACGTCGAGCTCGGTCCAGTTGGAGAGCGGAAACACCCGCATGGATTCGCCCGCCGCCAGCCGCGTGTTGTAGAGCCGCCACGGCTCCGGCCGCTGCCGGCGCGGGTCCCAGCCGTGGCTCGCCGAGCGCAGCGAGAACACCCGCTCCTTGGCGCGCGAGCGCTCCTCGTCGCGACGCGCCCCGCCGATCGCACAGTCGAAGCGATGCGCCGCGAGCGCCTGCTTGAGCGCCTCGGTCTTCATCACTCGCGTGTGGACCGCGGAGCCGGAGTGGAACGGATCGATGCCGGCCCGCACGCCCTCCTGGTTCACATGCACGATCAGATCGAGCCCCAGCTCCCGCGCGGTGCGGTCGCGGAACGTGATCATGTCGCGGAACTTCCAGGTGGTGTCGACATGCAGAAGCGGGAACGGCAGCGGACCGGGGAAGAACGCCTTGCGCGCCAAGTGCAGCATGGCGCTCGAATCCTTGCCGATCGAGTAGAGCATCACGGGACGCTCGAACGCCGCCGCCACCTCGCGGAGGATGGCGATCGATTCGGCTTCGAGCTGGCGCAGGTGAATCGGCAGCGATGACGACATGATCGGGATCACGGCGGGCGGCGACGAGCCGGGCTCGGGTCCGCAGCTATGGCATGGCGAGGCGGCGGGCGGAAGAGCGGGCTCCGCGGCCCGGCGCCCGTCGCCGCGCCCGCGGCTCAGCAGCCGCCGATTGCCACCTGCGAGGCGATCACGGCGTATTGGCGGTCCTGGGTCACCGCCACCGCATAAGGCCGTGCCTTGGCGGTCGCGCAGTCGATGCGGTGCTCGAAGGTCGCGTCGAAGCCCGGCGTCATGTAGCCGGGCGGAAACAGGAGCGCATCGGCGACATCGGGCCGGGCGTTGCCGGTTTGCACCACGAAAACGGCCACTCGCGGTGCGACGAGGAACACCCAGGCGGGCTTGCGGGTTTGCCGGGTGTCGACCGCCCAGCCCGCGAAGCGCAGGCGTCCGCCGTCGGCGAGCGCGACGATGTCGACCGCACCCTTGAGGGTCTCGGAGCGAGCCAGCCCGGCGGCCGCCGCCGCGCGTTCGAAGCTCCACAGGTCGACATTGCCGAGCCGGCCGATCTCGTCGGCGAGGTCGCCCCGACCGCGCACCTCGCGCCAGTACAGCGCCGTCTCGATCCGCTCGATGATCCGGTCGGCGAGCACCGCCCAGGCGAGCGCCGCACCGAGTCCGGCGAAGACCATCAGCAGCGTCCGCCGCGTCACGGCGACACCTCAACGCGGCGTTTCGGCCGGCCGCGGCCGGCCGGTGCGCGGCGGAAAGGCCGGCGCATCGGGGCGTGCGAGGCTCAGATTCGGGTTGTGGAACGGGTCCCGCTCCAGCGCGTCACCCCATCGCTCCCGCATCAGCCGCACATCCGTCGCCCAGCGTTCCGCATGGGCGACATCGTGCCGGCCGAGCGAGGCCGATTCGTGGTGGACGAGCGCCGCCGCCGGAGTCCACACGATGCGCCAGCCCGCGCCGCGCAGCCGCAGGCACAGGTCGACGTCGTTGTAGGCGAGCGGCAGCGCCGCGTCGAAGCCGCCGACGGCGCGGAACGCCTGCGCCCGGATCGCCATGCAGGCGGCGGTCACGGCGGAGACGTCGCGGTCGAGGACGAAGCGCCCGAACGGGCCGGGGCTCGCGCCCGGCTCCCGATGGCCCGTATGGCCGGCGATCCCGCCGAGCCCGAGCACCACCCCGGCATGCTGGATGGTGCCGTCGGGGTAGTGCAGCATGGCACCGGCGGCGCCGACGCCCGGCTGCATCACGCGGCCCACCAGCGCGGCCAGCCAGTCCTCGCCGATCGCTTCGGTATCGTCGTTGAGGAGGCACAGCACCGTGCCGGCGGCCACTTCGGCGCCGCGGTTGTTCACGGCCGCATAGTTGAACGGCTCGTCCGGCCCCCGCAGCACCCGCACCCGCGGGTCGGCGGCCAGCCGGTCCAGGAAGGCGGCGCGCTCCGGCATGGCCGCATGGGCAGCCGAGACCAGCACCAGCACCTCGAAGGGATCATACCGGGTCCGCCGCAACAGCGTGTCGAAGCAGGCCGCCGCGACGCGCGGACAGGCCGTAGTGGGCACCAGGATGCTGACCCGCGGGGCCGGCCGCGGCAGCGGTGGCACCACCCGCTGGCCCCAGGGCGCGGGAGCGACCTCGGCCGCCACCCCGGTGGCGGCGAGATGGGCGCTCACCGCCCGGCGGGCGGCGGCGGCACCGTCCGCGCTGCGCCAGCCCCCGGGATGGCGGGTGCCGGCGCGACGATGGTAGAGCGGCCAGGCGACATGGCGGAGAGCACCGGGCGGGGCGAACTGGGCGCAGCGCAGCACCAGGTCGTACTCCTCGGCGCCGTCGAAGCCCGGCCGGAAGCTGCCGGCCTGCTCCACCGCGGTGCGGCGGATCACGGCGAGCCGGCCGACCGCGTCACAGCCGAGCATCAGGGCCGGGTTCCAGTCCGGCTTGAACCATGGGGCGACCCGCCGCAGCGGGCGCAGGCGGCCGCCGGCCAGCAGGTCCTCGTCGGTGAAGGCCAGCACCGCGTTCGGATGCTCGGTGAGAGCCTGCACCGTGCAGGCGAGCGCGTCGGGCGCGAGCCGGTCGCCCTCGCCGATCACCGCGACGAGATCGCCCGGCGTCGCCGCCAGGCAGGCGGCGGCCGCCGCCGCCCAGGATCGATCGGAGAACCCGCCCTCCACGAGGGAAGCTCGCGGCTCGTCCCGCAGCATAGCGGCGAGCGCGGCCCGCCGGTCCGGCAGCGCCGTGCCGGGCACCGCGGCGCGCAGCTCCCAGTGCGGCCAGCTCTGGGCCCGCAGCGCATCGAGCGTGACGGCGAGGCGGGTCGGATCGGTGGCGTCCGGCAGCAGCAGCGAGACGCACGGTCCGCCGACCGCGGCCGACGCGCCTGGCTCGATCGCACGGGGGGCGGGGGGGCGGTCGAAGCGGCGAACCCAGGCCCCGTAGCCGTGCCAACCGAGCCGGCGGCCCAGCCGGCCGCCGATCCGGCGCACCAACTCGCCGGCGCCGTGCGCCCTGGCGAGCGCGACGGCCCGCCGCAAATCGCCCATGAGCCGGCCCGCTCTCACGCCACATCCCCCTCCCGGACGCGCCGGACGTCCGTCACCCCCGCACCGACTCCGAGAACACGTTGACCACCACGACGCCCGCCACGATCAGGCCGAGCCCGATGATGGCGGCGAGATCGAGCGTCTGGCGAAACCACACCCAGGCGACCGCCGAGATCAGCACGATGCCGACTCCGGACCAGATGGCGTAGACGATGCCGGTCGACATGGTGCGCAGCGTCAGCGACAGGGCGTAGAAGGCGATTCCGTAGCCGACCAAAACGACGAGGCTGGGCCACAGGCGGGTGAAGCCGTCCGACGCCTTGAGGGCCGAGGTGGCGATGACCTCCGCCACGATGGCGATGCCGAGATAGACGAGATCGGGTCGGATCGACACGGCTGGCTCCCTGCTGCTGCGATTCGCGCGGCCGCGCCCCGCCCGGTCCGCTTATCATCCGGGTGGAGGCGAGGCGAGCGGCGCTCGCGGGCGCGATCGCGCCAGAACATCGCTTGCGGGCCACCCTGGCGATGCGACACGGTACACCGGCCCCGCGATCCAACCCGAGCCTGCCCGAGCCCGCCCGATGCCCCTTTCGCTGCCGACCGCGACCGACCACGAGGACATCCGCACCGCGGTGCGCGCCCTGTGCGCCGACTTTCCGGCCGAATACTGGCGCCGGCTCGACGAGACGGCCGCCTATCCGGAGGCGTTCGTCGACGCCCTCACGCGGGCCGGCTGGCTCGCCGCGCTGATCCCGCAGGAATACGGCGGTGCCGGGCTCGGCGTCGCCGAGGCGTCGATCATCCTGGAGGAGATCAACCGGGCGGGCGGCAACTCGGGCGCCTGTCACGGCCAGATGTACAACATGTCGACGCTGCTGCGCGCCGGCTCCGAGGAGCAGAAGCGCCGCATCCTGCCGCGGCTGGCCGCCGGCGAGCTGCGCATGCAGTCGATGGCGGTCACCGAGCCGACCACCGGCTCCGACACCACCCGGCTGAAGACCACCGCGGTGAAGAAGGGCGACCGCTGGGTGATCGACGGCCAGAAGGTGTGGACGTCGCGCCTTCAACACTCCGACCTGATGATCCTGCTGGCGCGCACGACGCCGCTCGCCGCGGTGAGCAAGCGGTCGCACGGGCTCTCGGTGTTCCTGGTCGACGTCCCCGCGGCCCTGACGGCCGGCATGACGGTGCGGCCCATCCGCAACATGGTCAATCACGAGACCAACGAGGTCTTTTTCGACGGGCTCGAAATCCCGGCCGAGAACCTGATCGGCCGCGAGGGCGAGGGCTTCCGCTACATCCTCGAAGGGCTCAATGCCGAGCGCACGCTGATCGCCGCCGAATGCATCGGCGACGGCCGCTGGTTCGTCGACAAGGCGGTCGCCTACGGCAACGAGCGCGTCGTCTTCGGCCGACCGATCGGCCAGAACCAGGGCGTCCAGTTCCCCATCGCCCAAGCCCACATCCGCATCGAGGCGGCGAGCCTGATGCGCTTCAGCGCCGCCGCCCTGCACGATGCCGGCAAGCCCTGCGGGGCGGAGGCCAACATGGCCAAGCTGCTCGCCGCCGACGCCTCGTGGGAGGCCGCCAACGCCTGCCTCCAGACCTTCGGCGGCTTCGGCTTCGCGGCCGAGTACGACGTCGAGCGCAAGTTCCGCGAGACGCGGCTCTATCAGGTGGCGCCGATCTCGACCAATCTCATCCTCGCCTATGTGGGCGAGCATGTGCTCGGGCTGCCGCGCTCATATTGAGCGGCGGAGCGTGGCGACCACCGCGGCGCCGACGCGCCTCAGTCGATCTTGCGCAACGGGCCGAGATCGATCTGTTGCTTGGGCAGCGCCTTGGCCTCACCGGCGATCTGGAGGCAGGTGAGCAGCTCGACATAGCTCGCCATCTCGCGTCCGGCCTCGGCGATGCAGCCGCGCCGCTGCGCGGCCGGGAACTGGGCCCACTGGGCGACGAGCTGGGTGCGCGCCTCGGCCTCCGACTTCAGGCAGCTCTCCAGCGCCGCCGGATTGTCGGAGCCACCGCGGCAGCTCTGCCGCACGTCGAAGGTCGGCACCTGGTCGGCGGCGCCGACGGGTCCGGCGAAACCGAGAACGACGACGGCGAAGGCAAGCGGCAGACGCATCGGAACCTCCCAGACGGAACGATCCCTGTAGCGGATCGGAATGACCATATCCTTACGGTCGTGCTCCGGCGGGTTCCGGCGCAGCGTCCATAGGGCCGCCAGTGTGGCGCGCCGCCGCGACGCCTCCAATCACAAAGTCGCCGGGATGCCTGGGCGGCCGAAACATGCTTTATGTCGATGCCCTGGCCGCCGCGTCCCCGGCGGCCGTGCCGGACCCCGCCATGCCCGATCATCCGCCTGTCCCCGTGAGCGACGCGCCACGCTGGCGCGACGTCGTCCCGACGCCCGCCCTGGTGCTCGATCGCGATGCGCTCGATCACAACATCGCTCTGATGGCCGTAGCCTGCCGAGAGGCCGGCGTCGCGCTGCGGCCGCACGCCAAGACCCACAAGTGCAGCCGCATCGCGGCCCGCCAGATCGCCGCCGGAGCCTGCGGCATCGCCTGCGCCACACTGGACGAAGCCGAGGTGATGGTGGCGGCGGGCCTGCCCGGCGTGCTGATCACCTCGCCGTTGGTCGGCGCCGGCAAGCCCGAGCGGCTGGCGCGGCTCGCCGCACGGGCACCCGACCTGCTCGTGGTCGCCGACCATCCGGACGCCGTGGCGGCCCTCGACCGCGCCGCCGCGGCGGCGGGGGTCCGCCTCGGCGTGCTGGTCGACGCCGACATCGGCCATCACCGCACCGGGGTCGCCGGACCCGCCGAGGCGGTGGCGCTCGCCCGCGCCATCGCGGCCCGGCCGGCGCTGCGCTTCGCCGGGGTGCAGGGCTATGCGGGGCACATCCAGCATATCGGGAACGTCGACGCGCGGCGGAGCGCCGCCGCGGCGGCGGCCGGGCAGCTCGCCGCGGTGGTCACCGCGCTGACGGCGGCTGGGCTGCGCCCCGCCATCGTCACCGGGGCCGGCACCGGCACCCATCGGTTCGACGCCGCCGGCCCGTTCACCGAGCTGCAAGCCGGCTCCTACACCGTGATGGACGCCGAGTACGGCGCCGTCGACTACGCGGCCGGCGAGCCGTGGCCGTTCCGGCCGGCGCTGGCGGTCGCCGTCACGGTGGTCAGCGCCAATGTGCCGGGCCAGGTGACCACCGACGGCGGCACCAAGGCGTTCGCCCTCAACGGCCCGCTGCCGCGGATCGCCGACGGCCCCTTGGCCGGCGCCGCCTATGCGTTCAGAGGCGACGAGCACGGCTGCGTGACACTGCCGACCGGGGCGGCGGCGCCGTCCCCGGGCACGGTGCTGACCTGCACGGTGCCGCACTGCGACCCGACCATCGCGCACTACGACGCCGTCCACGTCGTCCACGGCGACCGCCTGGTCGACGTCTGGGCGATCGACGCCCGCGGCCGCCGCGCCGCCGCGGGGCTCGCACCGCACATGCTCCGGTAGTTTTCGCGCAACGCTCCACCGTTTACCGATTGGTCATCATCCGCTTTACCGGCGCCGCGGTTTGCGGTGGAACTGGCGCGGCCGGCTGGGGAGCCGGCGGGGACGTGACCGATGTTCTTCCGCACGCAATCGACCACGACGGCAGCCAAACGCACCACCTACTCCCGCGGCACGGTCCATTGCGGCCGCTGCGGCGCGCCTAATGATCTCTACCGGGTCGAGGCGGTGGCCGACGAGTTCTCGGTGCGGTGCGGAAGCTGTGGCCATCGCGGGTTCTACCGCAAGAGCGAGCTCGGGGTTTCGCAGCTTCCGGAGCGCCGGCGGCGGCCCCGCTGAGGGGGATCGCCGGGCCGGCGCGGCTCGACGGGCGCGGCTTGACCGGCGCGGCCGTCCTGCCTATGGTCCGCCGCGTTCGCGTGCCATGGGCGGCCCCGGGCCCTCTCGCGCATGCGTCCACCGTTAACCGCTCCCCGCACCGCCGGCTTTCCGGGCCGGCCGCGTCGGGGACGTTTGCGAATTCACCCGTGGTCTCGACCCACGGCGTGCCGAGGACGAGCCATGAAGATCCGCAACTCGCTGAAGTCCCTGCGCGGGCGCCATCGCGACAACCGTCTGGTTCGCCGCAAGGGCCGCGTCTACATCATCAACAAGACCCAGCGCCGCTTCAAGGCCCGCCAGGGCTGAGCGCAGGCGCGTCTGCTCGCTCCGGCAGCGCCGCCCGAACCCGGGCTGGCGTGTCGTCAGCATGACTCCCGCACGGCCGCGCTCGCGGCGGTGACGTTTCCATGCGGCTCTCTCGGCTGTGACGCTGTCCGCGCGGGTCGCGCGGTTCGGTCTTGCCGCGCTCGCGCGGCTGTGACGCCCCGCCGAGGTGGCCGGGCTTGTCGGCCCCGCCCCGCCGGCCCTAGATTGGCGGCATGGACCGCCGATCCGGCCACCCCCGCCTGACCACTCCTCGCCGCCTGGCCGCCGCGGCCACCGCCCGCGGCCGGCATCTCGCCTGCGCCCTGGCGTTCGTGGTCGCGCTCGCCACGCCCGGCGTCGCACCCGCCCAGGACACCGATTGGGTGGAGCCGCCCGCCAGCGTGCCGAAGGCGCCGCGCGGCGATCCGACCCGCAATCTCGACATGCTGTTCGGCGCCCTCAAGGCGGCGCCCGACGACACCACCGCCAAGGCGGTCGAGAATCGCATCTGGGCGGTCTGGCTCGCCTCCGACAGCGACACCGTCAACCTGCTGATGGCTCGCACCAAGGCGGCGCTCGACAAGGACGACCACGCGCTGGCGCTGCGGCTGCTCGATGCCATCGTCGAGATCCGGCCCCAATATGTCGAGGGCTGGAACCGGCGCGCCACGGTGGCCTTCCTGCGCAAGGACTATGCGGGCGCGCTCGCCGACCTACGCCAGGTGCTGCGCCGTGAACCGCGCCATTTCGGGGCGCTCGCCGGCCTCGGCACCATCATGCAGGAGATCGGCGACGAGACCAACGCGCTCGCGGCCTTCCGCAAGGCGCTCGACATCAACCCGCGCCTCAAGGGCATGGCCGACAAGGTCCGCATCCTCACCGACAAGGTCGAGGGCCGGCCGATCTGACGAGGAACCGACGTGCCCGCGCCGAGCCGGTCGGGGCCGGCGACGAAAGGCGTTCGCCTGCTACACCGCAACTCTGGCGCGTTTGTCGACCGCAAGCCGCGACCGGGCCGTTGGAGCAATCAGGTGGGCAGAAGACACCCGAAACGAACGCCCTTCGTTCATCTTTTGTTCCGTGTTAGAGTATCGGATGATCCTGCAATGGGGGAGTTGTTCAGCCCCGATGAAGGGCGGACTGCATGGCCGGCCGATCGAAGATCGAGTGGACCGATTCGACGTTCAATCCTTGGGTCGGCTGCACGAAGGTGGCTCGGGGTAAAGGCGCCCCGTCAGCCTGTGATTTCTGTTACGCGGAGAAATGGGCCAAGCGGAGTGGCCAAGTCGAGTGGGGCAACCATTCGCGCCGACGTACGACCGATGCCTATTGGCGCAGCCCGTTGTCGTGGAACGGTCGGGCGAGCGCGTTCCAGGCTGCATACCGGCGCCGGCAGCGCGTGTTCTGTGCATCCCTCGCCGACGTGTTCGACAATCAAGTCGATCCCGCGTGGCGGGCCGATCTGTTCAGCCTCATCCGCACATGCGACCAGCTCGACTGGCAGCTCCTGACCAAGCGGCCCCAGAACATCCTTAAGATGCTGCCCCCTGATTGGGGCGACGGTTATCCAAACGTCTGGCTCGGAACGACGACGGAAGACGCCCTCGCCTACAAGCAACGGGTGCCTTTCCTTCTCGATGTGCCGGCCGCGATTCACTTCGTCAGCTACGAGCCCGCGATCGGTCCGATCGAGCGACTCGTCGTTGACGGACGGTGTCCCGACTGGGTCATCATCGGCGGTGAGAGTGGCGTCCGCTCGGATCGCTTTCGCCCGACAAATCCGCAATGGGTGCGGGACGCGATCATCGAATGCTGCCGCGTCGGAGCCGCACCGTTCTTGAAGCAGTGGGGCTCCTACAAGAACAACCCGCTGGTTGTCGAGGAGGGCTTGATCGAGTCCCAAGCCATCGACATCGATCCGCCAGAGAATGGAAAAGGCGGCGGAAAACTAGATGGGGTTTTGTGGCGTGAGTTTCCTGAGGTAAAGTCCCGAAACAAGCAAGCGAGTGTCCTGCGACTGAGGGGCGCCCGGAATGCCTCAAAGGGACTTGGAGCGATATACGCTGGGCGATGACGGCTTGATCGCCGAAACGGTCGGCTCCTGGGCCGTCGAGAAACTCAAGCTCGTGACTGATTATGTTTACATATCTGGTGCGCCCCGCAAAGGTTTTTTGGGTACGGGCGCAGCCTACATCGATCCGTTTTGCGGGGCCGGCCGCTCACTGATCCGTGGCACGAAGACGTTTATCGATGGCAGCCCCGTCGCGGCATTCAAGCGATCGCTTCAATCGCCGGGACGGTTCACGTCGATCGCCATCTCGGACGGCGACGAAGAGCTTCTCGCCGCCGCGACGAAACGCCTGACGGTCTTGGACGCTCCGGTTCGTGCTTTTGGCGGAACCGCGAGCGAGTCGATGCCGAAGATCGTCCGGAGCTTGGACAGATACGGATTGCATCTGGCCTTTCTCGATCCGTACAGTCTCGGCGCATTGTCGTTCGATCTGTTCGAAGAACTCGCGAAGCTCAAGAACATCGACGTGATCGCCCATGTCAGCGTGTCGGACCTTCAGCGCAATGCGGACCGCTATACCGACAAGGCTTACGAACAGTTCGACAGATTTGCTCCCGGATGGCGCAGCAAGGTGAAGGTCGACACGAATCAGGCGGCGTTTCGTGCGGCCATCCTCCAATACTGGTCCGAGAAGGTGACGGCACTCGGGCTCCCGCAGGCGAAGCATCGGGAGCTGATCCGCGGCGGGAAGGGACAGCGTCTGTATTGGCTGATACTGCTGTCGCGGCATCAGCTCGCTCACAAATTTTGGGCAAAGGTGAGTTCGGCAGCGAGATCGCCAATGTTCGATGGCATCTAACGACGAGAACTCGATCCATTCGGCCGCACTTACTCCGCCGCCTTCGGCCCCACATAGGTGATGCGCACCATGTTGGTGGCCCCCGGCATGCCGAGCGGCACGCCGGCCACGATGATGATGCGCTCGCCGGCACGGGCGAAGCCGTGCGCGAAGGCGGTGCGGCAGGCGCGCTCCACCATGTCGTCGGGATCGCGCGCATCGGCGTCGACCACCGCGTGCACGCCCCACACCAGCGCCAGCCTGCGGCCGGTGGCGAGGCTGGGCGAGATCGACACCACCGGCACGGTCGGCCGCTCGCGGGCGACCCGGAACGCGGTGGCGCCCGAGGAGGTCCACGACACCACCGCCGACAGGTCCAAGGTCTCGGCGATCTGCCGGGCGGCGGCCGCGATGGCGTCGGCGCCGGTGCGCTCGGGCGGCGCCCGCAGCCCCTCGATCACCGTCGCGAAAGTGGGGTCGCGCTCCACCTCCTCGGCGATCCGGTTCATGGTGGCGACCGCCTCGACCGGATACTGGCCGGCGGCCGATTCGGCCGACAGCATCACGGCGTCGGCCCCCTCGAAGATGGCGGTGGCGACGTCCGACACCTCGGCGCGGGTGGGCACCGGGCTCGAGATCATCGATTCGAGCATCTGGGTGGCGACCACCACCGGCTTGCCGGCGCGCCGCGCCTCGCGGGTGATCTGCTTCTGAAGACCCGGCACCTTCTCCAGCGGCATCTCGACGCCGAGATCGCCGCGCGCCACCATCAGCGCGTCGGCGGCGTCGAGGATGTCGTGCAGGTCCTTGATGGCCTGCGGCTTCTCGATCTTGGCGAGGAGCCCGGCGCGGCCCCGGGTGATCTTGCGGGCGGCGGCCAGATCGGCGGCGCGCTGGATGAACGACATGGCGATCCAGTCGACGCCGGCGTGCAGGGCTGCCTCGAGGTCGCGGTGGTCCTTCTCGGTGAGGGCCGGGAACGCGATGGTGGTGTCGGGCAGGCTGAGGCCCTTGCGGGCGGTCAGCCGGCCGCCGACCTCGACCCGGGTCACGGCCCGTCCCGGCATCGCCTCCAGCACCGTCAGGCGCAGCTTGCCGTCGTCGAGCAGCAGGCAATGCCCGGGCTCCAGCGCCTCCAGCACCTCGGGATGCGGCACATGGACCCGGCCGGCATCGCCCGGGGTCGGATCGGCGTCGAGCACGAAGGTGGCACCGCGATCGAGCATCACTACCGGCTCCGCGAAGGTGCCGATGCGCAGCTTCGGTCCCTGGAGGTCGGCCAGGATGCCGACCGGACGGCCGAGATCCTCCTCGACGGCGCGGATCATCCGCACCATCTCGCGCATGCGATCCGGGGCCGTATGGCTCATGTTGATGCGGAACACGTCCGCACCGGCCTGGAACAGGCGGGCGATCGCCGCCTGGTCGGCGCTCGCCGGGCCGAGGGTGGCGACGATCTTGACGCGCCGCTGTCGTCTCATCGGGAGGTTCCGGGGAATTGCGGGGGAGCGGACGGGCGGCCCGGGGCGGGCGGCACCGTCATGAAGGGGGTGGGGCTGCCGGGCGTCGATCCGGCCGGCCGCTGCGAGGTCTGCTCGTTCGAGTCGGTCAGCTGAACCGTCCAGGTCTGCTGCTCGCCGGTGTCGACCTCGAAGAAGCCGGTCCGATCATAGCCGCGGGCCAGGCAGTCCTCGGTGCCGCGAATCGTGAACTCCTTGTCGCGCGTGCACATGTACGCCTGACCGGACCATTCGCCGCCACGGTCGTAGTCTACGGCATAGATGTAATAGTATCGTGCAACGAGGGTGCCGCGGAGCAGCGTCTCGCAGGTGCGGGCCGGCAGGTTCCACCAGCCCTCGGTCGCCCAGCCGTCGCCGTCCTTGTAGCCGACGGCGACGCCGACCCGTCCGGCCGTATTGTTGCACAAGCGGAAATCGGCATGCGCCGGTCCCGCCAGGCCGACGGCGGCAAGCCCCAGCGCCGCCACTCCCAGCCTGGCAAAGCCCAGCCTCGCGGCCGCCAGCACGGTGGCCGCGCCGGCTCTCCGCCGCCGCGCCGGGACCGGCGCGGCCGTCGTGTTCCATTCTGTCGCTCTCGCCATGCCGGCCAGCGTGCCCCGGAGGGCCGATCACCGTTCGACCAGGATGGCCCGAAAGTCGTTGATGTTGGTGCAGGTCGGACCCGGCCGCAACAGGTCGCCGAGTCGCTCGAAGAAGCCCGTGGAGTCGTTGTCGGCAAGAAACGCGGCGGGATCGAGGCCGAGGGCGCGGGCGCGGGCCACTGTGGTCTCGTCCACATAGGCGCCGGCCGGGTCGTCGGCCTTGCCGCCGCCGCCGTCGATGCCGTCGGTGTCGGCCGCGATCGCCGCCACCCCGGGCATGCCGTCGAGCGCCGCCGCCAGTGCCAGGACGTATTCCTGGTTCGGCCCGCCGCGCCCCTTGCCGCGCAACGTCACGGTCAGCTCGCCGCCCGACAGGATGACGGCCCGCCGTCCCTGCGCGGCGAACTCCTTGGCGATGGCGGCGTGCTGGGCCGCCACCGTGCGGGCCTCGCCCTCCAGCCGGTCGCCGAGCAGCAGGCAGTCGAGCCCGGAGGCCCGGATCTTGGCCTCGACCTGCTCGAAGGCAGCTTGCGGGCGGGCCACGATGCGGTAGTCGAGATCCGCGAAGGCGGGATTGCCGGGCTTGGGCGACTCGTTGGCCGGATTCTCCAGCGCCTGCCTGATCTCGTCGGGGATCTCCAGCCCGTAACGCGCCACGATGGCGCGAGCGTCGGCGAGGGTCGAGGGGTCCGGCACCGTCGGCCCCGAGCCGATGACGCTCGGGTCGTCGCCGGGCACGTCGGAGATGGACAGCGTCACCACCCGGGCCGGATGCGCGCGCGCCGCCAGCCGGCCGCCCTTGAGCCGCGACAGGTGCTTCCGCACCGTGTTGATCTCGCCGATATTGGCGCCGCAGCGCAGCAGCGCCCGGGTCACCGCCTGCTTGGCGGCGAGCGTGATGCCCTCGGCCGGCGCGATCCAGTTGGCCGAGGCGCCGCCCGAGACCAGCACCAGCACGAGGTCGTCGGGACCGGCCGAATCGGCGAGCTGCAAGGTCTTCTCGGCGCCGGCGAGACCGGCCGCATCGGGCACCGGATGGCCGGCCTCGACCACCTCGATCACCCGGCCGGGGCGGCCGTGGCCGTGGCGGGTCACCGCGACGCCGGCGAGCCGCGCCGCCGGCAGCCCCAGCCGGTCGAGATAATGGGCCTCGACCGCCTCGACGCTGGCGCCGGCGGCCTTGCCGGCGGCCAGCACGATCAGGCGGCCATCGGGAGGCGGCGGCGGCAGCTCCGGCGGCAGGCAGGTGGCCGGGTGGGCGGCCGCGACGGCCGCCTCGTAGAATCGCATCAGCAGATCGCGGGTCGGGCTCATGACAACCTCGAACTCTCTCGCGGGCCGCGACGGCGCCGCCCGGCCCAATCGCCTTATAGTCGCGAACGCACGATCGTGCCCCGGGCGACGACGCGCAGCCGCCGTGCGCCGGGCGCACTGGCCGGCCCGGCTGGTGGCACGGCCCGCCACGGCCTATCCTGGCCGCTCCGCGGAGGACCTCCGATGACCCCCGACCCGACCCCTGTCGACCCGACCTCTGTCGATCCGGCGACCTTGGACCCCACCACCCGCACCGCGCTGGAAGCGGCCGTGTTCCGCCGGCTGGTGGAGCACCTGCGCCAGCGCTCCGACGTGCAGAACATCGACCTGATGAACCTCGCCGGCTTCTGCCGGAACTGCCTGTCCAACTGGCTGAAGGAGGCGGCGGAGGCGCACGGCGTGCCGCTGTCCAAGGAGGCCAGCCGCGAGGCGGTCTACGGCATGCCCTACGAGGACTGGAAGGAGAAGCACCAGCGCGAGGCGACCGCCGCCCAGAAGGCGGCGTTCGCGGTCTCGCATCGGCACGAGCCGCATGACCACGGCTGAGCGCCCGGCCGGCCGAGGCCCGGCCAGCACGGTTGACGGAGCCTTAACGGGACGCCTGTAGTCCCAGGGCTCCGACTTTTTTCACTCGGGCATGTGGATGATGTGAATCGGTCGGGCCCTGCCCTGCCCTCGCCTTGACGGCCCGGCAAAATCGGACCGTATCACCCGCAGCCTTCCTGTTCCGCCGAGGACCGTCCATGCCGACCAGCGCCGCCGCCACCGACGAACGTGCCGAGAAGAATCGCGCGACGCGGTTCGCCCAGGACCAGCTCCGCGCCTTCGTGGAGCGCATCGAGAAGCTCGAGGAAGAGAAGAAGGCGATCGCCGACGACATCAAGGACGTGTTCGCCGAGGCCAAGGGCAACGGCTACGACGTCAAGGCGCTGCGCGCCGTCATCCGCCTGCGCAAGCAGGACAAGGACGAGCGCGCCGAGCACGAGGCGATCCTGGAGACCTACCTGGCCGCCCTCGGCATGGCGTGAGGACGCCGCCGGCCGCTCGCCGGCCGGCCGCCCGCCGCATCGATGCACATGAAAACAGCCCGGCCGCTGAGCCGGGCTTTTTTCATGGATGCGGCTTTCATGGATACGGCCGTGCAACGTCGGCCCCGGCTCCGATCCGGTTGGGCCGGGCCAGCAGCCGTGGTTGCGCGGGGGCCCCGCGCCTCACCTCTCCCCGCTGGCGGGGAGAGGTCGGATCGCAGGCCAAATGCCTGCGATCCGGGAGAGGGGGCGCCGCCACTCGTCGAGATACCGGGGCGGCCGCAACCGCCCTAGCCCTTACCTGGGGCGCCATCGCGCGCCTGCCCTCTCCCCACTCCACGGGGCGAGGGAGCACCAGACGTGCCCCGAGTCAGCGCAGGGCGGCGGTGCGGCGGAACGTGACGGTCGCCAGGAACACCACGGCGCCGCCGCTGAAGCGGTCGTTGGCCAGGCCCGGATAGGGCTCGGGCGCGAACGCCATCACCACGCTGCCGACCGGCTTGCCCATCAGGCTGCGCAGCTCGGTGTAGTCGGGATCGCCGGAGGGCGTCACCGTCAGGGCGGTGGTCAGGCTCGGCGCCAGCATCACGGCCCGCAGCCACGGATCGTCGAAGCGAGTCCCGGGCGCCACCGGGCGCACCGCCGCGGTCTGCGGCGCCGGCGCGGAGGCTGCCGCCACCGGGCGCTCGACGGGCGCCGGAGCCGGGGCCGGCTGGCGTCCACCCACCGGCACGCGGGCGGCGGTCTTCTTCACCACGGTGAGGGGATCGGCGTCGGCCGCAGCCGGGGCCGTGGTCGGCGCGACGGTCGGCGGCTCGGCGGTCAGCCGGGCGCGATCGACGAGCGAGCCCATGGCCGGCGTGCGGGCGACCGGCGCCGGAGCGGCGCGGCGGTCGGGCTCGGACGCATAGGCGAGGGCCAGCTCCAGCGGCACGCGATCGGCGGTGTCGCCGCGCTGGCGCGACCACAGCGAGCCGGTCTCGCTCGGCGTGCGGTCGCGGCCGGTCGGCACGATCACGTCGCCGGCCGAGGCGGTGCGGTAGGGCTGATCGCCGGCGGCGATCTGGCCGGGCGCCGCGCCGATCGACGCCGGCGGACGCGGCGGCTCGCCGATCAGCTCGACCGCCGTGCTGGTCGAGGCGGCGAGCTGGAACATCTCGGGCTCGGGCGCCGGCGCGGCGGCAGCAGCCACGGGGGCCGCCGCGGCGGCGCGCGACGGAGTCGCCACCGCGACCCGGACAGTCTCCGGCTTGGCGACGACGGGCTTCGCCGGCTCTGCCTTGGCGGTCTCGGCCTTGCGGGCGTCGGTGCGGGTCGTGTCGGCGCGGGCGAGATCGAGCTTGACGTCTACGCGGGTCGCATCGGTGGGGGCGGTGTCGGCCTGCGCGACGCGAGTGCGCCCGGCACGCGCGGTGTCCGGCTTGGTCGGGTTCGGCTTGGCGCCGGCTGCCGGCGTGGCCCGCGCGGCGTCCTCGTCCTCCTCCGGGTCCTTGGTGCCGCCGAACAGCGCGGTCAGCAGGTTGCGGCCGGACTTGGCGGGCGCCGCCGTGTCGAGACCCGCGAAGGCCGACGACGAGCCGCGCTTCTGGATGTCGGCCAGCGCGAGCTGATAGCCGGGCAGCGGCTTGCCGTTGGACGGGACGTGGACGGTGCGGCCGTCCGGGAACACGCGGGCGAGCTGATCGTAGCTCATCTTCGGCCAGTGGCGGACGCTCGCCACGTCGACATGGATGAACTGCGAGCCCGGATAGTAGCCGACGCCGCCGCGATGCAGACGCAGCGCCGCCTCGCGCTGCTTGTCGAGCGGCACGTTGCGAATCTTCAGGTCGATCGCCTTGCCGAGCATGTGCTGGCTAAACTGGGCGACGCCGCCGCTGCGCCGGCGCAGCATCGAGTTGGTCTCGGGCGCGCGGTAACCACAGATGATGTCGACCTCGCCGCCGCCGACCGCGCGGGTCAGCTCCCACACCGCATCGATCACCAGCGGGTCCATGCGGACCGACTGGTTGCGGCGCCAGTCGCGCATCACCCAGTCGATCTTCTTCATCGCGTCGGGATCGTAGCGGCCGTCACGCTTGTAGGTGACGGTCAGCGTCTCGCCCGTATGGGTGTGGTGAAACGAGAGCGTGCGGGTGTCGCCCACCGCCGATGCGGTCTGCAAGCTGCCGCAGCCGATGACGATCAGCAGGGTGGCGAGGCCGACCCGGCGACCGGCACGCGATACGATGCCGGTCGCCGTGTCGCGGCGGACGTCGCTGACAGCCACGTTCGATCTCATTCAGACAAAGCTCCACCGTCTTCGCGAACGGTGTTCGCGAAGCGTGCCGTCATGCCGCGCCCCCGTGCACGGCACGACCGCAGGGCCATTTTCGTCTTTATGGGATCGGTTAACGCAGCGTCGCTGCCCCCCTCTCCCCCATCACGACAACTTCACTAAACTGTGAGTATGGCGAAAAGAAGCCACCTGTCGCCCCCGCATCACGCCCGCGATAAATCTGAAGTTCCAGGGGTTTTTCCAGACTTGCGCAATGCGCGCAACCGCGGCAGCCGAACGCGAATCAGCCGACCCTCGTGATCGGACGCCGTCGCGGACACGCACGCGCCGGCGTCACACAGACTCCGCTCCACACACGACGACGGCCGGGCTCGGGCCCGGCCGTCGTGATCACGATCAGACTGAGCGCAGCGCGCCAGCGCTCAGCGGAAGATGTTGAACAGCGGGAAGATGCTCGCCCGCGGCTCCTCCTGGGGCAGCCGCACATTGGCGCGACGCGGCGCCGCCGACGCCTCGCGGCGCTGCTCCACCGGCGTATCGGCGACCTTGCGCTCGTCGCTCTTGAGCGCCGCGATCACCCGCGAGTCGCGCCCGTAGACGTCGTCGCGCAGCACCAGCTTGCCGGCGTCGTCGACGAAGGCGGTCTGATAGGTGAGATGCACCGGGATCGGCGTCGGGAAGGTCAGGTTGACCTCGCCGCGCCCATACATGCCGCGGATGCGATCGGCCGAGTAGCTATCCTTCGGCAGGGCGATCGACAGCAGCACCTCGGCATACTTGTCGGGGTCCTTCACCCGCATGCAGCCGTGGCTGTAGGCGCGGCGGTCATGCCCGAACATGTGCTTGTCCGGCGTGTCGTGCTGATACACCAGGAACTTGTTCGGGAAGTTGAAGCGGATGCGGCCGAGCGCGTTGCCGGCGCCGGGCGGCTGGGAGATGTGGATCGAGCCGTCGCGGTTGCGCGACACGTTCAGCCCCATGCGGGCCAGCACGGTCGGGTCCTGCTGCATCGCCGGCAGATACTCGTTGTAGACGATCGACGGCGGCACGTTCCAGGTCGGGTTGACCGTGATGAACTTCATCGTCTCGGTCAGCAGCGGCGTCGGCGTCGACGGCTTGCCGACCACCACGCGGGTCGACCACAGGACGTCGTCGTCCCGGTAGACGCGCAGCATGAACTCCGGGATGTTGACGACGACGTGCGACTTGCCGAGATCGTGCGGCACCCAGCGCCACCGCTCCAGGTTGGCGGCGATGATGTCGGCGGTGCGATCGTTGCGCGGACCGTTGAGCGCATCCACGGCGGCCGAATCGAAGGTGCCGGTCGGCTTGAGGCCCTTCTTCTTCTGGAACGCCTTGACGGCGTCGGCGAGCGCCTTGTCGTAGGTGGTGCCGGTGCCGGCGGCGCCGAGGCGCTCGCGCAGCTCGGGCACCCGCTCGTCCTCCATGCCGACCTTGAGCGACGGACCGTAGGCGACCCGCTTGCTGCCGTCGCCCTTGACGCCGCGGATCTCGGCGAGCTTGGCCTTGAGGGCCTTGTAGGCGCGATGCTGCGGGAGGTAGCTGTCGAGGGCCGCACGGGCATCGGGCGCCGTGGCGAGCCGGCCGAGCACCTCGGCGGCCTCCGGCGGCTTCACCTCGTAGACGATGTCCTTGGCGATGCGCGACCAGTGCACGCGGCCGACGGCGGCATGGCGCGCATAGGTCAGCACCGACTGGTCGAGCTTCAGCTCGAACTCGGCGATCTCGTCGGGCGAGGCGTCGGCCTTGAGCTGCGGCACCGGATAGTCGTCGGGATCGAGACCGTCGGCGGCGGCCGCGGTGAGCTGCGCCATCACGGCGCGGGCGCGGGCGTTGACGGCGCCGTTGTCGGTCCACAGCGGGGCGCGGTCACGCGCCGCATAGAAAGTGTCGAGCGCCGCGCGCGTCTTGGCGTCGAAGCGCCGGTCGGTCTTGCGGCCGAGCATCTCGGCAAGCTTCTCGCCGACCTGCTGGTCGAGGGTCAGAACCTTGTTCAGCGGAGCGACCGGGATGGCGCCGGTCGCGGCCGGATCGCTCGCCGCCGTCTCGGCCTTCGGGCTTTCCGTCTTCGGGCTCTCGGGCTTCGCCGCCGCATCGATCTTGGCGGTATCGGCCGGCGTCACCACGGTTTGAGCCGGCGTCGTGGGTGGCACCGCGGCCGTCTCGGTCGCCGGCGCAGCCGGCGACGGGGGAGCCGCCGCGGCAGTGTCAGGCTTCGGCGCCGCGGCTGGCGCGAGGTCGTCGGCCGTCACCGTGACGGGCGCCGGCTCGGTCGCCGGCACGAGCGCCTCGACCGCTGCCGGGGCGCCAGTGTCGGACACCGCCGCTTCGGTCGATTGGGCGTTGGCAGCCCCGACCGCGAGAACCAGCGCGAGGGCCGTTCCGGCCAGCAGACGATCGAAGCGCATAGGCGATGTCCTCCCCAGGGCAAACGTCAGCACCACGTCGGTCGAGTTGTCGCGACCCTCGGTTCACGAGAACCGAACTCGGGCCTGATGCCGGGGCGACTCGCTCGCTTCCGGCAACGCGCGGAACCGCGCCTTCGGTCCAAGACCTTAGCCCAGCCGTCGCCGGCCGAGCCCCAATTTCCAAACCATGGCGGCGCTTTTCGAGCCGCCTGTCACCGGACGGCCACGTCGCCGGCCAGCGCCTCGCTCTCGGCGCCATCGCCGAGGACGTCGCCGAGGCCGTCGAGCTTGCGGTAGAGGGTCGACCGGCCGATCTTCAGTTTTCGAGCGACTTCAGACATTTGGCCGCCGTAATGGGCGACCGCGAAGCGGATCGCCTCGGCCTCGATCTCGTCCAGCGGGCGGACCTCGCCATCACTGTCGAGCAGCCGCAGCAGGCCCGCCCCGGCAGGCGGCTCCGTCACGTCCAGCGAAACGAAGGGGGTCTCGGCCGGGCTGGTTTGCGGCAGATTCGCGGCAAGATCGGCCGCGGCGTCGACCGGCGGATTCGCCGCGCCGGCGATCTGCGGGAACTCGGCGAGCCCCACCTCCTCGCCGTCCGCCAGCACCACCGCACGGAACACCGCATTCTCGAGCTGGCGCACATTGCCGGGCCACGGATGACGCGACAGCACCGCCAGCGCCTCCACCGAGACGCGCCGCACCCGCCGCCCCTCCTCGGCCGCGAAGCGCAGCACGAAGTGGCGGACGAGATCCGGAATGTCCTCGGCGCGCTCGCGCAGCGGCGGCACCGTGACGGGGAAGACGTGCAGCCGGTAGAACAGGTCCTCGCGGAAGCGACCGGCCGCGACGTCAGCGATCAGATCGCGATTGGTGGCGGAGATCACCCGGACGTCGACCTTGACGGCACGGCGGCCGCCGACCGGCTCGACCTCGCCCTCCTGGAGCGCCCGCAGCAGCTTCACCTGGGCGGCCGGCGGCAGCTCGCCGACCTCGTCCAGGAACAGGGTGCCGCCCGAGGCTTCGACGAACTTGCCGAGATGGCGGTCGGAGGCGCCCGTGAAGGCCCCCTTCTCGTGGCCGAACAGGATCGACTCGACCAGCGTGTCCGGCATGGCGCCGCAGTTCACGGCGACGAACGGCTTCGCCCGCCGCTCGCCCGAGCCATGGATGGCGCGCGCCACCAGCTCCTTGCCGACGCCGGATTCGCCGCCGATCAGCACCGGAATGGTTGAGGCGGCCGCCTTCTCGGCGGCGCGCAGCACCGCCCGCATGCGCGGGCTGCGGGTGACGATGTCGCGAACCGTCAGCGTGCCGGCGCGACTGCGCTTGAGCCGCGACAGCTCGCCCGCCAGGGCACGGGTGGCGAGCGCATTGCGCAGCGAGACGAGCAGCCGCTCCGGGCCGACCGGCTTGACCACGAAGTCGACCGCGCCGGCCCGCATCGCCGACACCACATTGTCGATGCCGCCATGGGCCGTCTGCACGATCACCGGAACGGCGTGGCCGGCCTCGCGCAGCTTGGCCAGCACGCCGAGGCCGTCGAGATCCGGCATCACCAGGTCGAGCACCACGGCGTCGATGGCCGGCGCGTCGGGATCGGCGAGCAGCGCCACGGCGGCGTCGCCGCCCGTCGCCACCACCGGCTCGAACCCCAGCTTGCCGACCAGACCTTCGAGCAGGCGGCGCTGCACCGGGTCGTCGTCGACGATCAGAACGCGCTCCGGCATGGCGAGGACTTCGGCCCGACTGTCTCGATTTGGGGCATTGTCCGGGCTCAGGATTAACGCCGGCTTACCCGGCCGCAGGGCCGGCCGGAGGCGCGGCGGCGAACACCGCCATTGCTTTGCCATGTCGGCACCGGATACGACCGGACGTCCCGTTCACAGGTCCGGACCCTCGCCGCCATGCAGCCTTCGCCCGTCCGCTCGGCCGTCGCGACCAGCGATCCCGCTCCCGCCGCCCTCGGGGCGTTGCCGGAATGGAACCTCGCCGACCTCTATCCGGGGCTCGATTCACCCGAGGTGCGGCGCGATCTCGACCGGGCGCGGGCCGAGTGCATCGCGTTCGAGGAGACCTACAAGGGCCGGCTCGCCGAGATGGCGGCCGCGGCCGATGCCGGGCAGGCGCTCGCGGCGGCGATCCGCCGGCTGGAGACGCTCGACGACCTGCTCGGTCGCCTGATCTCCTATGCGAGCCTGGTCCACGCCGGCGACACCACCGACCCGGTGCGGGCGAAATTCTACGGCGACGTGCAGGACCAGATCACCGCCGCGTCCTCGCACCTGTTGTTCTTCGCGCTGGAGCTCAACCGCATCGACGACGCGCTGATCGAGGCGGCCATGCAGGACCCGGCGCTCGGCCACTTCCGGCCGTTCATCGAGGATGTCCGCAAGGAGAAGCCCTATCAGCTCGAGGATCGCGTCGAGCAGCTCTTCCACGAGAAGTCGGTGACCGGCTACGCGGCTTGGAACCGGCTGTTCGACGAGACCATCGCGGGCCTGCGCTTCAAGGTCGCCGGCAAGACGCTGCCGCTGGAGCCGACGCTGACGCTGCTCCAGAACCCGAGCGAGAAGACCCGCCGGGCCGCCGCCGAGGCGTTGGCCGACACCTTTCGGCAGCATCTGCGCACCTTCACGCTGATCACCAACACGCTCGCCAAGGACAAGGAGATCTCCGACCGCTGGCGCGGCTTCGCCGACATCGCCGACTCGCGCCATCTCGCCAACCGGGTGGAGCGCGAGGTGGTGGAGGCGCTGGTGAGCGCGGTCCGCGATGCGTATCCGCGGCTGTCGCACCGCTACTACGCCCTCAAGGCGAAGTGGTTCGGCAAGGAGCGCCTCGCCCATTGGGACCGCAACGCGCCGCTGCCGAAGGTGGCGACGCCGACGATTCCCTGGGAGCAGGCCAAGGACGCGGTGCTCTCCGCCTATGGGGCGTTCTCGCCCCGGATGGCCGAGATCGCCGAGCGCTTCTTCACCGAGCGCTGGATCGACGCCCCGACCCGGCCCGGCAAGGCGCCGGGCGCCTTCGCGCATCCGACGGTGCCGTCGGCGCACCCTTACGTGCTGCTCAACTACCAGGGCAAGACGCGCGACGTGATGACGCTCGCGCACGAGCTCGGCCACGGCGTCCACCAGGTTCTCGCCGCCAAGAACGGTCCGCTGATGGCGCCGACGCCGCTGACGCTCGCCGAGACCGCCAGCGTGTTCGGCGAGATGCTGACGTTTCGGAAGCTGCTCGCCGCCACCAAGGACAAGAAGCGCCGCCGCGCCATGCTGGCCGGCAAGGTGGAGGACATGCTCAACACGGTGGTGCGGCAGATCGCCTTCTACACGTTCGAGCGCATCATCCACAGCGAGCGTCGCGACGGCGAGCTGACCGCCGACCGCATCAGCGCGATCTGGATGCAGGTCCAGGGCGAGAGCCTCGGCCCGGCGATCGAGCTGCATCCCGGCTACGAGACGTTCTGGGCCTATATCGGCCACTTCGTCCACGCGCCGTTCTACGTCTACGCCTATGCGTTCGGCGACTGCCTGGTGAACGCGCTGTACGCGGTCTACGAGAACGCCCACGAGGGCTTCGCCGACCGCTATCTGGCCATGCTGGCGGCGGGGGGCACCAAGCCGCATGCCGAGCTGCTGGCGCCGTTCGGTCTCGATGCGCGCGATCCGGGCTTCTGGCAGGGCGGGCTCGGGCTGATCGCCGCCATGATCGACGAGCTGGAGGCGATGGAGGTCCGGTAGGGCGAGAGCCGATCCAGCCGGATCGGAGTCCGCTCGCGTCAGGCCGCAAAAAAGAGGCCCCGACACGAGGTCGGGGCCTCCCACCGGCCGGAGCGGTGCCGGGTCTCCGCTCCGTCCGTGAGCTCGTCACCTCACCTCGTCGCGTCACCTCACATGGTGTAGGCGCGCTCGCCGTGATCGGCGAGGTCGAGGCCCTCGCGCTCGGCTTCGGGCGTCGGCCGCAGGCCGACCACGAGGTCGACGATCTTGTAGAGCACCAGCGAGCCGACGCCGGACCACACGATGGTGAGGCCGACCGCCTTGGCCTGTGCCAGCACCTGGGTGACCATGTCGTAGTCCGCCACCTTGGCGGCGACGTAGTCGTAGACGCCGGTGCCGCCGAGCGCCGGGGCGACCAGGATGCCGGTCGCGAGGGCGCCGACGATGCCGCCGACGCAGTGGATGCCGAACACGTCGAGGGCGTCGTCGTAGCCGAAGGCGTTCTTCACCACCGAGCAGAAGAACAGGCAGACCACGCCGACCACGAGGCCGAGCACGATCGAGCCCATCGGACCCGCGAAGCCGGCCGCCGGGGTGACGGCGACGAGGCCGGCGATGCAGCCCGACAGCGCGCCGAGCAGCGACGGCTTGCCCTTGACGACCCACTCGGCGAACATCCACGACAGCGCCGCCGCGGCGGTGGCCACGAAGGTGTTGGTCATCGCCAGCGCGGCCGCGCCGCTCGCCTCGAGGGCCGAGCCGGCATTGAAGCCGAACCACCCCACCCACAGCAGCGCGGCGCCGATCATGGTCTGGGTCAGCGAGTGGGGCGGCATCAGCTCCTTGCCGAAGCCGATGCGGCGGCCGACCAGCAGCGCCCCGACCAGGCCGGCGATGCCGGCATTGATGTGCACCACCGTGCCGCCGGCGAAGTCGAGCGCGCCCCACGAGAAGATCTGACCCGCATCGGCCATCACCTCGTCGAGCTTGGCCTGCGCGGCGGCCTTGGCGGCCGCGTCGGTCGCGGCGGCGACGGCCGCGGCGGCATCGGCGATCGCGTCGGGGCCGGCCCAGTACCAGACCATGTGGGCGATCGGGAAGTAGATCAGCGTGATCCACAGCGGGATGAACAGGGCGAGCGCCGAGAACTTCATCCGCTCCGCGAAGGCGCCGACGATGAGGGCGGGCGTGATCGCCGCGAAGGTCATCTGGAAGCAGACATAGATCAGCTCCGAGATGTTGGCGCCGACCGAGAAGGTCGCCGCCTTGGTCTCGGGCGTGACGCCGGCGAGGAACAGCTTGGAGAAGCCACCGATGAACGGCGAGCCGCCCGTGAAGGTGACGCTGTAGCCGTAGATCGCCCACAGCAGGATGGCGACGCACACCGTGTAGAAGACGTGTGCCAGCACCGACAGCATGTTCTTGCTGCGCACCAGGCCGCCGTAGAACAGCGCCAGCCCGGGAATGATCATCAGCAGGATCAGCACCGCCGAGGTCATCACCCAGGCGTTGTCACCCTTGTTGACGGTCGGCTCGGCCGCTAGTGCGGGTACCGCCGCCAGCATCGCGACCGCGAAGGCCGTGATCCCGGCACGAATCGGAAGTCTGAGTGTCATCGTTTCGCTCCTGTCCGATGGGTGCGGGTCACAGCGCCGCGTTGTCGGTTTCGCCGGTCCGGATGCGGACCGCCTGGTCGATGCCGAGGACAAAGATCTTGCCGTCGCCGATCTGGCCGGTCTTGGCGGCACCCGAGATGGTCTCGATCACCTTCTCGACTTGATTGCTCGGCACCGCGATCTCGACCTTCACCTTGGGCAGGAAGCTCACGGCGTATTCGGTGCCGCGATAAATCTCGGTGTGGCCCTTCTGTCGGCCGTAGCCCTTCACTTCGGTCACGGTCATGCCGTAGACGCCGATGGACGTGAGCGCATCGCGAACTTCGTCGAGCTTGAATGGCTTGATGACCGCCATGACGATTTTCATGAATTCGATCCCCGCTGGTGCCCCCCTCGCGGAGGACGGGCTGAAATGAGCGGCTCCGCACGCGAGATCGCCCCCCGCAGGCTTTGCCTGGGCTCTCCAAATCAAGCCGCGTGCCAACACTGATCTGATGGCGCGAAAGCGCGATTCCGCGCCGCTTTGCCGCGGCTTGGCGGTGACGCAGGGGGACGCATCGGCGCCAGGCGGGCGACCGTCGGCCGGCGCGTGAGCTAAGAGGTGTGCGCAATCAAAGGGCGCGGGCTGCCTGAATCTTGGTCAGACGTGCACGTGGCCCAGGGGGCCGGCAGCCGCGCCGCGAGGCGACAGGCGGGGCTCGGCGACCGCCGGGCCTGCAAGGCCGCTGAATGGACGAGGACACGATTCGACCGGCGCGGCCACAGGCGTCGCGCCGGGACCCGGGACCGGATCAGACGGCGCCGTGCCTACAGCGCCTCGGCGTCGGCCTCGCCGGTGCGGATGCGCACGGCGCGCTGAATGTCGGTCACGAAGATCTTGCCGTCGCCGATCTGGCCGGTGCGGGCCGCGGTCGAGATCGCCTCGATGACGGTCTCGACCTGCTCGCTCGGCACCGCGACGTCGATCCGCACCTTGGGCAGGAAGCTGACCGCGTACTCGGCCCCGCGATAGATCTCGGTGTGGCCCTTCTGCCGGCCGTAGCCCTTGACCTCGGTCACCGTCATGCCGCTGACTCCGATGCGGGTCAGCGCTTGGTGCACCTCGTCGAGCTTGAACGGCTTGATGACGGCGATGACGAGCTTCATCCGGCCCCCCTTCCACAATGTTCGGCGATGCGCCACAGCCCTATGGCCACAGCCCTATGCCATAGTCCCGCGGCGCCGGGACCGACGACGCCGGCATCGACGACGCCGGCCCCCTCGATCCCTCGCTGTCGGCGCGCCGGCCGGATGCCGGCGACGCAACGACGCGCCGCACCCTACGACAAGCCGCGGCCGCCGTCAGCTGGCGCGTCGCCGGTGCGGACCGGCCGATCGCCGGCTCAGCGGGTGCGGGTGCGGATGACGCCTTCCTGCGCCACCGACGAGATCAGCGTGCCGTCGCGGGTGAAGATCAGCCCGCGGCCGAAGCCGCGGCCGCCGCCCCCGCTGGGGCTGTCCTGGCAGTACAGCAGCCAGTCGTCGGCGCGGAACGGCCGGTGGAACCACATGGCGTGATCGAGGCTCGCCGCCATGATGTCCTTCTCGAACAGGGTGCGGCCGTGCGGGATCATGGCGGCGTCGAGCAGCAGCATGTCGGACGCATAGGCGAGCACGCAACGGTGGATCGCCGGCTCGTCGGGCAGCCGCCCGGTGGTGCGAATCCAGACGTGGAAGCGCCCTTCCGGATGCGCCTTGCCGAGATAGCGCTCGAACTCCACCGGCCGCAGCTCGATCGGCCGCTCACGCTCGAAATAGCCGCGGACCGGATCGGGCATGCGGGGCAGGATGCGCTCCTTCAGCTCGGCCTCGCTCGGCAGGCTTTCGGGCGGCGCCACGTCGGGCATCGGGAACTGATGCTCGATGCCGTTCTCGGCGCCGTGGAACGACACCATGGTGGAGTAGATCGGCCGGCCGTGCTGAATGGCCGTGACCCGGCGGGTGGTGTAGCTCTTGCCGTCACGCAGCCGCTCGACCTGGTAGATGATCGGCACCTTGGGGTCGCCGGGCAGCAGGAAGTAGGCGTGCAGCGAATGGGGCGGCCGCTCGGCCAGCTCGTCGACGGTGCGGCAGGCGGCGACCAGCGCCTGGCCGATCACCTGGCCGCCGAACACGCGCTGCCAGCCGGACTGGGGCGAGCGCCCGCGGAACAGGTTCACCTCGAGCGGCTCGAGATCGATGACGGAGAGCAGGTGCTGGACGGCGGACGCCATGAGAGAAGGTCCTGGACGGCGGAGGCAAAGGATGGTGGGAAGCTCCCGTCAGTGACGCCGCACCTCCGGCAATGTCAAGGCGAGCCACAGCGAATCCATGTAACGTGAGCTGACTTAAAAGCAGCCGCCCTCGTGAGGCGGAAAGTCTGTCGACGAAGACATCGGGATACCGATTACAACCGAGGCTAGACATGGTCGCATACGAAGAGACCCATTGGGCTGCGAGCGATCGAGAGATCGCTGTTTTCGAAAAAATGTACAAAGAAACTTCCCGCGAGGAGCGGTTGGAAATCGCTTTGAAGGAAGTGGTAATTCAGCTCATGCGGTTAAATGCAAATACTGAGGAGATCGGCAATGTCCTCAATCGCATTGCCGAAGGCCTCCCGTTTGAGTGTAAATAATGTCCTGGACTGGTGAGCATCTGACCAAGCGCATCGCCGTTCTCGTCGCCGGCGGCGGCTTCGCCGGCCTGGCGCTGGCGATCGCGCTGCGCGAGGCGCTCGGCCCCGCCTTCGGCATCGTGGTGGCCGACCCGGCGCGCGACCGCCCGGCGCCGGATGCGCGCGCCTCGGCGATCGCGGCGGCGAGCCGGCGCATGCTCGAGTCGCTCGGCGCCTGGGGCGCGGTGGCGAGCGCCGCCCAGGACGTGCTCGACATGGTGATCACCGACAGCCGGCTCGACGATGCCGTGCGGCCGGTGCTGCTCACCTTCGCGGGCGAGGTGGCGCCCGGCGAGCCCTTCGCCCAGCTGGTCGAGAACGGCGTGCTGCTGGCGGCGCTGCGGGCGCGAGCCGAGGCCGTCGGCCTCGATCTGCGCGCCGTCGCGGTCACCGGCTACGAGGCCGGGCCGCACGGCGTCACGGCGCAGCTCTCGGACGGCACCACGATCGCGGCCGCCCTGCTGGTCGCCGCCGACGGCATGCGGTCGCGCCTGCGCGATCTCGCCGGCATCGGCACGGTCGGCTGGGAGTACGGCCAGTCCGGCATCGTCACCACGGTGGCGCACGAGCGCGATCATCACGGCCGCGCCACCGAGCACTTCCTGCCGGCCGGGCCGTTCGCCATCCTGCCGCTGACCGGGCGGCGCAGCTCGCTTGTCTGGGTCGAGACGACCGACGAGGCGAACCGCATCGTCACCCTGCCGGACGACGGCTTCCTGGCCGAGCTGGAGACGCGGTTCGGGCTGCATCTCGGCGCGCTCTCGCTGGCCGGGCCGCGCCAGGCGTTCCCGCTCGGGCTGACCATCGCCCGCAGCCTGGTGGCCGACCGGCTGGCGCTGATCGGCGACGCCGCCCACCGGGTGCATCCGATCGCCGGCCAGGGCCTCAATCTCGGGCTGCGCGACGTCGCGGCGCTGGCCGAGACCATCGCGGACGCGGCCCGGCTCGGCCTCGATATCGGCGCCGCCGACGTGCTGGAGCGCTACCAGCGCTGGCGGCGCTTCGACGCGATGACCATGGGGCTCGCCACCGACGGCCTCAACCGGCTGTTCTCGAACCATTCCGACGTGCTGCGCCTGGTCCGCGACCTCGGCCTCGGCCTGGTCGACCGCGCCCCCGCCCTCAAGCGCCTGTTCGTCCAGGAGGCGGCCGGCGTGTCGGGCGCGGTGCCGCGGCTGATGCGCGGCGAGGCGCTGTAGCGCACACCGCTGTCACCCGGAAGCAGGATCAAACCATCGGAATGCCGCCGACATGCTCGCGGAAGGCCGGGCGCGCCTCGATCGCCGTGTACCAGCGCTCGATGTTGGATAGGCTCGGCCGCTCGACCACCAGCTCCAGGAAGCGCCGCACCAGCACGGCGAGCGGGATGTCGCCGTACGAGAAGGTGTCCCCGGCCAGATACGCCGAGCCGGCCAGCGCGGCGTCGAGGATCGTCATGGCGGCGATGCTCGTCTCGGTCGCCGCGGCGATCGCGGCGGCGTCGCGCTGCGCCGCCGGCGTGCGCACCAGGCCGATGAACACCGGACGGAACACCGGCGAGGCGACCGTCAGCTCCCAGTCCATCCACTGGCTGGCGCGGGCGCGGTCGCGGCGATCGGCCGGCTCCAGCGTCGCGCCCGCAGACCCCGCGGGATTGGCCGCCAGATAGCGCAGGATGGTGTTGGATTCCCACAGCACGAAGCCGTCGTCCTCGATGGTGGGGACGAAGCCGTTGGGATTCTTGGCCAGATAGTCGGGCTCGCGGTTGCCGCCGAACGGCCCGCCGAGATCGACGCGCTCGTGCGGCAGGGCGAGCTCGCCCACCGCCCACATCACCTTCTGGACATTGGCCGAGGTGGTGCGGCCCCAAATCTTCAACATCACGAGCGCTCCGGATGGTCGGTGTCGGGCGAGCCGGCGCGCCGTGCGGGTCCGGAGGCCGGGGACGCGGTCGGGAGGGGGACGCGAAACCGTCAGTCGAGACGGCGCGCCTCGTCGACCAGCATGATCGGGATGCCATCACGGATCGGATAGGCGAGCCGGGCGGCGCGCGACACCAACTCCTGGCGCGCCGCATCGTATTCGAGCGGCCCCTTGGTCAGCGGACAGACGAGGATTTCGAGAAGCTTGGGATCGACGGAGCCGGTCGCACGGTCGGAAGGAAGCGAGGTCATGCCGAGTACTGTCCGTTGCAGCGAGGGCGGGCGACGACGACGCCGCCACCAGAGCGCCTCCGCGGCGGCGAAGACGCCGGCGCGGAGGATAGAGCATTTCGGCCGCCGCGGCACCCCGGCTCCGGCGCGCCGCCGCCGCGGCACCGGCGGATCATTGCAGCGGCGCGTCGCCGGGAGTGCGGCCCTTGGCCAGCTCGATCTCGGTGACGGCGACCAGGATCTCGGCCCGGGCCTTCAGGTCCGGGGCCTCCAGCATGGCCTGCTTCTCGGCCGGCCCGTAGGGCGACATCATCGCGAGCGCGTTGACCAGCGCCTCGTTGGGGGCGTTCTCGATGCCCTCCCAGTCGGCCTTCAGCTTGTTGGCCTCCAGGAAGTCACGCAGCGCCCGCAGCAGGGCGGTGCGGTCGACCTCCCGCTCGCCCTTGCGGGCGACGAAGTCGTCGGCGAACGGGGCGTAGCTGACCAGCGCCTGCCGGTACGGCGTGTCGGCGGCCAGCTCGTGCTCGACCCGGAAGCGGGCGACGCCGGTGAGCTGGATCAGGTAGCGCCCGTCGCCGGTCTCGGCGAACTGGCTGATGCGACCGACGCAGCCGACCCGGAACAGGTTCGGCTTGTCGTCGGGCCCGGGATGGGCGCTGTCGGGCTGGATCATCCCGATCAGGCGGTGGCCGTGCCGCAGGGCATCGTCCACCATGGCGAGATAGCGCGGCTCGAAGATGTTGAGCGGCATCTGGCCGCGCGGCAGCAGCAGCGCGCCCGACAGCGGGAACAGCGACAGGGTCGACGGCAGATCCGCGGGGCCCCGGTAGACCGCGTTCATCGGCATGGCGGCTCTCCCTGCGACCGGCGGGGCCGGCGCCTCAGGCGAACAGGATCGAGGACAGGCGGCGGCGCCCGGTCACGGTGGCCTCGTCGGTCGGCCCCCACGCCTCGAACAGCTGGACGAGCTGCTTGCGCGCTCCGTCGTCGTTCCACTGGCGATCGCGGCGCACGATCTCCAGCAGGTGGTCGACCGTCTCGGCACGGCGCCCCTTGGCATTGAGCGCGAGAGCCAGATCGAAGCGAGCCTGGTGGTCGCGCGGATCGGCGGCGAGCCGCTTCTCCAGCTCGACGATCGGCCCCAGCGAGGCGGCCTGCTCGGCCACCTCCAGGGCGGCGGCCGCCGCCGTGACGGCGGCCTGGTTGCGCTTGGCGGCCGGCACCTGGTCGAGGATCCGGCGGGCCTCGTCCAGCGCGCCGGTCTCGATGTGGCAGCGCGCCAGCCCGGCCATGGCGTGGACGCTTTCGGGATCGTGTTGCAGCACCTCGGCGTAGATCTCGGCGGCGCCGGCGGCGTCGCCCTCCACCAGCGCCGCGTCGGCGGCCTCAAGGGCCTGCTGCACGGCGTCGTCGGGGCCGCCGAGCTTGCCGCGGGTCAGCCGCTCCAGGAAGGCGACCACCTGGCTCTCCGGCAGGGCGCCCATGAAGCCGTCGGCCGGCTGACCGTTGACGAAGGCGATCACCGCCGGGATCGACTGGATGCCCATCTGCTGCGGGATGGCGCGGTGCTCGTCGATGTTCATCTTGACGAGCTTGACCTTGCCCTTGGCGGCGCGGACCACCTTCTCCAGAATCGGGGTGAGCTGCTTGCAGGGCTGGCACCAGGGCGCCCAGAAGTCGACCAGCACCGGCTGCCGGCGCGACTCCTCGATCACGTCCTTCATGAAGCCCTGGGTGGTCGTGTCCTTGACGAGCCCGTCCGCGGCCACCGCCGCTCCGCCGTTCTGCAACATCTGGAATCCGTCCTCTACCGGGCTGCCGCCGCGCCCCTTCGCCCGACTACATGGGGAAGCGCGGAACTCATTGCAATCGCGACCTCAATCGGACCCGCCGGGGGCCGGCCCGGAGACCGCGACAAGGCGCGGCTCGTGGCCGGTGTGGCGCAGAAAGCGGACGAGATCGTCCGGCGCGACGGCGGTCGTCATGGTGTTGACCAACGGATGATAGTTCAAGGGGCTCGTCGCCATCATCGGACGGTCCAGCACCACGGTGACACGCGCGTCGGTGTCGTTGATGGCCGCGAACGGGGTGACCGAGCCGGGCTCCACCCCGAGGGTCTCGCGCAGCAGATCGGCCGAGCCGAACGAGAAGCGGCCCGAGGCGCCCAGCCGCCGATGCAGGCCCTTCAGGTCGATCGCCGCATCCTCGAGCGCCACCACCAGGAACAGCGCATCGCGCTTGTCCTTGAGGAACAGGTTCTTGGTGTGGCCGCCGGGAATCTCGCCGCGCAGCGCCGTCGACTCCCGGACGGTGAAGACCGGCGGGTGCCGCACCGTCCGGTGCGCGATGCCGAGGCGGTCGAGGCAGGCGAACAGGTCGTCGGGGGTGGCGGGCATGACGGTGGTCGGCGATCGGGTTCGGTGGACCGGGCTCGGCGATCGAGGCGCCGCACTGGAGCCTGCCGGCCGGCGGCCCGTCAACCCTGTCCACAGGCGTGAGAGCCTGAAACCATGGTATCGCGACGGCCCGCCATGTCGGTGTTTCACGACGGTTGCCAAGCCGATCGAGTTTGGGTAGAGATGCGCCCCGGTGGCGGTGCCGCCGCAGGATGCGGGTGTAGCTCAGGGGTAGAGCACAACCTTGCCAAGGTTGGGGTCGAGGGTTCGAATCCCTTCGCCCGCTCCAATTTTCCAAAGAAAAATCAAGCGCTTGAAGACGGCCCTTCGGGGCCGTTTTTGCTTAGAGCGGCCCCTGTCGGTTGTGATCTAGGTGCAATCTAGGCAGCAGGACGAAAGTCGCCGGATGCCGTAGCGCGCAGACGGCGGTCTGCTGACAAGCGAACCAACCGTCGCCGACATATGCGAATGCTTCTCATTAGCGTTCGGAGACTCATCGGATTATACTCCTGTCAGCGGCTGACGATCCGAGTCGGTTGCGCAGTCCGGGTGCGACACAATTCCGGCGTGTCTAGGGCATACCGTTGAAACGGTCGCGCATCGGCCGAACATCAGTCTCCCGGTGACGCCAGGCTGGGCGGGGCCGGAAGCGCTAGGAGGAGTTCCGATCGCTGGCAGCGGGTATCGAACTGAGACATCTACGCTATGCGGTCGCCGCTGCTCATTTCAGGAGCTTCAGACGCGCGGCTGAGGAACTTGGTGTCAAGCAGTCGACACTGAGCCGCTGCATTCGGCAGATGGAAGACCGTCTGGGCGTCAAAGTGTTCGAGCGAACCAGCGGCGGTGTGCGCCTGACGACCGCCGGCGCCGAAGTGCTGCGGACCTCCCGCCATCTTGTCGAAACCGTCGACCATATGGCGGCGACCGCCAAAGACATGGGCAAGGGCGAATCCGGCCAGCTCACCATCGGGTTTTACACGTCGCTCTCGGCCGGAAATCTTCGTGCCAGCCTGATGGAGTACGCGGCCCGCTTCCCGAAGGTGGACATTCAGACGATCGAGGGAACGCGGAGGAGCCTGTTCGCCGGCCTGGAGCGCGGCACGCTCGACGTCGCCATCGTCACCGGAGAGCCGACCGCACGCAATATGAAGGCCATGCCGCTGTGGAGCGAGCGCGTCATGGTCGCGCTGCCCGAAGGCCACCGGCTGGCGAGCAACAACATCGTCTACTGGACGGATCTCAAGGACGAGACCTTCCTCCTCAGCCAGCGCGATCCGGGACCGGAGATCCAGGACATCCTTTTGGCGAAACTCGCCGCGCCCGGCGAGCGGCCGAAGGTCATCAGCCATGACATCAGCCGCGAGAACATCAAGAGCCTGGTCGGCGCGGGATTCGGCGTCAGCCTGATGTGCGAGGCATGCATTGGCGCCAGCTATGTGGGCGTCGTCTATCGCGAGGCGCGCGACGGTAACGGCCCGAGCCGGATCAGCTACGCCGCCTACTGGCAAGGCGACAACGACAATCCGGCGCTGGCGCATTTCCTCAAGCTGCTCGAAGAACGCTATCCCTTGCTGTCCAATGGCGACTGAGGTTTTCGCCGCGCCTTCGCGAACGCGCGATCGGTCGCCGCGAAGCGTTCCACCATCGGTGCGATCAGCTTGGCCGGCCCACCAACAGGCTGGCCCGTCTCCCGGCCCAGGACCTCGGCATAGACGACGATGTCGCGATGCTCCGCGGCGGGAAGCTCGATGGGCTCAGGCCAGGGCCACGAGCTCGCGGAAGTCCGTTTCTCGGATGATGCGGATGGGGAAGCCCTTGCTGGCCAGCTCCTCCGCCTTGCGATGTTTGGAACTCTTCTCGTGCCCAGCGAGGCGTTGCACGTCGGTGTCGCCCACCACCAACAGCGTCGTCTTCTTCGTGACGCCGGAATCAACCTCGCACCCTACCGATGCAGCTAGATCGGCGGCTTCACGACGCGGAATCGCAAGCGCCCCGGTGAACACGATCACTTCCCCAAACAGCGGACCGTCCGGGTTGCCGTCGCGCCGGATAGCAGCGCCAGCGCTACTGGAGGATGGATCGATGGGCTGCCGAACCCGGGATAGCCAGCCGTCGAGGTCGAGGCCGGTCTTCTGCATCGCAGTCAGAAGGATGTGTCCGGCCGCCTTCGCATCCTCCAGGGCATGGTGGTGCTGGAACTCGTATCCGATCAGCCTGCAAACGTCCGCGAGACCGTAGCCGCTGCTGGCGCACTCCGCCCAGGTGCGACGGGCAACACGGGCTGAGTCGAGCCATGTGCAGGTTGGCTCTGCAACAGCCCATCGGTTTGACGCTTGGTGCGTGGCGACCCGGTCGAAGTGGGTATGGGTGACGGCAACGGCGTCCCGAAGCATGTCGTGAAGTGTCCGCGACGCTTCCGCATAGGTCGGCGCGCCCCTCACCATGTCCACGTCGATGCCATGGATAGAGACATTGATGCCGTCGAAGTAATCTTGCGGATCGACCAGCGAGTACCATTCGCCGACAATCTTGCCACGCTCGAATTTCACGGCTCCGATAGAGCAGATTGACGCCATATCTGCATTGGCGGTTTCCACGTCTATTGCCACGAAGTTCATTGGCACGTCCCCCTCGCTATTCTCCGCCTGTGACTTGAGAAATATACACATGCTGGACCGGCCTCAAGGATAAGACCTTCCTTCTCAGTCGTATCAGCCTGATGTGCGGCGCGGGCGACGGCGACGGCGACGGCGACGGCCCGAGCCGGATCAGCTATGCCGCCTACTGGCAAGACGACAACGACAATCCGGCGCTGGCGCATTTCCTTAAGCTGCTCGAAGAACGCTATCCCTTGCTGTCCAATGGCGACTCAGGTTTCCGCCGCGCCTTCGCGAACGCGCGATCGGTCCCCATGAAGCGTTCCACCATTGGGGCGATGAGCTTGGCCGGCTCGCCGACAGGCTGCCCCGTCTCCCGGCCCAGGACCTCGGCATAGGCGACGAGGTCTCGATGCACCGCGGCGGGGAGCTCGATGGTGAGCTTGACCGGTCGGTCGTCGGCGATGGGGCCGAGTTTCAGTTTCGCCATGGATCATCCGCCATAGGGTTCGAGGACAAGGTCGCGCGTAACGACCACGCGGACCGGAAAGCCAGGCCGGATGGTCAGCGTCGGCGCCACATTGAGCTGGCGCCGAACGATCTGCTGGCCGGCATCGTTGATCGTGTCCTGCGCGCCGCCGCGAATGGCGCTGATCAGGCGATCATTGTCGTCGGCGGCAAGTTCCGCGCCGACGCCGAGCAGGGTCGAGAGCGCGGCCGCCTTGGCGATGTCCCACCAATGATAGTCGACGCCGTCCTCGAGGCCGGCATAGCCTTCAGCGTCCGCACCCGGCTGGCGCTCGAGCACGATTGAGCGGCCGTTCGGCATGATGAGGCGGTTCCAGACGAGGAGCACGCGCCTTTGGCCGAAAGCGACGCCGTTGTCGTACTGGCCGATCAGTCGGGTGCCCTGGGGCACGAGTAGCAGCCGGCCGGTTGGGCTGTCATAGACGTTCTCCGTCACCTGCGCGGTGATCTGGCCCGGCAGGTCGGAGCGGATGCCGGTGATCAAGGCCGCCGGGATGACGGCGCCCGCCTGGAGCACATAGGGAGACGCAGGCGCGGCGATGCGGTCGGGCGAGACGGTGCGGCGGTCGACCGCCGCATTGAGGAAGGCGAGCTGCCGCTCCTGCGCCGAGGGTGTCGCCGGCTGCGGCGCCAGGCCCAGACTGGCGAGGTCGGGCAGGACCGGCTGATTGGACGATGCGGGATCGGAACTCGCGGCTGAAGGCGGGCGGGTCTCGGTCGCAGCAAATAGCCGGCTCGTGCGAGCGGCTTCGATCTCCTGGAGCCGCCGCTGTTCTTCGGCGCTGATGCCCGGGCCCGGCGCCGCCGTTCCGGGCACCGGGACGGTCTGGCCGCGGTTCTGTGCGTCGAGGATCGGGCGGCCGAGATCGCCGGGCAGCGGTTGTCCCAGGATCGGACCGGTATAGTCGCGCGGCAGCCCGGCAAGGCCATCCGCCGTCGTGCGGTTCTCGGTCGAGTAGAGCTCCTGCGCTCGGCTGCCGTCGTCGCGGGTCTGGAGCGCGTAGATCAGCGCGCCGCCGATGCCGGCGCAAGCGATGAGACCGATTCCGGCCAGCACCTTCGGCGACAGCCGCGTGACGCGCGGCGGCTCGGCGCGCAGACGCATGGCGGGCGGCGCCGCGGGCTCGCCGGTCAGCGGCCGAGCCTCGTCAGGCTCTGCCCCTTCCTCTTTCTGGGGATCATTGTCACTCACGACGCGGGCCTCCCATCGGTGCGCACGATGCGGACGCGCTTCTGGGAACTACCGGCGCCGAAGCGCAGTTCGGCGGCGGCGAACAGCCGGTCGACGATCATGTAATTGCCGCGCACGCGGTAATTCACCAATTCCGAGCTGTTGCCCTCCGGCCCGACGACGAACAGCGGCGGCATCTCGCCCTGGCCGATCCCGCGCGGGAACTCAATGAAGACCTGCCGGCCGTCGTCATAGGCGCGCAACGGTCGCCACGGCGCCCGGTCGCCTTCGACCGCATAGCGGAAATTGATGTTGGCAAGATCGACCCCGGTCGCGACGGGCTGGGTGGCCTTGGCCTCGGCATTCTGCCGGCGGAGCGCAATGAGCTGGTCCTGCGGATATTGCCAGGAGACCGAGGCCATGTAGGTCCGCTCCGTTGAGCGCAGTTCCATATGGTAGGTGCGCCGGTCGGTGTTGATGACGAGATTGGTGGTGAGGTCGGCGCGTGTCGGCTTCACCAGGATGTGGATCTGTTTCGTCGCGCCCGATCCGCTCTCCGTATCGCCGATGATCCAGCGCACGGTGTCGCCGGCGGCGACGGGACCGGAGCCGACGAGCTGCTCGCCCGGCTGCAAGGCGATGTCGGTGATCTGGCCAACGGCGGTATAGACCTGATAGAGCGCTCCTCCCGTGAAGGGATAGACCTGCATCGCGTTGATGAAGCCGTCGCGTACCGGCTGCACGCGCGCGGCCGCATTCGCTTGGTTGACCCGCGCGGCGGGATCGGCCGGCTCGGGCGTGCGCCGCGCCTCATCCACCGGCTTCATCTGCCCCGGCAACGGCAAGGGCTTCGGCAGTTCCACCACCTGCACCGGCGCGGGCGGATCGGTGCGCAGCGTCGCCGGTGCTGCGTCGTCATAGGAAATTTCGGGCGGCCTGTGCGTCGTCGCGCAACCGGCGAGCGCGGTCGTGCAAAGCAGCAGAAGCGGAGCCACGGATTTGCGCAAGGGCGGAAATGCGATTGTGGGGAAAGCCGTGTTTCCGGCTTTGTGGAAATGCCGCTTCATTGCCCAAGCTCCCGTGACCAGTTGATGGCGTTGACATAGATGCCGAGCGGGTTGGCCCGGAGTTTCTCGGTGTCGCGCGGCGGCTGCACGACGACGGTGAGGATGGCGGTCCAGCGCGAGGTCTCGGCGAGCGAGCCGTCCTGATAACGGCGCTCGGTCCAGGCGACGCGGAAAGACTCGGGCGATGCCCGGATAACGCTGGAGACGTCGACGGCGACCTGCTGCTTGCCGACCCTGGTGAAGGGGTCGTTCGAGCGGGCGTAATCGTTGAGCGCCATCGCGCCCCGGTCGGTGGTGAAGTCGTAGGCGCGGAGCCAGTTCTGCCTCACGATGATTGCGTCGGCGGGAATCGAGCGGACCTGTTCGATGAAGCGGGCTAGGTGCCAGGCGATCTGAGGGTCGGTCGGTCGATAGTCTGCAACCGCCGGGGCCACCGCCTGCGCCTGACCGAGATTGTCGACCTGCACCACCCAGGGGACGATGGTGCCGCGCCCCGATTGCCAGACGAGGGCCGCGGCGAATCCGGCCGAGAGGATCAGGCAGCCGAAGGCCATCAGCCGCCAGTTCCTCGCCTGGATGCGCGCCGAACCGATGCGCTCGTCCCACACCTGCGCGGCCTTCTGGTAGGGCGTTTCCGGCGCGGGCGTCCTGCCGTAATGGGTGGATGGTCGTTTGAACATCAGCGATCACTTTCGGAGAGATTGATGGAAGAGCCCGAGCCATGGCTGTCGCCGGCGCGGACGGCGTGCGCGGCGGCGGAAACGCCGTGACTCATGGTCTGGGAGCGCCTCATCCGCCTGGCCCAATCCGGCGGACCGTCAGCTCGTGCGGGCGGCTCGGCCGCTCCCCCGCCGATCGTGCCCATGGTGGAAGTGCCGCCCGTGAATTCGAGGGCTGACTTGCCGCCCTCGGCGAAGCTCGATTTCACGGCTTGGGAGGCGCGCGTTGCCGCGCGGCGAAGGGGCGATATGGCCGCGCCGCCCGCCGCGTGGGCAACGGCGCCAAGGCCGGAAGCCACACTCGCGGCGCCCGTCTGGCCAGCGGCGCCGAGGCTGTAGGCGGTCGATGCGCCGCCCGCGAGCGCGGCCCCGCCCCGCGCGGCGGCGGCTCCACCGGACAGGGCGGCCGCGCCTCCGCGAAGCGCCATGCTGCCTGCCGCTCCCGCCGCCACCATCGCACCGCCGGCGGCGAGGCCGGCTCCGACTGCGGCGCCCGCGCCGAGTTGCGGGCCGCCGGAGACGAGACCATTGGCGATACCGGGGCCGAAGATGCCGAGGCCGAGCAGCGACAGCGCGGCGAGCACGATCGCCATCGCCTCGTCGATGGTCGGCGTCGCGCCGCTGAAGCCGGCGGTGAATTCGGAGAAGAGCGTCGAGCCGATGCCGATGATGACGGCGAGCACGAGAACCTTGATGCCCGACGAGATGATATTACCGAGCACCCGTTCGGCCATGAAGGCCGACTTGCCGAAGAGCCCGAAGGGAATGAGCACGAAGCCGGCGAGCGTCGTCAGCTTGAACTCGATGAGCGTGACGAAAAGCTGGACGGCGAGGATGAAGAAGGCGAGCAGCACCAGCGCCCAGGCGAGGAACATGCAGGCGATCTGGATGAAGTTCTCGAAGAACGACCAGTAGCCCATCAGGTCGGAGATCGAGTCGAGCAGCGGCCGGCCTGCATCGAGGCCGGTCTGCGCCACCCTGCCGGGACGCAGGAGATCGGCGGTCGAGAAGCCGGTGCCCGAGGCTTTGAGGCCGAGGCCGGCGAAGCTCTCGAAGACGATGCGGGCGAGATTGTTCCAGTTGGAGATGATGTAGGCGAAGACGCCGACGAACAGGGTCTTCTTGACGAGCCGGGCGATGATGTCGTCGTCGGCGCCCCAGCTCCAGAACAGCGCGGCCAGCGTCACGTCGATGACGATCAGCGTGGTCGCGATGAACGCGACCTCGGATCCAAGCAGACCGAACCCGCTGTCGATGTAGCGGGTGAAGACCTCGAGGAAATGGTCGATGACGCCGGTCCCGCCCATGATGCCTATCGCGTCTCTGAAGGTGATGCCGACGGCGGGACGGCGGGCGATGAGCCGGGTGCGAGAAAGCGCTCGCGGTTATCCGCCCAGGCGCGCAGGCAGGCGGGGTCGCGGGTCGCCGCCTCGCCGAGGCGCTGACAGCGCCGCAATTCGTCGCGGAGCGGATCGGCCGAGGATGTCCCGGCCGGTCTCTCAGACCGGGCGGCCGGCTCTTCCTCCTCACGGGTCAGCTCGATCGCCGTCGCGGTGATCGCCACCGCGACGAACACGATGGCGCCGAGGCGGGCCAGCATCTTGCCGTCCATGACACGATCCTCTTGCTGGGCCTCAATTGCCGTTCTGGAACATGCGGGCATTGCCGGGTTGGTAGCCGACGCCCGGCGTCAGGAACCGCCGGCGCTGCTCGCGGCCCTGTTCGGCGGCTGCGGCACGCTCGGCTTCGGAGAGTGCCTGCGCCCGCCCGTTGGCGACGACCACGGCGGTCAGGTCGGCGAGCTGCTGCGCCTGGAGCGCAAGAAGCTGGTTGCCGGCCTGAGTTGCCTGCAGCGCGCCGGCAGCATTCTGGCTCTGGCCGACGAGCGCCGACATCTGCGCGCGGTTGGTGTCGATATTGCCGACGACACCCGCCTGGACGCGCATCGCATCCTGAAGCCCGGCGACGGTATTCTGCCAGCGCTCGCGCGCCTGGGTGACGAGTTGCTGGTCCGAAGCCGTGAGCGAGGCGTTGCCGTAGGTCGATTGGAACGCCTGGTCGATTTGGCTCACGTCGAAGGCGATGTTCTGGGCCTGATTCAGGAGCTGCTGGGTGCGCTGCACCGATTGCTGGAGCTGCTGGAGCGACGAATAAGGCAGGCTGGCAAGGTTGCGCGCCTGATTGATCAGCATCTGCGCTTCGTTCTGAAGCGAGGTGATCTGGTTGTTGATCTGCTGCAGCGCCCGCGCTGCCTGCAGCACGTTCTGCGCATAGTTGGTCGGATCGTAGACGATCCAGGCGGCGGCCGCCGGCTGCACGAAAATGGGAGAGGCGGCGATGGGCAGCGCCAAGATGGTCGCGGCGAGAAACACCGCGCGGGATCGACGGATAATCATGGCTTGATCTCCAGGTTGGTGAGGTCGGGAATGAGGTCGGCGGCCCAGGCGACGCCGCTGTGGCGCAGCCACGCGGCAAGGAAGCCGTCGCGGCCTTCGCTATCGAGGATGCGCGCGATGGCGGCCTGGTCGGTCTTGGATGACGCGGCGCAGAGCGCGAGCGCGACCTCACTCAGGCCCAGCTCGAACAGCCGGTTGCCGCGCCGCGACTGGCAGTAATAGTCGCGCTTCGGCATGGCGCGGGCGAGGATCTCGATCTGCCGGTCGTTGAGCCCGAAGCGGCGATAGATGGCCGCGATCTGCGGCTCGATCGCCCGCTCGTTCGGCAGCAGCAGCCGGGTCTGGCAGCTCTCGATGATCGCTGGCGCGATCGCCGAGCCGTCGATGTCGGAGAGCGATTGCGTGGCAAAGACGACGGAAGCGTTCTTCTTCCTCAGCGTCTTCAGCCACTCGCGGAGCTGACTGGCGAAGCCCTCGTCATCGAGGGCGAGCCAGCCTTCGTCGACGATCAGCAGCGTCGGGCTGCCGTCGAGACGGTCCTCGATGCGGTGGAAGAGATAGGCGAGCACGGCCGGCGCCGCGCCGGTGCCGATCAGTCCTTCGGTCTCGAATGCCTGTACCGAGGCATGCCCAAGATGCTCCGCCTCGGCGTCGAGCAGCCGCCCGTAGGCGCCGCCGACGCAATAGGGCCTGAGCGCCTGCTTCAAATCGTTCGATTGCAGCAGCACGGCGAGCCCCGTGATCGTCCGCTCGCCGACGGGTGCGCTGGCGAGCGAGGTCAGCGCCGACCAGAGATGCTCCTTGACTTGCGGATCGATGGCGATGCCCTCGCGCATCAGGATCGCGACGATCCAGTCGGCCGCCCAGGCGCGCTCCGGCACGTCCTGGATGCGCGCGAGTGGCTGCAGCGAGACGGACGTCTCCGCACCTTCGGTCAACCCGCCGCCGAGGTCGTGCCAGTCACCGCCCATGCCAAGCGCCGCAGCACGGATCGAACCGCCGAAATCGAACGCGAAAACCTGGGCTTGCGCGTAGCGCCGGAACTGGAGCGCCATCAGCGCCAGCAGCACCGACTTGCCGGCGCCGGTCGGGCCGACGACGAGGGTATGGCCGACATCGCCGACGTGAAGGGAAAACCGGAACGGGGTCGAGCCCTCGGTCTTTCCGAAGAGCAAGGGGGGAGCAGCGAAGTGCTCGTCCCGTTCCGGCCCCGCCCATACCGCCGACAGCGGGATCATGTGGGCGAGGTTGAGCGTCGAGACCGGCGGCTGCCGGACATTGGCGTAGACGTGGCCGGGCAGCGAGCCGAGCCAGGCATCGACGGCGTTGATCGTCTCCGGCATCGCCGTGAAGTCGCGGCCCTGAATGACCTTCTCGACGAGCCGCAGTTTTTCGGCAGCGATCCGGGGATCGTCGTCCCAGACGGTGACGGTGGCCGTCACATAGGCTTGCCCCGCGAAATCCTGCCCGAGCTCCTGCAGCGCGAGATCGGCATCGGCGGCCTTGTTCGCCGCATCGGTGTCGACCAGCGCCGAGGCCTCGTTGGTCATCACCTCCTTGAGGATGGCGGCGATCGACTTGCGCTTGGCGAACCACTGCCGCCGGATCTTCGTTAGCAGCCTGGTGGCGTCGGTCTTGTCGAGCAGGACGGCGCGCGTCGACCAGCGATAGGAAAAGGCGAGCCGGTTGAGTTCGTCCAGGATGCCGGGCGTAGTTGCGGTCGGGAAGCCGACGATCGTCAGGACCCGCAGATGCGCGTTGCCGAGGCGCGGTTCGAGGCCGCCGGTGAGCGGCTGATCCGCTAGCAGCGCGTCGAGATACATCGGAATTTCGGGGACGCGGACGCGGTGGCGCCGACATGAGACGCAGCCATGCAGGTAGGTCAGGGTTTCGGCGTCGTCGAGCCAGGCGCACTCGGGCATGAAGCCCTCGATGAGCTGAAGGATGCGGTCGGTGCGATCGACGAAGCCGCGCAGAACCTCGTGAGGGTCGATGCCGGTCTGTTCGCGGCCCTCGTAGAGCCAGGTCTCGGCGCGCGCAGCGTCCTCGGCCGGCGGCAGGTAGACGAGGGTCAGGAAGTAGCTCGACTCGAAATGCGCGCCGTCCTCCTCGAAATTCGCCTTGCGCTCGGCGTCGACCAATGCCGATGCCGGATCGGGAAAGCGGCTCGCCGGGTAAGCGCCAACGGGATGGCGCTCGGCTTCGACGAAAAGCGCCCAGCCTGAGCCAAGGCGGCGAAAGGCGTTGTTGAGCCGCCCTGCGACCGCGACCAGCTCGGCCGGGACGGCGCTGTCGAGATCGGGACCACGAAAGCGCGCCGTGCGCTGGAAGCTGCCGTCCTTGTTGAGGATGACGCCTTCACCCACGAGCGCGGCCCAGGGCAGAAAGTCCGCGAGACGGGCGGCGGTGCGACGATATTCTGCGAGGTTCATCATGGGCCGGCCTCACACGCTCAGATGGCCGGGGATGCGCAGATGCCGGCGCACCACGTCGACGAACATCGGATCGCGTTTGGCCGCCCACACCGCAGCGAAATGGCCGACGGCCCAGAGGCCGATCCCGACCAGCCACAGGCGCAGGCCGAGGCCGAGCGCCGCTGCCAGCGTCCCGTTCAGGATGGCGATCGAGCGCGGGGCGCCGCCGAGCAGGATGGGCTCGGTCAGCGCCCGGTGGACCGGGACGGAGAATCCGGGGATCTCGTCCATCAGACGAGCGCCCCGCCGCCGAAGGAGAAGAAGGAGAGGAAGAACGAGCTGGCCGCAAACGCGATCGACAGGCCGAACACGATCTGAATCAGCCTGCGGAAGCCGCCCGAGGTATCGCCGAAGGCCAGCGTCAGGCCGGTGACGATGATGATGATGACGGCGATGATCTTGGCGACCGGCCCCTCGATCGACTGAAGGATCGACTGGAGCGGCGCCTCCCATGGCATCGACGAACCGGAGGCATGGGCGGCCGGCGCCAGCATCATGCTGAGGAAGGCGACGGAGACCGCCGTCGCGACGGGACGGCGGATACGCGAAAGGCAGTGGATCATGCGGGATCTCCTGTGGCTTGGACTGCGGGGGTGACGCGGTAATCGCCGTACGCATCGAGCCCATCGACGCGGGCGAGTTCGGCGAGGCGGCGGGATGAGCCGCGGCCAGCGAGGACGGCCACGAGATCGATAGTCTCGGCAATCAGCGCTCTGGGCACGGTGACGACGGCTTCCTGGATGAGCTGCTCGAGCCGGCGCAGTGCGCCGATGGCGCTGCCGGCATGAATGGTGCCAATCCCGCCCGGATGGCCGGTACCCCAGGCTTTGAGGAGATCCAGCGCCTCGCTCCCTCGCACCTCGCCGATCGGGATGCGGTCGGGGCGCAGGCGCAGCGACGAGCGCACGAGATCGGAAAGCGAAGCGACGCCATCCTTGGTGCGCAGCGCCACGAGGTTCGGCGCGGCGCATTGCAGTTCGCGTGTGTCCTCGATCAGCACCACGCGGTCGGACGTCTTCGACACCTCCGCCAGCAATGCGTTCGTGAGCGTCGTCTTGCCGGTCGAGGTGCCGCCGGCGACCAGGATGTTCCGGCGTTCGGCAACGGCCCGGCGCAAGATCGCGGCCTGATCGGCGACCATGATTCCGCCGGCGACATAGTCGTCGAGCGTGAACACGGCGACGGCGGGCTTGCGGATGGCGAAGGCGGGCGCGGCGACCACGGGAGGGAGCAGCCCCTCGAACCGTTCCCCCGTCTCGGGCAGTTCGGCCGAAACGCGCGGAGCGCCTGGATGGACCTCGGCGCCGACATGATGGGCGACGAGCCGGACGATCCGCTCGCCATCGGCCGGCGACAGCCGCTCCCCTGTATCAGAGAGACCCTCGGAAAGCCGGTCGATCCAGAGCCGCCCGTCGGGGTTGAGCATCACCTCGACGATCGACGGGTCTTCCAGGAAGCCTGTTATGGCGGAACCGAGCGCGGTGCGGAGCATGCGCGCACCCCGCGATATCGCCTCGGATCTTGCCTGAGAAACCGCCACGTTGTCCCCGTTCTTTTGCGGGGCCGCAGACGCGCGGCCCTGGATCGGGGATGATTAGAAGAGGCAGAAGTTGGGCCACGGCAACAAGGCCGTGGGCGTAGTAGTGATGTGGCGAAGAAAGACAGGGAAACGGCGAGAGCACCTATCGCGCGAGATCAGCACCTGACGTCTTTCGCGATGGAAGGATGGACGCGCGCGCGACCGAATCCGGCAATGTTAGTTCCGAAAGCCCCGCTTGCCGTCTGTTCAGATGTTGCCGGGAAGAAAACCCAAGGCACGTGCTTGGGAGAGTGCCGGTTCGTTGCTTGCCGGAAGCCACCAAAGCTTCTCCGCCGGTGACCAGCGCGCCCCGAGTTGCTTGGCCTCCTCCTTGCGCGAGAAGGGCACCGAAAGAAACACTCGTTCCTCCTCGCTTTGGGCCTTTCCCGATGCTCTATGGCGTTTTCTATCCAGGGCTTGGAGACCCGCGTCGATGGCGGGGTCGTCGAGCGACCGCAAGTCGCCTTGCCCGGCCCACGGCGGCGCAAGAATTCTTCGCCAGGTTTTGTATGTGCCTGGCACCGGTACTTGCGCCAGACCCTCTTTCAACTCACCGACCAAGCTATAGACGTCCATCAAAACGGAAGGGTTGCCGAAGTATGGGCCGGGCTTCGTCATGGGACCAATACCGACAATGCGCGCACAGGTCGCGCCCCATGTCGTCCGGCGTATCCAGAAGCCGGGGCCTCCATTGGCGACACACATCTCGTAGACGTTTTGATCGGTGCTGTTTCGCCAGTCGTCGCTGCCCATCTCGTCAAGTCTTCATCATGCTTTCGATGCAGAGTCGTTCCCCATTCTATCGGAAAATCCAGATACATCGACACTTGGGAATCAAAGAGACGACTATCGGCCTGAGACATGGAAACGTCAGCGCATCTCGTGGGGCGGCCCGACTGGATGACCAGCGCGATGATCGCCATCCCGACTATTCCGTTTCTTGTGTGCCGCCAACGTCCTCCGAAATCTCCTGCCGGAGCTTCGGCCCCTTGGCTAAACGCCGGCCGAGGGCGGTCACAAAGGCGTCATAGCGCTCGCCGGCCTTGGCACGGGCGGCCGCCTGTGCCGGCTCCGGCAGTGGCGGGTTGGTCGTCAGCCAGAAGCGGACAAAGACCGCGAGCGTCTCGACGGCGATGCCGAGGTCGCGTTCCATCCGGGTCATCCGGCGGTCGAGCTGGTCGAGGCGTCTGGTGGTCGCGGCTTCCTGCCGCTCGGCGGCGTCGGGCGACAGGAAGGAGGCGATCGCGGCCTCGGCGATCAACGAACGGGAATGGTCGCGCCGCGCGGCATAGTCGGCGAGGTTCTTCATGACGTCGGGATCGAGATAGACCGACAGACGCTGCTTCTTCGGAGGCTTCTTCATGGGCGGTCTCACATCTCGATGCCGTCGCCGGGATCGAGCGAGGCCTGGCGGGCGACCTGACGCATGCGCTGGTTGATCCGGCTGACGCGCGCGGCATCGTCCTCCATGTCATCATCCGGATCGGGCGCGAATTCGTTGTCGATCGGCTCTTTCTTCTCAATCGTCTTCGCCTTGCTTAATTCGGGCTGATGCCGGCGTTCCGATCCGGTCGGATCGTCATCGTCCCGGGTGTCGCGCGGCGGCGCCTCCTCGATTTCGGGACGCGGCGGCAGTGGCAGCCTGCTCCATTCGTCGACCTTGGCCGCCTTGGGCCTCTCCAGCGCCGGTGGCGGCAGGATGCGTTCCTGGAATCGGGCATCCTCATAGTAGCGGGCCTTCTTCGCCCGAATCGGTGGCGTGCCCGCGACCATGACGATCTCGTCGGCAGGCGGGAGCTGCATCACCTCGCCGGGCGTCAGCAGTGGCCGTGCGGTCTCCGAGCGCGAAACCATGAGGTGGCCGAGCCAAGGCGATAAACGGTGTCCGGCATAGTTCTTCATCGCCCGCATTTCCGTCGCCGTGCCAAGAGCATCGGACACGCGCTTTGCCGTGCGCTCGTCATTGGTGGCGAAACCGACACGGACATGGCAGTTGTCGAGGATCGAGTTGTTCGGGCCGTAGGCCTTCTCGATCTGATTCAGTGACTGCGCGATCAGGAAGCTCTTAAGGCCGTAGCCTGCCATGAAGGCGAGTGCGCTTTCGAAGAAGTCGAGGCGGCCAAGGGCGGGGAACTCGTCAAGCATCAGCAGCAATCGATGCCGTCCGGCCTTGGCCTGCAGGTCCTCCGTCAGCCGCCGGCCGATCTGGTTGAGGATCAGTCGGATCAGCGGTTTGGTGCGGTTGATGTCGGAAGGCGGCACGACGAGATAAAGCGTGGTCGGCTGCGCGCCGCCGACGATTTCGGTGATACGCCAATCGCAGTGGCGCGTGACCTCGGCGACGACAGGATCGCGGTAGAGGCCGAGGAATGACATGGCGGTGGACAGCACGCCCGAGCGCTCGTTGTCGGATTTATTGAGGAGTTCGCGCGCGGCGCTGGCGATCACCGGATGCGGACCGGCGTCGCCAAGGTGTGGGGTTTTCATCATGGCTGCTAGTGTCGACTCGATCGGCCGCTTCGGGTCCGAGAGGAACGCGGCAACGCCCGCCAGCGTCTTGTCGGGCTCGGCGTAAAGCACGTGCAGGATCGCACCGACGAGAAGCGCGTGGCTGGTCTTTTCCCAATGGTTCCGCTTCTCCAGCGAGCCTTCAGGATCGACCAGAATGTCGGCGATGTTCTGGACGTCGCGCACCTCCCATTCGCCGCGACGGACCTCGAGCAACGGATTGTAGGCAGCCGACTTCGCATTGGTCGGGTCGAACAGCAGCACCCGACCGTGTCGCGATCGGAAGCCGGCGGTGAGCTGCCAGTTCTCGCCCTTGATGTCGTGGACGATTGCCGAGCCCGGCCAGGTCAGCAGTGACGGCACGACGAGGCCGACACCCTTGCCGGAACGGGTTGGCGCGAAGCAAAGCACATGCTCCGGACCGTCGTGACGCAGATAGGCGCGATCAAGCTTGCCGAGCACGACGCCGTCGGGTCCGAGGAGACCGGCGGCCTTCACCTCTTCCGGTCGCGCCCATCGGGCCGAACCGTAGGTTTCGACATTCTTCGCCTCGCGGGCGCGCCAGACCGACATGCCGATCGCCACTGCGATCGAGATGAAGCCGCCGGACGCGGCGATGAACGCGCCCTCGACGAAAATCTCCGGCGCATAGGCGTCGTAGAAGTACCACCACCAGAAGAAGGCAGGCGGGTAGTATACAGGCCACCCGGCGAGTTCGAACCACGGCCGACCGAGCTGCGGCTGGAAGCCGAGCTGCCAGGCCGTCCACTGCGTCGCGGCCCAGGTCGTGGAGAGCACGATGAGAAAGACGACGAGAATCTGACCCCAGAGGATTTTGGTCGCGGACACCCTTCTTTCTCCTTCCGGAGAATAGGTCGGGCGCGGGACAGGATGGTTTCAAGACGATAGCAACGATGATTGGGTCGTAGCGTGCCGGGGCGAAGAAATACAGGAAATGGCGTAGAACGATGCTATTGTCGATTGCATCTTCGCAGTCAGTCCTGCGACAAGCCATGACCCAATGCGAACCTCGTCGGGTCGCATCCGCTTCATGACCGGCCTTCAATGCGGCCGCTACCCACGGGGTCCCTCTAACTGAGTTCAGCGCCCATTCACTTACACATTTGGAAGAAAGTCAGCGGCGTCGAGAATGTGGGTACATAGCTGCTCAAGGCTTGCTGAGCGCTGTCCTGCCTCCCAAGCGAACGCGAGACTTGCCCCGATATGGAGGGAATTCTTCCGCAGGCCCCCAGCATGGCCGTAGCGCTTGTCGGCTTCGGCACGGTACGTGGCCCAATCGGCCGCGCCGATTTCGGATTCGACGACTGTCCCGATATCGGAGTGCCACATTGTGAACCCCTTACCCAGCACGGTCGCAGGCGGCATCGGGTCCGCGCCGGGATTGCCGGCAAGCGTAAGAAGCGCCCTGTTGTCCTTCTCATGCTTAGCCTTGCTGCCGTTCTTATCAGGCTTGTCGGCATCCGAATCGAAAACAAGGTAAGTCGGAATCCGCATGTGCCTGGCGATGACGAGTGGCTGTAGCAGCTCGCTCTTCCCATTGGCTGGCACGATGTGGCAGCCGAGGCGTCGATAATCATCCGACCGGTCGAGAAGATTGAGGTAGGCCAGTATGTAGGCCACATCCTCCAGCCCTTCTACCAGTACAAGACGGCGGGTGAAGAACATTTCGTTCAGGCCCGGTTGCAGGGCCTGGTGTATCTTGGCAAGAGCGCCGGCGGGCTTGGTCGGCTGCTCACCCGTGGCGCCGGCGACCGCTGCAGCGATCTCCGCAAACGTCATGTGCGAAACGGTGGAACACGGGTCGCCCTGTTCTTTCCTTACCATCCGTACGTCCTCGAATCCTTCGCCCGACACAAATAGTGGATTATGGGTGCACACGATGACCTGAGAGTTGCCGCGGCTAAGCTTGTGAAGAACGGAAGCCAGATGGCGCGCCTGCGGCGGATGCTGGTAAAGCTCGGGTTCTTCGCATGCGAGGATGAGCGTAGGGGCGCCTTCGGCGTCCGTGCCGGCGAGTTCCTGTAACAGCGCAAGTAGATACGAGCGCTGAAGGCCGTGACCGAAGCGCGCCAGCTCGCCTTCAAAATCGCCTTCGCCGGCGAGAATGTGCGCCCACGGCTCTTCGACGCGAACGGATTTATCCGGGTCCTGCTTCCATTGCAGGCGCAGACGCGCGTCCGGATGCGCCCATTCGGAAAGCCGCGTCTGAAGAGCTGTAGAGATATCATCCAAGGCGTTCTGGTTTTCGTCGAGAAGCGCCTGGTATTGCTGCTGCATATCGGAGCGAAGGGTCTTCACCCTCTCATCGAAATTCGTCTTTGAGCGGACGGTGCGAGCGAGAAGCTTGCCAAGCGCCGAGTTCCGCGCCTCGACCTGCTCGGAGGTCGCGTCCTTCACGGCCGGCACATAGACCCACTGGATGTGTTTCGCGAGGCGGTTCGCGCCCTTGGAGAAGCCATAAAACTGATCCTCGCTCTGAATCAGCTCGCATTCGCCGGGCCGTGCCGCTTCATAATCGCGCAGGGCCTGGACCATGGCGTCTTTCGTACCGGGCGCCGGCAGGTCGGCATAGGTCTGGCGCAGCTTGGAATAGATGTCTTTCAGCTCCGCCACCTTCTTGCCCGCGTCGGCAGCCTCGAAGAAGGGCGCGAAGGCGCGCATGGCAAGCCGCTGCCCGTATTGCTTCACCTGCGCCTTACCTGTGGCGGCATCGAACGTGGCGACAGCCGAGACGATAAGCTGATCCTGCCGCACGTAATCGGCAAAATCCTCCTTTGCTCCGTCGCTGAGATCGCAGAAGGTGAGCGTGATCTTGATCGGCTCACCTGTCTTCTTGCAGTGGAAATCCTCCTGGTCCAGTTGACTCAAGTCCGTCGGCAGGTTCTCTGACTCGCGGAAGAATACATTGAGGGCGGTGAGCACGGTGGATTTGCCAGCCCCGTTCGGACCGACCAGACAGCCGTAATCGTTGAAAGGAATGGTGGCGTCCGCGAAGGACCGGAAATTCTCGATTCTGACAGACGCTATCCTCATTGATCATTGCCCCCCTTTGCATCATCACGCCGACAACAGCTCTTCGCTGTTGCCGGGCGTCAGCGACAGCGCCCGTCCCCCAAGCTCTTCGAAAAGCTGCTCGCGGCAGGTGAGGATGAGTACCTGTACGTTGCGCGCCGCCATATTGAGAATGTCGAACATGCGTTGCATGCGGCGGTCGTCGGAAAACACAAGTGCGTCGTCGAGAATGACCGTCGCTGGATGGCCTTGTTCGACAAGCATTTCGGCAAATGCCAGCCGGATCAGCACCGCGATCTGTTCCTGCGTCCCCATGCTGAGGTGACTAAAGGCCTCCTCGTAGCCGGCCTCGCGCACAACGCCGGCAATCCGGAGATCCTCGTCGATCCGGATGTCGGCACCGGGAAATAGAAGCTGCAAATAGGGACGGACGCGCCGCAGAACAGGCGACAAGTACCGCTCCTTGGCCTCCTGCTCCGCGCTTCGGAGGGTCGTCAACAAAAGTCCGAGAACCCTGACTTCGCGGTCAAGGCGCTGGCGCTCTTCCTCGCACAGCGCTAGTTCGCGGCCTTTTTGGGCGATTGCCTCATCAAGCCCGGTCGCTTCGGCCGCCTCGACACGCGATCGCAAGCCCGCGATTTTCTCCTTGAGGGTGGCACGCTTGTCGCGGCGGTCCTGTAACGCTTTTTCAAGGCGCCCAATTCTGGCTTCTAACTGTGGCAGCGTTTCATCGGTCCGCTGCCCTTCGAGGGCCGCAATGGCGCGCTCCTGTTCGGAAAAGACGTTGCGGGCAGCCTCAATCGCGGCTGCAAGCTGATCATCGGCACATGCGGCCTCGGAGTCCGTGAGCTGACGACGGAGTTTTTCGACGCGCTTTTCGGCTTCCTTATGCCGGGCGTTCACGGTCGCAAGTTCACTCTGAAGCCGTGTCAGGGCTTCTTCCGGGCCAGTAAGGACGGCACGCGCCGTTTGCAGTGAATTGCGCGCTTCTGCTGCCTGCTCCCTGGCCGTCCGTAAAGCTGCCTCCGCTTCGGAGCGCGCCGGCAACCGCTCAAGGTGAAGCTCGGTCTTCTCACGCTCCAGGATCGTGCGCGTTCCCTCGATATAGTCAGAAAGAGACTGGGCGCCCGCATCATGGTCTTCCGTTGCCGGGGCGTGCAGCGCCGCTTCCTGGCGGGCAAGCTCTGCCTCCTGCAAGAGGCTCTGGCGCGTGGCGTATTGGTCTTCGGCGTCGGTGGCGGCGGCGATGCCAACCGCCGCGAGGGCGTCTTTAAGTTTTGCCGTTGCGTCACGTTGTTGGCGGAGTAATTGATCCCGGTCCTTGATCGCGGGCTCTACCGTGATCCGGCCGCGATCGGGAATGAAAATGGTGGTGGGCTCGACCGCCTGAACGGATGACTGCCCAGCCTTGAGAGGCTGCCCGTCAATCTCGATGTCGGCTCGTCGTTCCGGTGCGATGTCGAACGAGACGAGCGTGGCCGCGGCGCTTAGCCGGCTGGCGACGGCTTGCAGATCCTTATCGGCCTTGCGGATTGCCGCAAGTAATTTGTCTGTCACCAGAATGGCGGCGGCTTTCTGCTGGGCCTGCCGCTGGCGGTCCTCGGCCGCCTGCGCCTTTGCGCAGCGGCCCTCAAGTTCGCGAATACGGGCTTCCCGATCGACGATGGCGGTTATGCGCTGCGCGCGTGAAACGGCATCGTCGGCCTTCGCAACCGCTGCTTCAGATTCCCGCACTTGCGCGCGCAGTGCATCAAGCTGCGACCGGGCTTCCTTCTCCTGGCTGCGCGTTTCGGAGAGCTGCTGCCCGGACTCTTTAAGTGCAGCCTCTTCGGACTTGATATCATCCTTGAGACGTTGCCGGTCTTCGGCCGCTTTCTCGGCCTGGGCGAGATTTCGCTTTTTCAGCTCGAGCTCGGCGGACGCCGCGCTTATGCGCGCCTCCAGCTCGGCAAGTCGGCTATGACGCTGCCGGGCTTCACCAAGCTCCTTCTGGTCTGCCTGGTCGCGGTCAACGGCAATCAGCCGCGCGAGGCTCTCTTCGGCCGTTTCGAGGTCCTCAAGTGTCTGCGCCAGTTCCTGGCGCCGCCCTTGGAGATCGCCAAGCTCGTTCTCCAGAGCATCGATGCGGTCGAGCAGGTCCTTATAGCTGCCCCGCGGCTTGCCGCCGCTGGTCACCAAAACGCCGAGCTGAGCTTCCACGGCTTGCGGCAAGGCCCTGCCGCGCCGGCCGCCCAGGACCGTGCCAACTTCCGCTTCGAGGGCGCTGTGGAGGCTGGACCGGGCGGTACTCGGAATGTCCAGCGCGCCGAAAGACTGCCCCTGCTGCACCCAAAGGACATTCCACATGCCAAGCGTTTCCGCTTTGGCGCCGGTCTTGCCAGGTTCATCGAAGCCCAGCAAGGTGCGCAGCGTGTCCTCTGCGGCATCGCCTTCCAGCGTCCGTCCGTCCGGGCAGGACAGGCGCGCGTAAGGCTTTTTGATGAAGCGCTTCGTGATCCGGTACAGCCCGTCATCAAGCTCGAAAGCAAGTTCAACCACGGGCGCGGCCTGATTGCGGTCGTTCTGCAAGGCAGTGATGGGCTGCGCTCTAGAGCTGTATTTCTCGAAGAGCGCCGCGCGGAGCGCATCGAGCAAGGTTGACTTGCCCATCTCGTTCGGGCCGACGACTACATTGAGGCCGTCGCCGAGGCCATCGAGCCGAACGGGGCTGGTGAACTTCTTGAACTGATTGACGGCTACGGATCGCAGCTTCATTTCTGCGCCGCCTGAAGTTTCATGTGCTCGATGTAGAGCCGCTGAAGCGCCTCGGCCGCGATGGCGCGCTCGATCTCGCCGCCCCCTTCTGATTGCCGCTTCAACTCTTCTGCCGCTGCCCGCACAAATCCGCCGCGGTCGATCTGATCGAGGTCCTCCGGAGTAGGACGCGGAAAGAGGCGACGATCATCGACACGCAGAAAGCACAGCGCAGCCGAAACGCCTTCGACTATCCGTTCCTCGAAATAACGGCGGTCTTGCAGAGACAATGCACCTTCGATCGCAAGATGAACGAGCACGCTATTGAGGTCTTTGGCGACACCGCGCAGCTTGCCGTCCAGGAAGTCGATATCTCCGCGGGTGTTGATCTGCTGGGACAGGCTAATCCAAGTGTAATGGCCCGTGGTCACCGGCGTGACCGTGGGGGGAGCACCCAGCCCCTCGATTTCGACAAGCAACGCCTGTCCGCCGTCGATCACGTCGAAGGCGTCGGGCTCGGGCGTGCCGCTGTACCAGCACCGGTAATTGATCTTCTTCTGGCCGTGCCAGTCGCCGAGCGCGAGATAGGAAAGCCCCGCCTTGTCTGGGCGATCCGGCGCAATGTAGTTGGGCACGTCCCGGTCATCGGAGCCGAACCCGGTAATGGTGCCGTGGGCGAGTCCGACCCGAATCAGCCCATCCGGAACGGTAGCGTCGTCCATATAGGTGGTGGGATCGCCGATGGCGCGCCGATGCTGCAACGGCGCCGGTAAGAGGACGGCACGGTCGTCTTCCAAAATTGCGGGCTCGGGCGCGGCGTGAACGTGAACGTTGTCGGGCAGGCCCCTGCGAAGGATTTGATCCCAGAGACCATTCGGACGATGCGGGTCGTGGTTTCCCGGCAGAAGATGCCAGCGAAGATCAGGAAAAGCGCGCATGCGCTCGATCGGCTGGTTGATCGAGCGCGGTGAGAGTGCCTCCATGTCATAGACATCGCCGGCGACCAGCACATGTCGCGCGCCGTGAGCGGTCGCCAGTTCGCCGAGGCGGGTAATCGCCCGCAGGCGGGCATCCTGGAGAAGCCCCATATTGGCGTTGTCTAGGAACCGGAAAACCTTTCCGATTTGCCAGTCCGAGGTGTGGATTAGCTTAATGCTCACTCCCGGCCCCTTTTTGCCGCTGATGCAATGAATGTAGCGGAACTGCTTCAGGAGCGCATCCCAATGCCGAGGAAACCTCTACACAGCAGGCCGTGACACTAGCTGGTGCTCCGAAATCACCCGAGAATACAGACTCGTCGAAATGTCTGCTGGTGGGATTTTCTCAAGCGTCCACTTATGGCACAACCTACTCGTTCCGATGGTTAATCCATCGAAGACGCCGTGCCTATAGGCCGAGCCCACGCTTGCGGCCAAAGCCCCAGTCGATACCGCCGTCGCCGCGCGCGACGCCGGAGACGTGGCGGCCGAGCTGCTTTTCCAGCGATGGTGACCAAGGGACCAGCTGGAACCCGAGGCCGTCGTCGATCATGGCGAAGCGGCCGGAGGCAAGCGCGAAGCGCTGCCGGTAGGTGCCGGCGACATACTCGCCGGTCCCGGATTGGCTGAACGGCCGGCCGGTCTCGACGGCGAGCTTCTCGCTAAGCGCCTCCACCTCACGACGGCGCAGCGTATCGATCAGGTTGCGCGCGAAGATCACGCTGCGGCCCTGCCGCTCCGCGAGACCCTGTTCGATGAGATGCTCCGCCCGGGCGTTCATCGCCTCGCGCACCTCGGCGCCAAACCCGCCGCCGCCCAGCGCGACCGGCTCGCGGGCGATGGCCTGACGGTCGAGCCAGGTGGCGCCGGTCGCCGTCACCTGTTGTTCGATGGAGAGGTCCGAGCGCACAGCGAGCGCCACCCGCCGCCGCCCTCGGGCGTCGTCGAACTTCCGCAACTCGACGATTGAGCCCGGCGCGCTGTCGCCGGCGGCGTCAAGGTCGGGCAGCTTGATGTGGTGGGTCCGTCCATCGACGCCATCGACCACGGCAAAGGCGGTGCCCTTCAATTCGTCGTCGAGGCCGCGGTCGACCAGCCGGCCGATGACCGGATCGTCGAGGCTCTCGCCGGCCAGCACATAGGCCGCCGCGCCGCGCTCGATGCCCCGCTCCATCAGGCTGCGATGAATGCGCTTGATGATGTCGCCACGCTCGCCGAGTTCGCGCAGCGTCGCCTCCGCGTTCTCGGACAGGACCCATTGGCCCGGGCCGATCTGGTCGGCAAGCCCTAGGGATTCGAGCTTGCGCAGGCGGCCAACCTTCAGCGCGTGGAATTCGTCGGGTTGCCGGCCGGGGTGCGGCGCCAGGTCGATGACGCCGGTGCGATAGCCATCGCGGGCGAGCTGTCGGTCGAGCTGTGTCCAGCGCTCGGTATCGATCTGGCGTTCGAGCGTCCGGCGGATTTCGTGATCGGTGCGCGGTCCCAACTCCTGCGTGATCAGATCCTGGGCGCGGGCGCGCATCCCTTCCTTGATGTAATCGCGGGAGATGACGAGGTCCTGGCCGTCATCAGCGCGGCCCCGCACGATGACATGTACATGAGGGTGCTCGGTGTTCCAGTGATCGACGCCGACCCAGTCGAGCTTCGTGCCGAGATCCTTCTCCATCTGGCCCATCAGTTCACGGGTGAAGGTCTTGAGATCGGACATCTCCACCGCGTCCTCGGGCGAGACGATGAAGCGGAAGTGATGGCGATCGTCCTGGCAGCGCTCGGCGAAGGCCTTGGGATCGGCGTCGTCGGTCTCGGGACCGAACAGCCGGGCCTTCTCCCCGTCCCGGGTGACGCCCTCGCGCCGGAGGTAGCCGAGATGCGCCGCGAGCGGCGCGGACCGTGCCGTGTGGCGCACGACGCGGGTCTTGATGACCGCGCCGCGCGAGCGGCCGGTCAGCAGACGATTTGCCTGCACGCTGGCGCGCACGCCGCGCCCGAAGCGCGAGCGGTTGCCGGATGTGATCCTGCCCGAGCGCGAGACGCGGCCGCCGGCCTTCTGGGCGGCGGCGAGCGCCTGGGCGATGAAGGGCCTCGCCCGCTGGGAGCCGGAGGAGCGGATGCGACCAGGGCGGATGCGGAAATCGTCCTCGCCGCTCATGGCCGGAGCACCGCACATCGCATCAACGCACGGAAATTCCTGTGAAAACGCCGAATACGCGAGGCCCGCCGATGAGGCGCACCTCGCGTATTCTCTGCCCAAGCCTTTGAAAATCCACGACCGGACCAAGCCGCACCTCGCGGCCTTTTATCCCGCCATCGTCCGGTCGTGTTGCCGTAACCGTCCGATGTTCGCACATTGTTCGCTCCTGATGGTGAGGTCATGTCGTGTCCTTTCTGGACGCGAGGTGAGTGGATGCGGCGGCGAGTTTTCGACAATCCGGCGAAGCGGGCATGGTGGCAGGTGCATGTCGACGCGCACCGGAAGAGCGGCCTGACGATAGCGCGCTATTGCCGGCACCACCGCCTGACGGTGGATACATTCAGGAAGTGGCGGCGCGAGCTGACCGACTGGGAAGAGGAAAAAACCAAGCGAAACCTGAAGCGTAGAAAGCGCTACCACCCGATCTCGCCGGACAAGCGGCGGCGGGCGACGCAGGCGTTCTGGGCGATGCATGTGGAAGCCTGCCAGTGGTCGGGGCTGCATCTGCGCGAGTATTCTTCGGCGCTGCAGCTGTCGCCCTACAGCCTCAAGCGGTGGCGCAATCTGATCGAGGCGGAGGAGGTCGTGATCGACTGGCGGGCGCTTTTGCATCCGTCGGCGCGGCCACCGATAAGCACAAAAACAAGCACTAGTGCTAAGGAAACGGAGCGCGTTCGGGCCTTGACAGAGGCGATCGAAGCTGAAGCGGGACCGCCCAAACGGGCGCGGCGACGGCGCTGGTCCACCGAGGAAAAGATCGCGCTGCTGCTGGAGGCGGAGCGTCATGGCGAGACCATCTCCTCTGTCGGGAGGCGGCATGGAATCTCGACCAGCGTGCTGTTCCGCTGGCGCGACCAGTTCGGCCTCGGGCAAGAAAAGCCGATGACGCTGGCGCCGGTGCAGGTGATCGAAGGGCGTGCGAAGCGCGACAGCGGAGAGCCGTCGTTGCTGGCCGGCCTGCTGCCTTGCCCGGACGGCATGAAGGAGGTCGAACTGGCCGATGGACGGCGGGTGTTCGCACCGATCGACGCCGATCCCGATGCTGTCCGGCGGGAAGTTGCAGAGCGGGAGATGCGGTCATGATGATCGTGCCGTCGAACGTGAAAGTGCATATGGCGCTGGGCGTCACCGATATGAGGAAGGGCCTCGATGGGTTGGCGACGCTGGTCCAGGAAACGCTCAGGAAGGACCCGTTCTGCGGCCATATCTTCGCCTTCCGGGGCAGGCGGACGAACATGGTGAAACTGCTGTTCTGGGACGGCACGGGGCTGTGCCTGTTCAGCAAGCGGATCGATCGCGGCTACTTCGTCTGGCCGCGGATGAGCGTGGAGGGAGGAACGATCCCGCTGTCGCCGGCGCAGCTCGCGATGCTGCTCGAGGGCATCGACTGGCGTCATCCCGAGCGCGTCTGGAAGCCGCAAAAAGCGGGCTGAAAATGCGCTGAATCCGCCGGAAATACTTGGGTTTAGCGGCGCTATCTGGTAGTATCGGGCATGCGGCTCGATCTCGACAATCTGCCGTCCGATACGGCGCTTCTGCGCCAGTTGGTGCGCGACATGGCGGCCGTCGTCGAGCACCGCGAAGGCGAGATCGAGCGGCTCCAGGCGATCATCAAAAAGCTCCAGCGGATGCAGTTCGGGCGCAGGTCCGAACGCCTCGATCCCGATCAGCTCGCGCTGGGGCTGGAGGACCTCGACGCCGACATCGGCCGTATCGAGGAGAGCCGCCCGGTGATCGTCGGCGCGACCGTTGAACCGCGCCCGCATCGCAAGCCGCTGCCCGATCATCTGCCGCGCGAGGACGTGATGATCGACACCGATCACGATGCCTGTCCGGACTGCGGCGGCGCGCTGCACGGCATCGGCGAGAGCGTCAGCGAGATGCTCGACTGGGTGCCCGCGCAGCTTCGCGTGGTGCGGATCACCCGGCCCAAATATGCCTGCCGGACGTGCGGAACGGTGGCGCAGGCCGCCGCGCCGGAGCGCCCGATCGCAGGCGGGCTGGCGACGCCCGCGTTGCTCGCCCAGGTGCTTGTCAGCAAATATTGCGATCACACGCCACTCTACCGGCAGTCGCAGATCTTCGCCCGCCACGGCGTCGATCTGGCCCGTTCGACGCTGGCCGGATGGGTCGGCGGCGCGTGCTGGTGGCTCGAAGCCCTGCACGAAAAACTGTGCGCCGATGTGTTCGCATCGGACCATCTGTTCGCCGACGACACGCCGGTTCCGGTGCTCGATCCGGGGCGTGGAAAGACGAAAACCGGCCGCCTGTGGGTCTATGCCCGCGAGCAGCGCGGGTGGAACGGACCCGCGCCTCCGGCCGCCGTCTATCTGTTCGCGCCGGACCGGAAAGCGGAGCGCCCGATCGCGCATCTCCAGCACTTCGAGGGCGTGCTGCACGTCGATGGCTATGCCGGGTTCGAGCGCGTCGCCGCGCGCGATGACGTGACGCTCGCCGCCTGCTGGGCGCATACGCGGCGCAAGTTCTACGACGTCGAGCAGCAGACCGGCTCGCCGATCGCGGCCGAGGCACTGCGCCGCATCGCCACACTCTACGAGGTCGAGAAGAAGGCGCGTGGACAATCCCCGGCGCAGCGCATGGCGTGGCGGCGTTCGCTCTCCCGGCCGCATCTCCAGACGATGAAGGGCTGGCTGGAAGCGCAACTGGCGCTCGTTCCCGCGCGCAGCACGCTTGCCGACGCGATCCGCTATGCGCTCGGCCGCTGGACTGGCTTGACCCGGTTCCTCGACGACGGCCGCATCGAACTCGACACCAATCCGGTCGAGCGCGCCATCCGTCCGGTGGCTCTCGGCAGGAAGAACCATCTGTTCGCTGGCAGTGACGGCGGCGGCCATCGCTGGGCCGTGATCTGCTCGTTGATCGAGACGGCGAAGCTCAACAGCGTCGAGCCCTACGCTTGGCTCAGCGACGTGCTCACCCGCATGGTCGAGGGCCATCCGGCCAGCCGACTCGATGAACTGCTGCCGTGGAACTGGGCGCTCAATGATCACGCCGCCGCCTGACGTGCAACGACCGGACGCATACGTGTTGCCTGCCTCCCACCGCCGCACCCTCCATGATGCGCCGCGCCACGCCAGACCGCGATTGCGGGAGAACACCGTCATCACGGTTCTCCCGCGCTTGACCGGGCGACGAACAGTCCGCTCGACTGCGGGGCGATGGTCGAAGCATCGCGTACGCCAAGCGCATCGGAAGCGTCACCGGAACGATCGTCGGACTGCACAGGACCGGCAGCCGGCGTGGCATCCGCGCGGGCGACGAAGAGCGGCGCGCTGGTCCATGACAACGGCTCTGCGGTGGCAACGATGACGGGGCCGGCGATGTCCCCGCCGCCGACAAGAGGCGCGAGCGCGGCGACATAGGCGCGGGTTTCGGCTGGCAAGGAGCGCGCTCCTGCCAGATATTCCTCGTAGCGGCCGGGGCCGGCATTGTAGGCGGCGAGAAAGCCCGGCGAGCCGTAGCGGTCGTGCATTTCGCGCAAGTAAGCCGCGCCCGCCAGGATGTTGTCGCGCGGATCGTAAGGATCGCTGCCGAGCCGATGGCGGACGCGCAAGTCCGCCCAGGTATCGGGCATGATCTGCATCAGGCCCATGGCGCCGGCGGACGAGATCGCGCGCACGTCGCCCGCACTCTCCGCGCGCATCACCGCCCAAATCCATGCGGCCGGAACGCCGAAGCGCTGCGAGGCTTCGGCGACATGAGCGGCGTAGGGATCGGCCGGCGTCGGCCGTTCCAGCGGCGCGATCTGCGCCAGCGCGGCGGTCGGCGGCGCGACGGCGAATGCGAGGCCGGAAAGGAGAAGGAGGGTGATGCGGCGGGCGGCGTGAAGCCGCCCGGCGACATCGTGACTGCGGAAGATCGGCATGGCCTCACTCCCGCTCGCCGCGTCTGGGCGGCCGGTTCCAGTGCAGCGACCAGGCCGACTTGTCGTCGCCGGACTGGAACAGGTTGGCGCGGATCGGCTGCAGGAAGGCGGGATCGTCGATGAGCAGCGAGACATAGTCGCCCGCCTTCTCGCCGGTGCGTTTCCAGGCGGCGCCAACTTCCGGACCGACCTCCGGCCCGTCGACATCGCCGAGATGGATGCGATAGTCGGGCGTGTTCTCGGCATCGGAATGCTCGGCGGGAACGAGCACCAATTCGACATCGAGCGTGAGCGTATGGATGCGCCCGGAATAGCCGGATTTGGTGCGAGTGAATCGACCGATCTGCGACATTGTGGTTTCCTTTCGTCGGGGGTGGGTGAACAGGTTCGGCGCGAACGGCACGCCGATCAGGGGTCAGTCATCGGGTTGGCGCGCGCCACTCGTAGCGGCCGGAGCCGTCTTCATCGGTCCACAGCGGGACCGCGCGGCCGATGATCGAACTCATGGGAAGCGGGCCGAAATAGCGGCCGTCGAGGCTGTCCTGGATCTCCCAGTTCATGAGGAACACCTCGCCGTCGGCGATGCGGTGGCAGCCCTGCCAGACGGGCAGGTCGCGGCCACGCCGGTCGCGCTCCAGCGCGTTGCCCATTGCGATTCGGTCGACGGTGATGGCGAGCCCCGAGCGGCAGACCCGTTGTCCCGGCAGACCGGCGATACGCTTCATCAGCGGCACACCGGGAGGCAGGTAACCGCGCTCGGCGAGGAAGCGCGCCAGCGGCTCGGGCGCATCGACGGCGACGAGGTCCGTCACCTCGAGCCGGTCATCCGGTTCGATCGAATAGAGCCCGATCGGTGCGCTCGCCGAGGCGTTCCAGATCAGCTTCTTCGGCGTTTCGATGAGCGCCGAAGCGGCGACGCCCATGGTCATAAGACAGGTGAGCATCACATAGCCGAAGCGGCTCATGGCGCGGTCCTCCGGCGCAGGAGGAAGGCCCGATGGTGCTGGGCGGTGTAGGCGCGCGGCTCATGACCGGCGGCCAGGCGGTTGTGGACGTGCCGCCAGTGGTCCGGCGAAACATCGGCCGGATCGATGCCGAGCGCCTCGATGGCATCGATGATCCGGAGCACGTGCTCGACCCTGGGCCATCCCTCGATCTTCAGGAGGATGTCGCCGCCGGGCCGTACGAAAGGCAGCGTCTGATAGGGCTCGCCGCGGCCGATGGCGCGCACGATGTCGATGCGCGAGATGATCGTGCCGTAGTCGTTGGACGCCCAGCGGATGAAGGCAAAGAGGCTGTTCGGCGCGAAGCCGACGACACGGCGCCGACGGTCGAGGATCTGCTCATGGACTTCCCGGCCGAAGCGGATCCAGTGTTCGATCCGCTTCTCATGCCAGGTCAGCTCGACGAGCGTCGTGAATGGTGCGGGGTGGGCCGGCGAGTGGCCGCCGCGCATGCGGGGGTCCGCGATGCCGGTCATTTACGTGTCTCCTTGGTCTGGCGGGAATTCGCGAACGAGCAGGTCGCGGAGCATGTCGGCGACGGTCTGCCCGCGCCGGAACGCCGCGATCTTGATCCGGCCGCGCAGCTCTGGCGTGACGTCGATCGTCAGCCGGGCGGTGAAGCCGGCGGCATCCGCGTCGCGCGGGGGCGATGCATCCGACGCCTTGATCCAGCGTTCGGGATCGGCGGGGCGCGACGCAAAACCGCGTTTCGGAGCGCGCCCGCTCATGACGCGAGCCTCCCCACCTCGGCCCCGATGGCCGCGATCTCGCGTGTAGCCGGACTGTCCTCGTCGATCTCGAAGACGAGCCGCCCGGATTGCGCGGTATCGGCGAAAGCGACGCGCTGACCGATCCGCGCCGCCAGCACCGGCGGATCATGATCTGCGAGCGTCTCGGCCGTCTCGCGGGCGATGACGGTGCGCGCGCCGCAGCGGTTCAGAACGAAGCGGGCGGCAAGCTGCGGGCGATAGATGCGCGCTTCCTGGAGGAGCGAGAGCATCTCGGCCGAAGCCCAGCCATCGAAGGGCGACGGCTGCACGGGGATCAGCACCAGGTCGGCGGCGAGCAGCGCCGAGCGCATCAGCGAGGCGACACGCGGCGGTCCGTCGATGACGATGTGATCGGCATCGCGCGCCAGCTCTGGCGCCTCGCGGTGCAGGGTGTCACGGGCGAGGCCGACGACACCGAACAGGCGTGGAAGGCCTTCGCGCGCCCGCTGCTGCGACCAGTCCAGCGCCGAGCCCTGCGGATCGGCGTCGATCAGGGTGACGGGCCTTCCCTGCCGCGCCCATTGTCCCGCGAGATGCAGCGCCAACGTCGTCTTACCGACGCCGCCTTTCTGGTTGAGGAACGCGACGATCATCGTGCCCCTCCCGGCTTGCGCCCGAGGGAGAGTCGCGATGGGCGAGCGGTTTCGCTGCCGGATGGCCGCGCCCTGGATGTCTTTCGGAGGAGTCCGTCGATGGCGGCAGCGACGGTGTTTTCCACATCGCTCCGCGCAACATAAGAGTTAGATTCTCTGTTAGATTCTAAGTTAAGGCTCGGAATCGTCGTTTCCGGCCAGAGACTTAAGTGCGATCTCTGCGTGCGAAGTCCCGATGGTCCTGCGTGCGAAATCCCGATACCGCTTGCGTGCGAAGTCCCGACCGCGTCCACAGCGCCATCCACAGGTCTTGTGGATGATTTCGCCGGCAGGATGCGCAATAGCTCGCGTCGGCCTTCGCGCTCGATGTGCAGCCGATAGCCGGGCAGCGGCTGGCGCGGGACGATGCGCCGGAGCTGGAGCGCGAAGTCGGAGACGCGCATGAGGCTGCCGGACTTTTCGTGGAGATGGGCGAACTCGAAAATCCAGCCCCGCGGCTGACGGCCGGCGTGCTTGCGCGCGACGCGGTAGAGCCAGCGTTCGATGCCACCCGTCAGCCGGAAATAGGCCGGGTCGATGGTGAGAACCAAGGAGCGGTCGGTGACGCCGCGATAGAACCAGTCGGGCAGTACGAACTCCATGCCCTCGACGCGGCCGTCGCGCGTGACGCATTCCTCCCATTCGTTGATCCAGGAGAACTGGTGCCGCCGCCAATGCTCGCCCTGGCGGATGGTGGTGCGGATGACGGTCGATTGCAGGCGGGTGAGCGCGCCCTTCAGCAGCTTGTAATCACGCTGGCCGGTTTCCCGGCCGATCGACATCAGGAGCTGATAAGGCGTGAAGCGCAGGAAGCGCGAGGTCTTGAACCCCAGATTCTCGGCCTCGACGATCTGCGAGGCGGCCCAGATGAGGATGTCAGCGTCCCAGATCGTCGCCATGCCGTGCTCGGGCACGGCGAAGACCTCGACGCGGACTCCGCCGGCCTCATAGAGGATCGGCGCGATGCGCTTGGCCTTGGCGAGTGAGAAGAACGGCCGTTCCATGAGATCGCGCTGATCGCGCGGACTGGCGTCGCCGGTTGCAACGATGAAGGGATCGAGCCTGGCCCGCTCGGTCGAGGTGATGAGGCGACGCCGCTTCATGATCGGACGTCTCAGCGATGGGAGCGGCCGGCGGGGGCCGCCGGCATCGGGTCGTGGCGCTTGGCGGGCAGCACAGACCCACGCGGATCTGAGGTCGAGGTGACGGCACCCCGGTCGGCCCAGGCCTGAAGGTCCTCGATCGCATAGACGACGCGGCCGCCGAGCTTGCGATAGGCCGGGCCGGTGCCATAGGTGCGATGCTTTTCCAGCGTCCGGCCCGAGAGGCCAAGGAAACGCGCGGCTTCTGGGGTTCTGAGAAAGCGCGGCGGCAAGCCGGCGAGATTGGGCGACATGATCGGGCCTCCGTGGGTTTGTTGAGGCCGCTGGTAGTGAGCGGCGGACGCAGGTCACGGTGGCGAAGGAGAGCCGCGAGGGGGGAGTGCGAAGAAGGGCGCGCCAAATTCGCACCCCCCTTCCGACATCGGGTCAGGATCGGCGGCGATGACGAAGGAGCGCGCGATAGCCCCCGGCGATCATGGCGAAGGCATCCTTGACAAGGTCCATGGTCGCGTCGCGCAGCGCCGAGGACTTCCAGGGATCGGATGCAACGCGGGACACACCGTAAATGACGCCAGCGATCTCGCGATAGCTCGCGCCGTTCATGCGTCCGTCGACCGCTTGCAGCATGTGGCGGATGCGCCGGCGTTGCTGCTTGGTCAGCCGGGTGTCCGCGGGCACGGCGCGACCGAGCATGGACTTGAGCAGACGCTGGACGGCTTCGAGCCGGTCGAGGCCGTCAAGGTCGAGCGGGATCAGCGCGGCGAGCGGTTCGCCGGCTGCGACGCCGGCCAGCCGCAGGAGATGGAGAAGCTGCCCGTCTCCGGGGTCGTGCAGGAAATGAACGCCCTGCTCGTCGGCGCGGGCGGCGGTCTCCCGGATGGCGGAAAAGAGATTGCCGTCGGCAGGAAGGATGGACGGCGCGGCGGCCAGCAGCACGGTGCCGGTGTCATCTTCCGGGCACCAGAAGACCGGCGCTTCAGTGGCGTTGAGCGACGGACGGGCAACGAAATTGCAGCCCCCAGCGTTTCCGCACCCGGTTCGTCAATTCCCGGAGATCGCACGCCGAATGCCTGGTCTCGGCATAATCACGCTGATAGTCGCCGTTGCGCCGCAGCCATTCCCAGCCAAGATCGGGCGATGCGAGGTCGTCGAGATAGTCGTAGGTCGATGTCGACCGCCACCGGGATATGTCAGGGGTCATGGGCGTCCTCTGCGCGTTGGCTACCGGGAGGAGCACCATCCCCGGTTGCAGAGGCCGCCGGAAGTCCCGAAGGTGGCAACGCGCGATGCGGCCGAGGCATCGCAATTCTGGCTAGTGGGCACGGCCCTCGCGGACGAGCAGGCGATAGCCATGCTCGGTCATCCAGCGGGCGCGGGCGAGATGGGTGTCGTGGACATGGCGCGCGCGGTCCGGCTCGCGGTCTGGATCGAGGCCGAACAGGATCGTGACGGCCTCGCGCCAGTCGGCGCCATCGGTCGCCGCGTCGAGCAGCCGCATATAGAGCTTCATGTGCTCACGGTCATAGGTCGTGAGCGCCGCGCTTTGCGGCGGTTCATCGAGGAAATGTACTTGCATCACGTCAGCCCCCAGCGCCTTACCATATCCGCCCCCGCCCCATTTGTTAACCGGGCGTTCGACGGGCACAGGGAAGGCCATTGGTGCATCGCGCGATGCACCGGAGGCATCGCCGAGGCACCATACGGGATGTCAGGGTGATCTGCGGCTGTCGATTTTCGCACGAACGAACATCACTCCTTCCCCCTGATCGGAGTTGAGGAAGACGATGCCGTTGGCCTCGAGCGCCCGGCGCACCTGATCGTGCGTCGTCTCATACACCTTGAGTCCGCTCTCGGACTCGAGGCGCTTCAACGCGGTCAGGGATACCAGGGCCTTTTCAGCGAGCGTCTCCTGCGTCCAACCAAGCAACGCGCGTGCGGCCCGCGTCTGTCGGGCGGTGATCATGCATGATCACCTCCCACCGGCACGAACGCGCACGCCAGAACTACGACTATATTAGTCGTTCTATGGGCGGGCGGCCAGACACAAAACGCTGTACCAGCGTCCTTCGGAGTTATCGGCGTCGTGACTGATTCGGTCGCCCCGCAATGAAAGAGGCCCCGCCCGGATCGTCCGGGCGGGGCGTCGCGGCGCCTCAGTCGCCGTTGCGGCGGCTGGGGCGGGACCAGATGAGGCTGTAGCCTTCGCCGTCCTCGTCGTCGAAGAGGTTGGCGAAGATCGGGGCGGTGAAGCTCGGATCGTCGAGCTTGAGGCCCAGATAGTCGCGGCCCTCGTTGGAGCGCTTGGACCAGGCGGCGCCGATCTCGGCGCGGCCGACGAAGACGCGGTGGCTGGGGGCGTTCTCGCCGGTGGCCCGGGTCTCGGGGACGATGCGCACGCCCTTGGCCTGGACGCTGAGGGTGACGATTTCGCCGGCGAATTCGTTGTTGCCGGTCTTCTTGAAGGTGCCGATGGTCGCCATGTCAGTTCTCCTTGATCACTGCTTCGAGCCCGCACCATTGCGGCCTCGATGGCGATCGACGGGCCGGAGGCGATCGACGCCGCACCCCCCGGGGTCCCCATTGCGCTTGCGCAATGGGGTGGGCTCGTCAGGGCCGCAGCGCCAGCGGAGGATGGCAGCCAGGCGACTTTGTTGTTTCGCGAGGAATGACGGCGAAGCCGGCAGGGGAAGAAAGTCGATCGGCGCCATTGCGGCATAGGCGATCGAGGCGCAGCCGGCCTTCGGCCAGATCAGCCCATTGAAGAGGCCGTGTTGGAGCGGTCGACCTGACAGAAAGATCAAGGGAGAACGTGGTGGCCCCGCGAAGCCGCCGGAATCCTGGCAACGAGTCCCTGCCGGCGATGTCGTCCCACCTGTCCTGGCGATGATCGCGATGGGCTTCCCGCAGGCATCGGCTCGTGAGACGCCATCCGCGCCTGCGTCATCGAGTGGCTGTGCCGGGGCTGACTACCGGTTCAGCGCCGCTTCAACGGGCCTCACGCTATGTCTGGCCTCACATCGCAATCTCTGCTTGACGGTCGGCTTCGTCCAACTTCGGCGTCGAGGATGGCAGGCGTGCCGGCCTGCTGGCCATGCCTCCAACGGCCGTGTCGGTATCAGCCCCGCACCATCCCCCGTCCGGCCGGTTCGGGCGCGGCCATCGCTGCTATCCGCAGGAATGCCGCAATGCCGACCGCGATCGCGCCGACGACCGAAAAGGCGATCTGCCAGCCCTCGGACGGCATAGTGTGCTTCACGATGCCATGGGTCGCGTGATAGCCCGCGATCGCCGCCGGGGCTACGAAGGCAAGTGCAATGCCGACGCGCAGCCAGAGCGGGCGCGCGAAGGCAAGCAGCAGTTGGCCGACGCCGAAAATCAGCCCGGCCGCGACCAGGCCGATCGCGATGCCGCCCGGCCAGCCCGCGCCGGTGTCATAAGCCCACATGCCGGCGGTGACGCCAGCAAAGGCCGGGAGCGCGTAGATAGCAAGCGTGAACAGCAGCCAGCAGAGAACGCCGATAGCCGCGACGCTGAAGATGATGCCAAGGAAGATCATGGTGGTGGCCTCCGTTAGAAAAGGTCTGACGGTCGCGCCTTCCACCACCACCACGGCACGGCATGAAGCATAGCCGAAGATGAGCGGCCACGGGAGCGGAAATCGGCTAGGAAGTTCCGCTCGCCGGACCGGGCGCTCCCTTCGTCAGGGTTGGAAGGGATCGATTTCATGGATGATGGCGGCGGTGTCGCCGTCGTATTCGTTGGCGGGAACGACCGACAGGCTGCCGTCGCCGGCCCGGAAGACGACGATGGCGACCATGAGGGTGGTGGCGAGGCTGAAGGCGAAGGCATGAGCGTCGTTGAGGGACATCGTTCCGGCTCCTGTCTTGGAGGCGGGGGACCATCCCCCGCGCGACAGGCGCCCGATGTGTCCGGCCGAGGGCCGCAATCACCGCGGAGGCGAAGCCTCAAGGCCGCACGCTCGCGTAGCGGACCCTTCACGGGTTGATGGCGTCAGGCCATCGGCTGGACCAAGGATCAGCGCAGAGGAAGCGGGGGTGGTGCTTCGCTTTCCGGAGATGGTAGAGAAACGATCTCTTCAAACAGCTCTACCGCTCAGGACTCACGCTCAAAACTGTGGTCAGCCTTCTTGCGGCGGGGGCAGATGACAGGGGGGCGGCAAGTGGCGGAAGGCTTCTTCATTCCAGACGGTAACGAGGCGTTGAGGGACGATATCCCGGCGGTCGTCGAGCTGATCGAGCGCACAGCGCGGTGGGTCAATCCGGAAACCTTCCGGCGCTTGCCGGTGTGGGCGCCGCACACGGCGCGGGGTCGACCGCTTTATGACGCGCAGTGGAGTCGTCGCTATACCAACACCCGAAAGGCTACCGGGGTTACAGCCGACAAATTCGAGGGCAACGTGGCGGCTCTGAACGCGCTGGTCGCTGCCCTGGATGTGGCATCGCCCAAGCCGAAGAATTGGACCGTCTGCCACATCTGGGGCTACGACGATCCGTCCTTTGCGCAACAGAGCAGTGTGGTTCAGGACCCCCGTTATTTCTCCTGCGTCGCCAACATGGTGTGGCTGCCGACACCGCTCAAAGGCTTCACCGACACGCTTCCCGAGATCAAGGCCATGCTGCGAGTCTGCGCATTCCATCTCTATGGATGGGCCTGCGAGCATCCGTCGGTCGCGGAACAGGCCACCAAGGTCAGGTCGGGTTGGATTCCCAACGGCTATCCCAAGAGTTGGCCGAGCCCGGATAATCCCGGTGCATTGCCGCCCGGTGTCGCACCATTCAGCTTGCGCATCGAGCGGGAAATCGCCAAGCGCAAACAGAAGATTAAGACCGACCTCGCGAACGCGGCTTTCCTTCATTATCCCAAGGACGACGTGGTCGGCGTCCTGAAATACTGGAACATCGATCTGGGTTAGGCGGCGCTCACGCGAAACTACAATTGTGAAGTGCGAGAGACTTCGGCACGGTCCTAGACTTGGGGGGAACGACGAGTGAGTGACCCGAAATTTCTACGCGGCATTCCCGCTGGCCACGTGCTTAACCGCCTTGCAAAGGCCGGCGGCAAGGAAATTGAGTCTGGCAAACTTTCAAGCCCGGAGAGTTCCGCAGCACTCGCGGTCAATTGCTTCGGCTGGTTCATCGAGCGGCCGGAACTTCTTCCACCTCTGAGCGGCCTTGAGGCCGCTGGCGTCCCTGAATTGGTAGACGTGGAGTTTTGCGCGCGGTTTCCCTGGTCAGGCGGTCGGCATCCTTGGCTCGACGCTGTGGTGCAGACGCCGACGACGCTGATCGGGGTTGAAAGCAAGCGCTTTGAGCCCTTCCGGGACGTGAAGTCTGTCAACCTTTCGGACGCTTATGACCGGCCCGTTTGGGGCCGGGACATGAAGGGTTATGAAAGGATGCGAGACCGCCTGCGTTCAGGGGAGGAGCGGTTCACTCACCTTGATGCCGCGCAACTGGTCAAACACGCATTTGGCCTGGTGACCGAAGGCCGCCGCCGAAATCGGGCACCGGTACTTTTCTACCTCTTCGCTGAACCCGCAGCGAGGAACGGCCATCCCATCGCGCAGGATGACCTCATGCGGCATCGGAACGAAATTGCCCGTTTTGCCGGAGCGACCGCGGGCGATGAAGTGACATTTCACTTCGCGAGCTACCGGGAGTGGCTCGGAACCTGGCGTGGGCTCGATAACAACATTGCGGCACATGGACAGGCAATCATTGAAATGTTTGCGCCGTGAGTGGCGCAGTCGGGACTGAGGATGTCACGACCGCCGCCGAAATGGCGCGGTCCCACGGCGTTGATCCCAAGCGGTTCCGGGCTGCGCTTCGCCGAGCCAGTCTGCGGTGGCACTCCCATAGTGAGCGCTGGGAAGTCCGCATTGGCAGCCCCGAACACAGGGATATGGAGCGCATTCTAGCCACCTTTGCGCTGGCTGCGAATGTCGCCCCGGCGGTCGAACAGGTGCGGAGCAGACCTCCATCGGCTGCCAGGTCTTCGAGCGACGAAGCATGGATCATCGACCTGTGCGATGCTGTTCTGGGAAAGAAGGCGATACGCCAGCACCGTTTTCCATTTCTATTAGGGGATGCCGGGCCTTCGGGACGAAGGGTGTTGCTTCCAGTCGACGCCTTCTATCCGGAGCTTGGGCTGGCGATCGAATATCACGAGCGACAGCACAGCGGACGCGTGCGCTTCTTCGATGATCGTCCAACCGTTTCGGGCGTTTCGCGCGGTGAACAGAGACGTCGTTATGACGACTATCGGCGAACCTTGCTCCCTCTGCATGGCTGCGCGCTGGTGGTGTTCGACTACTCGGAATTCGAGCACACCAGTGCTGGGCGCCTTCTTCGCACAGAACGAGATCGAGAAATCATCACCGCGCGGCTGCGCGATCATGTGACCATCGCCACGGTATGAGGGCGGCGGCGCTCACGCGCCGCCGAACCTCCAGACCGGGATACCGAGCTTCTTCGCCTTGTCGGCGAGATTGTCCTGGATGCCGGTGCCGGGGAAGACCATCACGCCGATCGGCAGCACTTCGAGCATCTGATCGTTGCGCTTGAAAGGCGCGGCGCGACCGTGTTTCGTCCAGTCGGGCGCGAAACCGATCTGCGGCACGCCGCGGTGGTCGGCCCAGCGGGAGGCGATCTTCTCGGCACCCTTCGGCGATTTGCCGTGCATCAGAACCATGTCGGGATGCTTGGCGTGGACCTGGTCGAGCTTCGCCCAGATCAGCCGGTGATCGTTGAATTCGAGCCCGCCCGTGACTGCGATCTTCGGACCGGGTGGCAGGAGAACTTCTTGCTCGGCGCGCTTTCTGGCGGCGAGGAAGTCGCGGCTGTCGATCATCGCCGAGGTGAGATTGCGGTGGTTGACCTTCGAGCCGTTGCGCGGGAGCCAGGGTTTGCCGGCGTGACGCTCGTAGTGCTCGCCGGCCTGGTCTCGCATCAGCTCGAACGCATCCTGCCGCTCGACCAGCGTCCTGCCTTCCGCGATGAGGCGCTCGAGTTCGACCGATTTGACCTCGGTGCCATCCTGCTCCCGCTGGGACCGGCGCTGCGCCTGCTCATTGTCGTCGAGGTCGCGGGCAATCCGCTCGGCGGCGCGGTGGAAGACGTTGACGGTAGACCAGAGGAGATCGTCCAGGTCGGGCTCGAGGCGGGTGTCGCCCAAGGTGACGATCAGGGCGTCAAAGATGTCGGCGATGGCGCCGGCGACGATATTGCCCTCGGGGAGCGGTCGCGGATCGGGTTCGTCCGCGAAGGGACGGTAGCCGTAGAGCTGGAGTTCGGTCAGGACGTGGTCGGTCGAGGAAGAGGTGTGGTGCGGTTCATGGTCGTCATGCTCGCTCATGGGATGCTCCGTCGGTTGGACCGCGACCGTCGCGGCCTTCATGGCGACGAAGCCGTCGGGCGGGCCGGACTGGCACCCGGAGCGACAGCGCAGGGCCGAAGCGCAGCGGAGGGCCGAAGGGGCCGACTATTTTGGCTCGCGATGGAAAGGCCCGAAGGGCCGCCGGAAAATAGTCGGCCCCAAGGTTGCCTGGCCGGACCGTTTGACGGCCGATCGCCCTCTCGAAGGCCGAGGCGCGGTCCTCTTTCGATGGGTGAGCATCCGGCGACGCGGTTGACGGCGGGTCGCCCCGCACCCCCGTTCCGGCTACGCTGCCAGCCCCATGAAGCGGGCGACGTCCTGCGGCGCGATCTGGAGGCGGATTCCTGCCTGCAGCGCATCGATGCCGAGCACCCGCAGATCCTCGTTGAAGTCCCCGAGCGCTGGCGAGAGCACGATCGCCTCGATCCCGGCCTGTTCGGCTCGGTCGATCAATGCCGCCATCGCGCCGTCGCCCGCCGGATCGTCGTCGCGCGCGATGTAGAGCCGGCGCAGGATGTCCGGAAAGAGGATGGCTGAGAGATGGGCGGCCGAGAGCGCGGCCACCATCGGCATGGTCGGCAGGACGCATCTGAGCGACAGCATGGTCTCGATGCCTTCACCTGCCGCCATCACGTCCTGCGTCACGCCGAACCGGACCGCATGGCCGAGAAGGTCGCCCATTGCCCGCCTCGGCGTGTCGATCGGCGCCTTGCCGTCGCCATCGGGAGAAAGCCAGGTGCGATGCGCTCCGGTGATCCGGCCTGCGAGGTCGGTGACGGAGGCGATCATCGCCGGCCAGGTCTCGGTCGGCAAATACTCGTCGGGCCGATAGTAGCAGCGCGGGTGGAAGCGGAGTGATCCGGTTCCGTGCAAAGCCGTGATGCCGCGTTTCCGTAAGTACGCTTCTGCGACTGTGCCCGTAATCGGCTGCGACATGGCGAAGAGCCGTCGCGCGGCCTCCGACGATCCGGTGGGCGCCGTCGTTGGCCGCCGTTGACGGTCCGGTTCGGGTTCGGGACGCGGCAGGCTCAGGAAGGCCCTGGCCTCATCGGCAACGTCTTTGAAATCGGTGAGACCGCAGCTTTCTCGGATGACGTCGAGCAGGTCGCCATGTTCCGCGCTTGCGGCATCGGTCCATTTCCCCGCCGCGCCCTTGCCGGACTCCGGCCCGGTGAGTCGGACGAACATGGAGCGGCCGGGCGTGTTGCGCACATCGCCGACCAGCCAGTAGCGGCCCTCGCGATGACCGGCGGGCAGATAGTGCCGGCACACCGCCTCGGCCTGGCGGGCAAGTCGTCGCGCCAGTTCGGATGCGTCGTGGCGAGCCATTTACGCAGCCTCCCGTTCGGAGACGCGCTCGACCGGGTAGCGCTCCAGCACCTTCGCCAGCACAACGGCGCCGCTCGCATCGGTCGGTACGAACATGCGCAGCTTCCACGAAATGATCTCGTGGAACAGGCCGTATGCGCCGAGCCGGTCACGCATGGTGTCGGTGAAGCCCGACAACTCGATGCGATGGGCGCCCATGACGCGAACCCGGCGCAGTTGAAGTCCTTCAGCAAGGTCGAGGATCGTCCTGCCGTCGATCAGGGCCGCGAAGGCATCGTCCGGCGTCAGCGTCGTGGCGCCGGTGGCGGTCGCTTCCGCAACCCATGCCCGTGAAACCCGGCGGCCGACGATGCGCTCGCCGTCATCGGTCTGAAGCCGATAGACGCGCGTCGACTCGTGCGGCAGGCGCTTCCAGATCGGCAACAGCAGGCCGGCGACGACATGGATGGTGCTGTCGGAGAATTCCGGCACCTCGGCCAGCTCAGCGTTCCAGGCCTTTGCGAACGTGCCTTCATCGGCCTCGATCCAGTGCGTCTCGCCCATCATCTTCACCGGGATGTTGTGCGCCTCCATCGGCCGGATCAGGCGGACGCGCCGTTCGATGTCGCCATCGTCGAGCATCACGCTGCTGGTCGGGATCCGAACGGCCGCCCGGCCCGAACGCTCGTTGACGAGCAGCACGGCGCGACGATCCGAGAGATGAGCCAGGGCCTGGTCGAGCGCGACCGGCCGGTTGCGTTCGCGCTGGGTGATGGTCAGCAGCCGGGTTTCCGCGCCGGTGCCGGGATGGACATGGATGGTGCGCCGGCCGGTGACGACGAAGCTCTCGGCCTTGAGCGTCTCCAGCCCCATGTCATAGGTGCCAGATGCAATGGCGCCTTCGATCCTGGCATTCAGAAGCTGCTCGAATGCTGTGAACAGGATGCCCTGAAGTTCGATGGTCAGCGCCAGCAGGCGATTGAGGAAGGTGGTGATCGGCGGTAATTCGTCCTTGATGCCGTTCGCGTCCATGAGCGAGAGGCCGGTGGCATCCTCGAACATCTGAAGCGAACAGCCCTCGACCTTGCCACGCACCAGCAGCAGGTAGAGCTGCCGCAGCGCGTCGCGCGCATAGGGGCTTTCCAGATTGTCCTCGGGCCGGAACAGGCCCTGGCCGCCGGTCTGGCGCTGGCCGCGCGTGATCGCGCCGAGGGTGTCGAGCCGCCGCGCGATCGTCGACAGGAAGCGCTTCTCGGCCTTCACGTCGGTGGCGATCGGCCGGAAGAGGGGCGGCTGCGCCTGGTTGGTGCGGTTGGTCCGCCCCAGGCCCTGGATGGCGGCGTCGGCCTTCCAGCCCGGCTCGAGCAGATAATGGACCCGCAGCCGCTGGTTCCGCGCCGACAACTCGGCATGGTAGCTGCGGCCCGTTCCGCCCGCGTCGGAGAAGACGAGCACACGCTTCTGGTCGTCCATGAAGGCGGCCACATCGGCAAGCGAGGCCGAAGCGGCGCGATTCTCGACCATCAGGCGGTCGATACCGTTTGCGCCGGTCTTGCGCACGATGCGGCGGGAGCGGCCGGTGACTTCCGCCACCGTGTCGGTGCCGAAATGCTGTACGACCTGGTCGAGCGCGCCGGGAACGGGCGGCAGGGAGGCGAGCTTCTCGATCAGGCGATCGCGGCGGGCGACCGCCTCGCGGCTTTCGACCGGCTGGCCGTCACGGAAAACCGGCCGGGACGACAGGTTGCCCTCGCTGTCGGTGAAGGGTTCATAGAGCTGCACCGGGAAGCTGTGCTGCAGGTACGACAGAACATATTCGCGAGGCGTGATGTCGACCCGGACGTCGTTCCATTCCTCGGTCGGAATTTCCGCAAGGCGCCTTTCCATCAGCGCCTCGCCGGTCGAGACGATCTGGATGACCGCGGCGTGACCCTGCTCGAGATCGCGCTCGATCAAGCGGATCAGCGTCGGCGTCTTCATCGAGGTCAGCAGATGGCCAAAGAAGCGCTGCTTGGTGGATTCGAAGGCCGAGCGCGCCGCCGACTTCGCCTGCCGGTTCAGCGTGCCATGCTCGCCGGTGATGTTGGCGGCCTGCATCGCCGCATCGAGATGGTTGTGGATGATGGCGAAAGCCCCGGCATAGGCGTCATAGATGCGGGTCTGCTCCGGCGTGAGCTGGTGCTCGACCAGCTCATATTCGATGCCGTCATAAGAAAGCGAGCGGGCCGTGTAGAGACCGAGCGCCTTGAGGTCGCGCGCCAGAACTTCCATTGCCGCCACGCCGCCGGCCTCGATCGCCTCGACGAACTCGGCCCGGGTCGTGAAGGGGAAGTCCTCGCCGCCCCAGAGGCCGAGCCGTTGCGCGTAGGCGAGATTGTGGACGGTGGTCGCGCCCGTGGCGGACACATAGACCACACGGGCATTGGGCAGCGCGTGCTGGAGGCGAAGGCCCGCACGTCCCTGCTGGGAGGCGGCCTGCTCGCCGCGTTCGCCCTTGCTGCCAGCGGCATTCTGCATGGCGTGGCTTTCGTCGAAAATGATCACTCCGTCGAAGTCGGCGCCCAACCATTCGATGATCTGTCGGACCCGCGAAAGCTTCTCGCCGCGCTCGTCGGACCGCAGCGTGGAATAGGTGGTGAATAGGACGCCTTCCTGGAGCGTGATGGGCTTGCCCTGCGGGAAGCGGGACAGCGGCGTCACCAGCAGCCGCTCCATGCCGAGCGCCGACCAGTCGCGCCGCGCGTCCTCGATGAGATCGGCCTTGGAGATCCAGACCGCCTTGCGACGCCCTTGCATCCAGTTGTCGAGGATGATGCCGGCCGACTGGCGGCCCTTGCCGGCGCCGGTCCCGTCGCCGAGCATGAAGCCGCGCCGGAATCGCACGGCATTCGGCGCATCGTCACGCGCGGCCGAGACGATGTCGAAGGTCTCGTCCACGGTCCAGGACCCGGCGAGGAAATCGCCATGGGCCTCGCCCGCATAGATCACCGTCTCGAGCTGGGCGTCCGACAGCAGGCCATCGGTGACGATGTTGACCGGCAGGCGCGGCCGATAGCTCGGCTTCGGCGGCGCGACCGAGGCCATCGCGGCCGACTGCACCAGCTTGGTGGGATGGGCCTGAGAGCCGGGAATACGGATCGACTGAAGAGCGTATTCCTCATAGATCGCGTCCGTCAGGCGGGCGCCCTCGGGCGGTGTCCAGTCCACCGTCTCATAATCGAGCTCGACCGCATCGGGGTCGGCGAGGTTGGCCGGAACGGGAGTGGATGGCCGTGCGGCATATCCCCGAACGAAGCGCGGGGCGGTGGTGTGCGTGACGGCGGGAATGACGGAAACGCCTGCGGAAACGGCGACCGGCAGCCGTACCGGAACATGCGTGTCGATCCAGCCAAGCAGCGTGGCGACGTCGGGCGCGACGCCCGGCGAGACCGGGAACACCGCCGGATCATCGGCAGGCAGCTTGTCGATGACGGTCAGGCGCGTGTCGATGGTGGTGCCGTGCCTGGCATAGACCGAGCCGTCGATGGCGGCGGTGAACACCACACGCCCGCGCGTCTGCAGGCGGGTGAACGCCGCCACCCAGGCCAGGTTGTCGGGAGAAAAGTTCGCACCAGTGATCGCGACCAGCCGCCCGCCGTCGGCCAGGCGCGCCAGTGCCGAGGCGACATGACGACAGGCGGCATCGGCCATCCGGCCCGAGACGTTCGCCATCGCCGAGAATGGCGGGTTCATCAGCGCGACGGACGGCACGACGGCCGCATCGAGATGATCGTCGATCTGCGCGGCGTCGAAACGGGTGACGGGAATGGCCGGAAAGAGGTGAGAGAGAAGACCGGCGCGGGTCTCGGCCAGTTCGTTCAGGATCAGTGATCCGCCTGCTATCTCGGCCAGGATGGCAAGCAGGCCGGTGCCGGCAGAGGGCTCCAGCACGCAGTCGGCGGCGGTGATCGACGCCGCAGTCGCGGCCGCGAGGCCGAGCGGGATCGGAGTGGAAAATTGCTGGAAGGTCTCGCTCTCGGCCGAACGGCGCGTATGGGTGGGAAGAAGGCCGGCGATCTTCGCCAGCATCGGCAGCATGGCGGCCGGAGAGCCGGCTTTGCGGTAAAGCGCCTTTCCGTATTTGCGCAGGAACAGCGCGGTCGCCACCTCGCAGGCATCATAAGCGGCCTTCCAGTCCCAGGCGGCGGTCGCATCGGAGGCGCCGAAGGCCGTCTCCATGGCGGTGCGCAGGACGCCTGCGTCAATGCGCTGGCCGCGTTCGAGATGGGGGAGAAGAAGCCGCGCCGCCTCGGTGATGCGAGCGGCCGGGTCGGTGACAGGAACGAGCGGGAGGGACGTGGCCGCAAGGGCGACCGCGGAAGCGGAGACAGTGGTCATGGAGGGAACCTCGAGGAGAGCGGGAACGGGACGAGCCGGCTGGCGCTCTCTCTCGACCGCACCGGCTCAAACCCGTCCCGGCCGACCTCTTCCTCTGAACGGACCGATGATGGACCCTTGGCGCTCAGCCGAAGCGGCGCCCAGAAGCGGTGAAGGTGTAACCGTTGGCGATGATCGCCTCGTCGACCACGGCGTCCGAGGTCTGATACTCATATTCCCGCTCGAGCTGGCGGTAGAGCCAGCGGGCGAGATCGCGCAGCGCCTCCGTCACGGCTTCCTCCGCATCGGCGGTCATGTCCTGGCAGGTCGGACTATCGCGCTCGACCGAGATCGCCATGCAGTATTCGTGATAGTAATGGCCGCGATGGCTGGCATCGGCGCGAAGCTGATAGAAATTCCGCTTCTGAACCGCCTGCAAGGCGTCCGCGATCCGATGTAGCTCGCCATCTTGTGGCGCATGCGCCCTGATCTTGTGGGGAGCGCTTCTCGCATGGGAATAGAAGGCCTCGAAGCAGGCGCCATCGCCCTGCGACCAGAAACCGCGAAAATAGACGCACGGCTTCTGCCGCGTGCCGCCACCATGGAGTCGGACGGCGCGGGTCTTTAGCCGTACCCCGAGAATGGCGCAGATCGCCTCGAAGTCCTCGTAGACAAATTCGTACCAACCATCGGTGTCCATGCTTTCGCGGAACCAGGCGCGCGCCTTCTCCTTTGCCTCCGTGGACAGCTCGCCGAGCTGATAGACGGTGGTTTCAACGATCCTCGGCATCGTCCGACCCTCCCGTCGCAAGCATGTCGGCGAGCCATCCGTGCGTGCCGATCCAGGCGACGGATTGGCCGGCGCCGAGATCGACCACATGCGCGCCGCCGCTGAAGGCATCGATGCGCGGACGCGAGCAGGTGTTGGCGTATTGGAAACCCCAGCGGCCGGTGAGACCGAAGGTCTTCGCGCAGAGCAGCACGAAGTCGATGACGCGCTGCGGGTCGCCCGTTACGTCATCGCGGATCCAGAGCTGCGTTCCGCCATGCTCGGGCTGGATCGAAAGCAGGAAGCCGTCGGACGGCGGGTCTTCCGCCGCGCCGTCTTCGGATAGCCTGTTGTAAAGGTCGAGCGCGCGAGCGGCGTTCTGCGGCGTGCCGACATCGAGCAGGCATGAGAAATGAGTGAAATAGTCGGCCATGTCAGGCTCCTGAAACGAGAGGAGCCCGGCTGTTCCCCGTTGCGGAGGGCCGGGCTCGGATAAGCGGATGGGGTGAAGGGATGCGAGGCGGCCAGGGCCGCCCCGCGCGGTTCGGCTATTCCGCGGCGATCATGCGGGCCGGGTCATCCTCATCGTAGGCGTTGGTGGGAGATTCGTCGTCGTCGCCGGCGAGGAAGTCCGGCAACGCCTCGGTTTCTCCCTCCGTCGTCGCCACGTCAGGAGCCGGCTCGGCATCGGCAAGGCGCAGCGGCTCGGGCAACCAGCCGGTGTCGGCGAGCAGCCGCTCGGCTTCCTTCGCCATATCGCCCTTCTTCAGATGGTCGATGAGCTGCGCGGCCCGTTCGCCCGCGCCTTCGCGCACGGCTTCGAGAATGCGCGCCTTGGTGACGCGGCCGAGATAATTACCGACGGTCGGACGCCAGCCCGCCACGGCCATGTCGAGGCCGGTGGCCCCGGCAAGGTGATCGGCCTCGGCAAGGCGTGCCTGAACCCCATGCGCGGAGATCGCGCCGCCACCATAGCGGTCGGCCCGCTCATAGAGCGCATTGACGCCGAACGATGCGCAATGGGCGAACAGTTCGGCCTGCTCGGTGCCGGCGAGCGCGGCAAGCGCATCCCAGAGGTCGGCGACGTCAGCCGGCAGGCGCGCTTCCCAATCCTTGTGGCGCGCCTCGATCGCACGCGCATAGGGCGTGTCCCGCAGTTCCGGCGACTGCGCCTGAAACACCGTGCCGCGCACCGAGACTTCCATCGCGACGCCGTGGGCGCTGTAACGCGAGAAGACGTCGCGGCAGAATTTGTGCAGCACGGCCAGGAAGGCGGTCGCCGGGTCGTTTGCGAGCTTGTCCCTGAGCGCCAGCGTGCGCTCGGCGGTCAGCTCCATCACGAGCCGGTCCGGCAGGGGCTTGATGGCGTCTTCCTCCTCGTCATCCGTCTCGACGGGCTGTCCGCCGATGCTGATGATCGTGCGCTGGCTGGAACCGTCCCCGTCGGGATCGCCCGCCGTCTTCCCGTCACCATCCTCGCCGCCGTCGGTGGCCGGAGCCTCGTCCTCGGGCTTCACATAGGCGCGGTCGACGAGCAGCGAGCCATCGGAATCGATGCTGACGAAAACGCCGGCGCGCGCAATGTCGGCTGGATCGTAGCGGACGGGACGGGTTTCCAGGGCGTCGATCGCGGTCTCGATCTCGCCCAGGCGCTCATCGACCTCTTCCGGCAGCTCGTCCGCATCCTCATATTCGGCCTGGAGCTTGTCATACTCGGCGCGCAGGGCAGCGAGCGTCGACTGTTCCTCGGTCGTGCGATCGATCGGCGTGCCTTCCAGTTCGCGCAGGCCATGGGTCACGCCATAGGGGAAGCTGACGGCAACCTCGATCCACTTCCAGCCTTCATTGGCGATCTCGTTGGCCATGACCTTCAGCTTCTCGGCGGCCAGCCGGTCTAGCAGCGCCGCATCCTGCAGCCAGCCGCCATCGTCGGACTGGAACAGGTCGCGCAGGACGATGCCGCCAGCCGCTTCATAGGCATCGACGCCGACGAAGACGGCGCGCTTGTCGGAGGCGCGCACCGTCGATTCAGTCAGCATGCGACGGATCTGATAGGGCTCCTTCGACCAGGAGCCGGAGATGGTCTCCCAGACCTGCTCCTGGCGGGCATGATCGGAGCTGACGGTGAAGGCCATCAACTGCTCGAGCGACATGCCGTCCTCGGCGTAGATATCGAGCAGCTTCGGCGAGACGCTGGCGAGCCGCAGGCGCTGCTTCACCACATTGGTCGAGGTGAAGAAGGCCGCTGCAATGTCCTCCTCGGACTGGCCCTTCTCGCGAAGGGTCTGGAAAGCGCGAAACTGGTCGAGCGGATGAAGCGGGGCGCGCTGGACGTTCTCGGCAAGCGAATCGTCTTCGGCGAGGCTGTCGGTCGCCGCATCGCGCACCACACAGGGCACGGGCGCGTTCTTGGCCAGGCGCTTCTGCTTGACCAGCAATTCGAGCGCCCGGTAGCGGCGGCCGCCGGCGGGAATCTCGAACATCCCGGTCTCGGCGCCCTCGGCATCGAGGATCGGCCGGACGTTGAGGCTCTGGAGCAGGGTGCGCCGGGCGATGTCCTCGGCCAGCTCCTCGATAGAGACGCCGGCCTTCACGCGCCGCACGTTGGATTGGGAGAGCACCAGCTTGTTGAAGGGAATGTCGCGCGAGGACGACAGGGTGATCTTCTGAACGGCAGTAGCCATCGGGATTTTCTCCGCGACGGGCGGCCGAAAGCCTCTCTCCCGGCCTCCAACCCGTCACGAAAATTCCCTCGGCCCTCTTCCTCTCGCGGCGGCGAATGCGAAGACCGAGGGGTGAAGGAGGAAGGAACCGCAGCCCGTGCGCTACAGACACCGGCATCCGGTCAGCCCTTGGGACGGGGACGCTCCGCCACGGCGGCCAGGACATCGTCGAGCAGTCCCTCGGCCGCCCGCAGCGCCCGTTCGGGCGAGATCGGCGCCGGGTTGCGCTTCGCCAGCTCGCGGATGCGATGACAGCGATAGTAGGGCGACAAGATCCGCGTCAGCATCCGCACCTCCGGGTGGCGCCGATGCAATCCGAGCCGTTCCGCGGCGGCCAATGCCTTGACCAGATCGTGCCGGACCTCATGGCGGCACCGGTCATCGTTCCACCCCCGGAAATGCAGGTAGGATTTCAGCGACAGTTCGACGGCGCATCCGATGAGATGAAAAAGGACCTCGCGCGAATGGGAATCGCCCGCCGCACGCAGGCGATGCGCCCCGGCGAGGAACTCAGCCGCATTGTCGAAGAGATATTTCCCTCGCCAGCGTGTCGATGGCTTGCGCGCCCGCGCGGATGCATCACCGGCCGCGGGGGATGACGCAGCCTTCTGCCGGTGGCCTCGCCGGCGCGATGGAGACGGCGCGCGCATCAGGCTGCCTCCCGCTCGTCGGCGTCGGCGGGCACTGGAGCAGGCCGCCCATCTTCGGGCACAAACTTTAGCAGCCAGTCGGCCGCCTTGCTGGCCTGCGACGCCGCACGGACGATGGCGCGATTGTCCTCGCGCAGGACCTCGGCCCAGGAGCCGATGTAGTCGGCGTGGCGCACGGTCGGCACGATGCCGAGCGCAGCACAGCAAAATGCCGCTGAAATCTCGGCTATCATCTCCTCGAAGGCGTACTTCTTCGTGCCAAAGGAACCGGAAAGATCGCGATTCAGGCGATGCGGCGCCCCGCTGGCATGGGAGCATTCGTGCAGGGCCGTCCGATGCCAGTTGATGGGCTCGAAGAAGGCCTGGGGCGGCGGGACCATCACATAATCGTGCGCCGGCACATAGAAAGCACGGTTACCTCCGATACGGAAATCGATCCCGCTCGCCTTGATCAGCGCCTCCACCTTCGGCTCGATCAGGCCGGGTTCGGGCGGCGGCGCGACAATGGCGAGGTCGTCGGGCAGGCCCTCGCATTGCGACAGGTTGAAAACCGTGAAGCGCTTCAGGAACGGGATCGCCTGGGCTTCTTCGCCGGTCTCCCGCGACCGCTTCTTCTCGTCGTCGGGAATGAATCGATCAGCATAGACAACCGTCGTTCCGCGCTCACCTTTACGCACATTCCCGCCGAGAGAGAGGGCCTGACGGAAAGTCAGCCAGCTCTGGCCGGGGAAGCCACGCTCGATCACAGCACCCCAGAGGATCAGCACATTGATGCCGGAATAAGCTCGGCTGGTGGCGGCGTTTTTCGGCATGGCGAGCGGCGCTTTCGCCGCTGCCGTGCCCCAGGGCTGGATCCAGGGTAGCCGGCCGGCCTCCAGCTCGGCGAGGATCTTTCCGGTGATTTCGTCATAGAGGCTCGTCCGGTCGGAGCCGGAACGGGCGCGAACAGCATGTCTGGACATCGCAGGTCTCCGCGACGGGCGCCGGAGGCCTCTCCTCCAGCCCTCAACCCGTCACGGCAAACCCGGTCCGCACTCTCACTCTCGCCCGTTCAAAGGCGTAGAGACGCAGAAACGTATTCGCGGCATTTACGACTTGCCCCTATTCTCGCGTCAGGGATGGAAGCCCGGAGGGGGAAGACCCGCTTGTCGGGGCTTCAGCTTTGCCGACAGCCCGGCCCGAAGGGCGACGTCCACCCCCTCATGGTGGGGCGCTCGACGAGGCAAACGGAATTGTCTTCGCAGCTTGAACCGACTATCCGGATCAATCCGGCGGATCGGTCGGGATCGTGTCGGTCGGTGTTCCGCAAACTCTGCAGATGATGATGAACAGCCACATTGTCATTCAAGTCATGCTTTGCGTGCTGTCCTGCGAGCCGGCGGAAATCCGGGTCTGGGACGGAGATTCTATACGGCTGGGGCTGACCAGCCGGGCGGAGTCCGTGCGCATTTTCAACATCGACGCTCCTGAGATCGACGGTCAATGCACTTACGAATCCGAACTGGCCCAGCAGGCGAAGCATAGGCTCGCCGAGATCATGGAAGGTAGGCGCGTCGAGCTGTTCCGGCAGGGGAACGATCGATACGGCCGCACGCTTGCGGTGATTCAGGTCGACGGCGCGGACGTCGGCGACCAACTGGTTCGAGAAGGTCTCGCCCGGACATGGAGCGGCAGGCGAGAGGCGTGGTGTTAGCTCCTCAATAGGCTGCCGCAAGGCTGCCGCAGCAGCCGGACCCCTTGCGATCGATTGCCAGTTTCATGTCAATGATGGCTCGCTCGACGCAGGTCGGATCCGACGGGGCAAAGTTGATCGTCGTAATCTTGCCATTCAGCACTTCAGCAACTGTCGGACGGCAACTGCATTTCGCGCTGAAGATCATCTAGTCCCTTGATTGTGAAACTCATGGGTTTCCTGCCCGCGAAACGTTGCGACCGCCTTTCTGTCCGGAGTACTGTGCCAGATTCGCTGCATCGATGTTTGCGGCGGGCGCTTTCGTTACAAGACCTGCAGCGCGCAGGCTGGCATCGGCCCCGGCGTAGCCGACCTTTAGCAACAGTTCGATTTCGGAAGGAGAAAAGGGATTGAGGCGGGTCCGCAGGCGGGCTGCCAGCAATGCGGCGTCGTCCGGAAGCGAAACCGCATCCTCGAGGCCGTAGGCGCTGATCGGGGTCTCGATGCTCCAGAAGGCAACATGACGCTGTTTGAGATTGTGAACGCCAAAGAGCAGGCGCTTGCGGGAGTTTTCCGCCTGCTGCTGGACGATGTTAAGGACCCGATAGACTTGGCCGAACCAACGGCCCGTCGGTGAGCCAAGTTCAGGCATGGTGGCGCCGGCATTGCTGACCAGAACGGTGCGGCAGCGGCGCCAGATGCGTTCCAGACCGAGATTGTCGTACACGCCGCCGTCGGTCAGCACGGCCTGCTGCGTGAAAGGTGCCTTGTGTAGATCGGCCCCGTCCATCGGTTTGACGCTGCCGCTCTCAAAGTTGAGCCGGACGGGCGATAGGAACGGCGGAAACGCGGACGATGCAGCAATGACGCAGGATAGAGCCAGACGCGGATGGTCGATCCGACCGACGCGGTGATCAGCGGCGTAGTCCTTGGCAAACCTCCATCCGCTTCCGGTCTGAAGATTGGTTGCCATGAACGTGAAGCGCGGCTTATCGGGGAGGTCCTGCAGGGTCGCTCCACCGAACAGGTGGCGGTCATAGGCTTTGGCCACTTCGCCTGCTGCGGTGAAGCTTGGAAGGAGACCCAGAAGAATCGCCTTCACATCGACGCCGACGGTCGCAAAGCGGGCGATCGGACCGATGACCTGTTCATCCAGGTTCATCGCGCGACCATTCGCGTCAAAGTTCAGCCGGGACCATGCCGTGCCGAGTACGCCTGCCGTGATGGAGCCGCCCGAGACGCTCGCGATCTCACGCAGGCGCGGCAGGAAGCCGAACTCATTGAGCCGCACCAACGCGCCCGCGTGATAGAGCATGGCACGGTAGCCGCCGCCGGACAGGCACAGACCGATGACATCCTCGACTTTGCCTCCGGTCAGAAAATCGTTGCGTCCGGCCTGGGCCTCGAAAAGGCCCTGAAGATCACTACGCTGTGGTGTCGCCGGAGCATCCGCTCCTGTCACGACGCGCCTCCAGCATCCGTGAGACCTGCACCGCTGACGGCAAACGTAAAATGCCCATCCTGCGCCGCAATCGCCATGAGCCCCGGCAGACCTTCGTTCTCCAGTTCCTGCCCGAGCCAGAGAAGCTGGACGATGTCGGTGCTGCTGGGCATGGCTGACGCGCGGTCGGGGTGCGAATGCCATTCCCCGACATAGCGAAGTTGATACAAGGTCGCGGCAACCGCCGCGCTGACCTGTCCGGCTAGATCGGCGACGCCGCGTTCAAATCCGGTTTGCGAGGCGCGGCTGTCCTCCGGGGCCGGGAGCGCGTGTGCGATGTGGACCGATTGACGGCTCATATCCGCGATTCCCAGGAGAACCCCGCCCGTTTCATTCGGCAGCTTCGCGTGCCGCATGGTGGCAAGACGATCAAGGAGGTCTGCGTCATAGGAGACGGTCCATGCACCGAAGGAGACACGGGTGACTGCCGCGCCCTTTCGCTGAACACGCTGGACTTCCCCCGTGGTGGACAGAGTCCAGATGGTGATGGCGGCACCATCGTCCGCCAGCGCTGACGCGATACCCTTGGCCGCGAGCGCGCTCAGGATGGCGGCATTGCTTGCCGGAATGCGGTTGGTCAGAGCTCGGCAGGATCCGGTGTAGCGCACGCCGGGACCGTCTGTGCCGAGATGTCTCGCCAGAGACGGCTCCGTCAGTATGAACCGGTGATACTGTGCCTCCAGATCGCGCAGGGTGAGCGCGCGGTCAGCGCTTTCGGCGAGAAGGACGACTGCGGTTCCGGCGGGATTGAAGAAAGCGCAGACGCGGCGCGCCGTCACATCCGGCAGATCGGACAAGTGCCGGGAGACCGCAACGGACGCGGAAGCATCAATGATAATATCGGCGTCCTTCAGTGCGGCCGCGAACTTGGGCGCAGCCTGGTCATCCGGCTTCAGCACGTTGCAGGCAATGGCCGCCACAGGTTCGCCGAGGAGCCCCGAAAGCCGGTGTGCGAGCGCGGCGGCCTTTGGTGCGCCGATATCTGTGGCAAATAGGGCGTGGCGCACGAGATTGTGCGGCAGGAGATGATCCTCATCGATGATCGTCCATTCAAACGCGCCCTCGCGCGCGAGATCGGCAGAGAGCTGAGAGCCGAGAGAACCTGCACCGATCAGGACCGCACGACGGCGGTCGGGCCCTGCGTGACCCGCAACGGCTGCGGCGAGATCGCGGTTCAGCGCGAAATGCACCTGAGCCGGCTCGATGCGTGACGGGTCGGAGCTGGCTGCTCCTTCCGGAAAGGCCAGCATGTAGCCGCGCTTATCACCGACGCCGGTATTGTTGGCATAGAGCACGCCGAGCGCGACCCCGATGTCCCCGGCGGTGTCGTAGGTCAGGAACGCGCGGACGTCATTGACGCCGGGCCGCTCTCCGACAGCGATCGGAAAGGCGACCACAATGGCGAGCCGCGTTGAAAGGCGGCGCACATGGTCCGGACCAAGGCCTTTCCATGTCTTCAGGCGCGATTTCAGTTGGTCAATGAGGCGGATGCCGTGCGGCTCAAGCTCGGCAGCAAGTGCCGTGAGCGTGTCCGGCGCATGACGAAGCCGGGCCATGGCCTGCGGCTCGGCCTGAAACGCCAGCACCGTGAAGGCTGGGGGATGAGGATCATTCGGCACGGCGGGGCGCGAGATGATAAGGTTCTCGTTGTCGGGCCGTATCATGCCCGCTAGTTCGATAGGCTCCTGTCCTTCGACCAGCGCGGCGGCAGGAAGTATCAGGCCGATTTGCGAGCTGAAGAACAACGGATCGGGTGGTTGCGCCGGGTCGTGCAATTCGCCCCGCGCTGCCCTGGCGAGCCAAAGCTGAATACGACGCGCGATGTCCTGGGCGGACACAGTCAGTCGGGCTTCAGCCCATGGGCGGTCATCTATGCACAGGGCACAAGGGCCGCCCGGCGGCGACCAGTTCTGATGCAGCGTATCGGGGAAGTCCGGACGCAGCGATACAACGCTGAACGGACCCTCGGTGAAGGGGAATACGACGGCAACGGGTTCAACGGCCTTGATCGGGTAGGCCAGGTCCTGTGGACGTTCGACATCGACATCCAAGGCTACTGCGGCGTGGCCGCTTTCGGATGACTGTCGCAGGCCAGCAAGGGTGATACCGGGCAGCGATCCCTGCACGGCGAGGGACGCCAGTTCTCTTGAGAGAACCGGCGTCAGTTCACCGATGTCGGCGACTTCAGCACCGAAGCTGGTCCACCACGCGTGCAAGGTCATGCGCTAGCCCGCCCGCGCCGGGGTCGAGATCACGCTGGCCGCACCGACCGTTGCCGACACCGACAGCAGCGTCGCGCCCCGCTCGGTGATTTCGATGGTCGAGGGCTTGGGCTTGCTTGATGAGGGCAGGTCCATCGTGACCTTGAAGGCTCCGTCCTTCATATTGGCCACACGCTTGTAGTAGTTGGCCGCTTCTCGGTGCGGCGGCTGCACATCTTTGTCTTCAGCGCTGCCCTTCACCGGGATCGACTTGCTGGTGGACATCATCGTGCAGCGCGGCTGACCCTGTGCTTCGTACAGCCATTTCACGTCGGGGGTGGGCTTGGTCTCGTCCTCACCTTTCTCGGGGCCAATTGACAGGTACGAGCAGTGATGCGGGATCTTGAAGATATCCCAGCGCAGCCGATCTTCCCGCTTGTGACGCCTTGTGGTCTGCACGATTTGATCGATGGAATCGTAGTTGATGTCGGACATGAACAGCGCGTGAGTTTCACGCGAACCTTCAAGGAAGGTCGCCTGGAACACGACGCTGTCCTGGTTGCGGTCGACGATTCCGTTATCATCCTGCCGCCAGCCGAACGGGCTGTGGATGAAGAACTGCACCCGCTCCGGCCCGGCAGTCGAGAACCCCGGCACGAGCTGCCCTGCATCGGTGATAAGATGCGCGCGCGATTCCAAGGTCAGGCCGTTCTTCTCCAGCCACTCCTTCAGTTTCGCGGGTCGGGAGAACACGCGGATGCCGTTGCCCTCCTTGAGGCGGTAGCGGGCCTCCTGCCGGATGATGCGCGCGCTGTCCTGGCAACCTTCTTCGAGGATGGCGGCAGCAGGGACCCACAATTCCCGGATTTTGATGCGGCCTTCACCCTGATACTTGGCGGCATGGTCAAGCCAGAAGAAATCCCCGGACCCGCAGCAATGATCGTCGTCGAGGTGGGTAAACAGCACGACATCGTAGTAGTCGCGCTTGGCAGCGCGCAGGTCAGACTTCAATTCGGTCGGCAGATCGATGCGCCGATCCCATGGGTCTTCGGGGTTGCGCATGTCGGCATAATCCACAAGCAGCTTTCGGCCGTCGGCAAGATCGAAGCGCGTGCAGTCGGCATTGCCGAGCGGATGAAATGTGAGTTTAGCGGTCATGGGGTCCTTCTTCCTGCTCTGCCCTTGCGGGCGTTGTGATGCGCCGCCTGGGCTTGCGCTTGTGCGGCTCGGTTGTGTTTGGCATTTGCATCGTCCTCCCTTTCGATCTCGTTCAATGAATCTGTTTAACGGCTCTCAAAAAAATTACCCGACAGGGCAGTAGACAAATTCGACGCCGCCAGTGTCGGCGGCGCTTTCGCGCCTGAGAAGAAAGCCCTGTTCCCAGAGTTGCTTGAACTTCATGCTGGCATTCGCGATCGAGAGGTTCCTTTGCGCCGCAAATTCTGCCGCGCGTGTCTGCGGACGGCTCATCGCGAACTGAAACGCCTCACGCGTGCCTTCACTCGGCTGAAGGCCAATCAGTGTTGCGTTCTTTCCCTGCCACACCAGCACTGGCTGTTCCTTCTTTTCGCCTGCCGCATCGATATTCTCGATCATGTCGGGATCAGTCAGATCGACTAGGCAGAACCCCTTGGTACGGCGAAATCGCCGGGCCAGTTCGATGATGGTTTCGGACGCGAAGGATATGTCCACGCGCTTTACATCCTTCATCGATACGCGGAAGACGACCGTGCCGGCGTGGTCTTCCACAAAGCCGAGCAGACGCTGATAGACTTCTCGTCCCTGGCTGCGCCCCCATCCTTCAGGGCGGTCCATGTATGAAATCAGGGGAAGCACCCGCGTCGTCACCTCGTTCATCGGGTTCATTTAATCAGATTCGGGTGAGACGTCAAGCACCCAGCCCAAAGGCAAAGGCAATATGTGTGCCCCACAGCAGCGGCAGGCCTTCGTAGCAATAGGCGCGGTTTGGTTCATAAGCGCCACGGGCTGGCTTTAGCAGGACGCGCTGGTTTGGAAGGCGCACGTCCAGCGACGCATCGAATTTGATCGCTTTGGCAGCGCAGCCCTTCAACCCGCAACCCCGGTCGGCCCCATGACGGGAAAGCCCTTGGCGGAAGACCTCCACAAGCAGGTCCGTATCCGAGAGCTGTGCCAGCTTGGGGAACTCGGTGCGCAAGGACGGTCGCAGCGTCTGCATGATGCCTAGGCCGCTGTCGGAGACGGCCACAGAAAGACGGTTGCCGCCCGAGTAAACTTGAAGAGCCGCATAGCCGTCCAGTTGCGTGGCACTGTGCGAGAAAATGTTGTCGATAAGTTCGGCGAAGATCGTCCAGGTGGCGCCTTTGAGTTCCTCCACGTCTAGACGGCTGCTGCATGCATAGGAAATGGCGTCGCTCAAGCGGGTCGGTAACTCCTCGTCGCGCTCATCCTTGTTGATTCGGGCGATCTCGACCAACATGCTGTTACCGCCCCGATGAAGGCGCGCCCCGGAATAGAACGGCCTTGAAGGCAGGATTTCGACATCGGTTGAGAGGTGATCGAAGAAGCCCATCCGGTTCAGGTAGCCCATGGTTCCGGATTCGCCCTCTTCGAAATTCAGGCGCACGCGGCGTGTCGTGTAGGCGAGCTGGTTGGCAAGTGAAAGCAGACGGATCGCGCCATCGACCATGATCTTGCAACCGACAGGAAACGCGAAAACGACCTCTGTCGTGTTGTTGTTGTGTGGTCCGCACGAATCCCGCAGCGCCGCTTCAAATCGTGAGGCATTGATCCAGTTTGCGGGGAAACTCACCGTGCAGAGCATACAACACCTTTCGCGAGTCACATGATCGAAAGATCGCCTGCTGCCAGATTAGGCTGGTCCCTTCGGTAGAAATATATACGGCCAACGTTGTTCAAAAAGGGCTGTCGGTCTTTCGAGCTGGAGCTGAAGGAAACAGGCTCACTAGGCACCTGAGGTCTGCTGTCGGGCGTCAATGACCATTGTTGGAGCCGAGGGCGCGACGGTGATCACGGCGCCCGCGGTCATCAGCACGATCAGCCCGCGCTCGGCGCCGGTCATGTCGAGATAGGCGCGAACTTGCGAGCGATAGTGATCGAGCGTCTGCGGATCGGGGTTCACGTCGCTCTTCCAGTCGACGACGACGCCGGGGCGACCCTCGGCAGTCAAGGTCAGCGCGTCCGCGATGCCAGCGGTCGCGGTCTCCTCGCCATCATCCGCGCGGGCGGCGTAAACGGGAAACTCGGCTAGCAGTGCCGGGCGCAATGCCGCGATCTCGGGCAGAGCCAGGGTCCGCATGACACAGCCCGCCAGTTCCTCGGCCGAAAGACCTGTCGCCGGATCGGCAACCGGCGAACGGCCGAGCGCCCGAATGAGCACGTTGGCGCGTTCGGTGAGGGCCGGCGTGACCGCATCGGTTTCTCCGGTCAGGACTTCCTCCATGAGCTTATGGAGGATCAGCCCGCGCTCGCGGCCGCCCTGGACCGCGACTGCCGCTTCAAGTTCACGCGGCTGGTCATCGCCCGAGCCCATCCAGATTCCGGCCTCTTCCTCCTGGAGCAGGGCGCCGGACGTGCTCTCGTCGCGGCTCGGCGCCAGCCAGGTGAGGCGCGTCTGCCGGGCGGCGATGGCCGCAGCCTCGGCCGCGAAGGTGTCGCGCGTCTGGGTATTGCCCGCGCCAGCGCCGGCGACTGCCTCCCCGAGCGGCAGATGCGAGACATCGAGGCCGGGCAGATCGGCAAGCGACAGATCGACGAGACCAATCCAGGCCGATCTCGAGGGCGTTGTATCGAGCCGGGGCAGAACGAGGAGCTCGCGGGCACGCGTCGCCGCGACATACCAGAGCCGGATGCGTTCGCAATCCAACTCGTCCTTTTCCGCCTGGCGCGCGGTCTCATACCCCTCAGGCGCGACGCCGAGAACCGGGCAATAGAACGTGTCGGTCTGACGGTCGATCACCGCGCTGTCGGGCGCCATGACGCCCGTCATGGTGTTGACGGGGATGACGATTGGCCATTCGAGGCCCTTGGCCGCGTGCATGGTGAAGAGCGCGACGGCTTCTTCCTGCGCGTCGGGCCGGCCTTCCACGGCGCGCGCCTCGTCGGTCCAGGCTGCGGTCATCGCTTCGGCGAGGGCGCGAAGCCCGCGCACGGCGTAGCCCGTCGACAGGCTCAGATAGAGATCGACATTGGCGAGCGCGCGTTCGGCCTGACCGCGATGGCGCTCGAGAAGGATGGGACGAACCCGCATCACGTCTACGGCCTGCGAGAGAAGCTCGTGCGGCGTCGTGCTGTTGCTGCGGCGGTAGAGCGTCTGCAGCTTTTCGATGATCTCGCGTGCGAGCGGATGAGCGACGGTGGTGGGATCGACGCCGAGATCGAGACGGGGAATCCTATCAGGCTGTTCCTCGGAGCGCGGCAGCGTCCAAACGATATCCAGGAGCTCCTCTTCGGTGAGGCCGACCAGCGGGCCGCGCAGCAGCGCGCCGAGCGCCAGCGTATCGCGCCGGTCGGCGAGAACGCGGGTCAGCGCGATTAGGTCCTGGACCTCCTGGCGGCGGAACAGCCCCTTGCCGGCCTGTGTCGCCACCGGAATGCCGCGACGCTCCAGCGCCTCCTCATAGCGCCACAGTTCGGCGCCGGTCGGCGCCAGCAAGGCAATGTCGCCCGGCTGGCAAAGTCGTTCCGCACCACTGCGCCGGTCGATGATGGGCTGGCTGCCGATCAAGCGCGCGCACAGTTCGGCCACGGCGTCGGCTTCGGCGTCGCGCTGCTGCTCGGCGCTGGCCTTGCCGTTTTCGTCGGCAACAGCGATGTCGAGCGCCGCGACGCACAGGCCGTCGCCCGGGTCGTCGTGGAACGGGTCGAGGGCCGTGAATCCGGGTTGGCCATCCGCCGACAGCACGGTCTCGAAGCGCTCGTTGACGAAAGTGAGGATCGACGCGCAGGAGCGGAAATTGGTGGAGATCGACAGCAGGCTGTCGGGATCCTGAGCGTGAAAGGCCTCGCGCGCCTGCACATAGGCGCTGACGTCGGCGCCGCGGAAGCGATAGATCGCCTGCTTGGGGTCGCCGACCAGGAAAAGCGCGCCCGGCCGGATCAGGAACCGGGTCCAGTCAGGATCGCCATCGACCGGATCGCCGCACAGCCGCCAGAAGATTTCGGTTTGCAGGGGATCGGTGTCCTGGAACTCATCAACCAGGACGCGCGCAAAGCGCTGTCCGAGTGCGCGGCGGACATCATCATGGTCGCACAGCAGATCGCGCGCGGCAAAGACTAGATCATCGAAGTCGAGCTGGGCGCTCGCGCGCTTGTGGTCGCGATAGCGCTGCAGGATCGGACGCGCCTCCTCGATCAGCGCCGCCAGAACCTGGCTGGCCGCCGCCTGAAGAAGCGAAGTCCAGGCATCGCAGCAGGCGGTGTAGTGGCCTTCGGCGGCGATGTTCAGCCGCTCGCCATCTGCCTTGGAGAGGCCCGCGTGCTTCGCCGCCTCGGTCCATTTGCCCTTCTTGCGATAGGAAGCGAAGGTGCCTGCCTTGGTGCAAAGGTCCGGGTGCGGACGCGAGGTCAGAAGCCCAACCAAGCCCGAGGGTGTCGTGGGATCGGGACCGGCCGCGAGCGCGGTCGCCATCTCGGCCAGCCGCTCGACGATCACGACAGTTTCCGGCTCGGTCGCCGCCGCTCCACTCATGAAGGCCGCGAAATCCGCTGTCGCCTGCCGGAACGCCGCCAGATGACCGTCGAGCGGGGAGACGGGCGGCGCCGCGAGGGTGCGGCGGCGCCGCATATTCTCGGCGATCTTATGGACGAGCGCCACGGTTTCACCGGGGCTGTGCAACACCATTTCGGCAAGGATGCCGCCTTGGTCGCCGGACAGACGCTCCCGCAGCCAGCCATCGACGATCTCAAGGAAGGTGAGATCGGCTTGATTGCGGTCCATGACGCCGGCGCCGGGATCGATGTCGGCTTCGGCTGGGTAGGGCTTGATCAGGCGCTGGCAGAAGCCGTGAATGGTCGAGCAGGTGATTTCGTCGATCGCGGCGCTCGCGGTCGCGAGATTGTCGCGCTGCGCCTGCGACAGGCCTTCGGGCAGCGCCACGCGCAGCTCGGTCGCGACGTCGCCGGCCGAGAGGTCGGCGACAATTTCGCGGACGCGCGAGAGAAGCTCGCTGGCCGCCAGCTCGGTGAAGGTGACGGCGGCGATGGCCCGCGGAGCGACGCCCTCGGCGAGCATGACGGCGATGCGTCCGGCCATGACGGCGGTCTTGCCAGAGCCCGCACCGGCTTCGACGAGGATCGACCGATCATGGAGGCTGATCGCGTCGCGGCGCGCGCCGTCATCCTTGAGGGCCTTTGACACGCTGCTCATCATTCCGCCTCCCAGATTTGAGCGACTTGACCGAGCCGTTCGGTCGCAGCCGGCAGCTTGCGTTTGCAGTAAGTGGCGCTGGCGTTCGCCGGCAGGGCGAAGGCGAGGTCGTCATAGTCGCCGCCCGTGTCGGGGCCTGGCAGTGCGGCGCCGCCGGCGAAACTGATCCTGGCCGCACTCAAATAGCCGGTGATCTCAGCGAGCACCGCCTCGGGATCGTCGAGCTGGAGGTCGACCTGTTCGCGCGGGAACAGCAGTGAGGCGCTGATCGCGATGTCATCGCCCAGCAGCGCCTTCACCGCGAAGGCGTAGAGGCAGCGCTGAAGCTCCCGTCCGCCGTTCAGCCGGATCGCGGCCCGGGGAGCCCGGCCCGTCTTGTAGTCGCGAACGAGCGCGCGCTTGCCGTCGCCCGCGATGTCGAGCCGGTCGATATAGCCGGCGATATTGAACCCGGTATCGGGGATCGTGACTGGTACGCCAGGATCCCACGGGGTCGCCGCGTCCGACTTGGGCTCGGCCCCGCCGAAGGGCACCTCGCCATAGGAGCGGGCACCCGGCAGATGCGCATCGCCATATGCAAGAGCCCGGCCTGCCAACAGCCGGGCATCATCCAGGGTGCGCCCCCAGATGACGGCCGGCGGGACCGCGCGTTCGCTCTCCCAATCGGCGGCGACAACCCCTGCGGCCCGGTCCACAGCCGCCGTGACCTTTTCGGCGTCGGCGGATGCCAATCCACCGGCGCTTTCCAGGTCGTGCAAAGCGCGGTCGAGAACCACGTGAACCAGATCGCCGACGCCTAGCGCATCGAGCACGAGCGGCTCGGCGCTGCTTTCGGGCACGCGCCAGCCAAAGGCATAGACCCAGGTGAAGCTCAGCGGATTGCGCAGCAGACGCCGGAGCGAGCTGGCCGACTGGGTGCGGGCCAGGATTGCCAGAATGAGCGGATGATCGGGCCGGATGAGCCCGTCATGCGCCGTGATCTCGGTGCGCCGCCAGTCGCGCCAGCAGCCTTGCGCGCTGACCGCCTGCGGATCGGCGCTGAACTCCTGCGGCCGGGCCATGAGGCGGTCGGTTTCGCTGAAGGCGTGGGCCGGCACGGCGTTGCGGCGGAGATAGACCTCCTCGCCATGCCCGGCGAGCAGCGGGCTGCGTCCCAGCAGGCGCCCGTCGCTGTCGCGCCGGGCGCGCGAGAGGACGACTTCGCCGTCCGTGGTCGCCAGGATCGTCTCGAAATCGCGGCGATCGGCGAGGCTCACCGGCAGCGGGTCGAGCTCGGCGGTCGGGATGATATGGTCCGGGATCAGCCGGTCTTCGGCGATTCCGCGCGGCCAGCGCGAGGAGTTGAGGCCGATCAGCCGCACGAAGCGGCGCGGCGAGGCCGCGAGCGCACTGGCCGGCATCCAGGCGACGGACACGCACGCCTCCAGCCCGTCGTCCTGCTTCAGGGTTTCGAGGGTGGCGTCGATCGAGGCCGCCGGCCCGGCGAGAAGGGCCTTGCGCCAGATGGCGAGCGCGCGGCCAGTGAGGAAGGCCTCACCGATCTCGGGCGCTGTGTCCGGCCCCTTGTCGAGCAGGTCGATGGCTGCGCGCAAGGCCGGGGTGTGATCAGCGCCATCCGGCCAGTCCTCGGACTTCAATCGCCCCAGCAAGCGGTTCCAGGCGTTCGGCGTCGACATCGGCGCATCGGCCGGCAGGACGCGCAGCCAGCCTTCGGGAAGCGACTCAAACGGCGCGGAGTCCCGACACAGGGCGGCGAGGCGGCGGAGCCGGGACTGCGACAGGCCGCGAACCGCGATATCGGCCAGCGCGGCGGCCGCCTGGCCTTCACGGGTGGTGACGGCCCTGACGCCATGGACGAAGTGCAGGTCGATATTGGCGTCCGCGCGCAGGGCGAGAAAGTGATCGTCATAGTCGGCGGGCGAGGCAGTGGCGATCGCGATGTCAGACGGCGCCGCCCGCCCGGAGGCGAGGAGCGACCGCGCCCAGCGCATGGCCTCGATGGCTTCGTGATAGGCCGTCGCGGCGCTGACCGCGCTGACCTCCGGGGTTTCCGAGGGTGCGCGCAACACCGCGACACCGGTGCCTTCCAGCCAGGCTGGCGCCGGCCGCGGCCCGGCCGTCCATTGCACGGGAATATGCGCGGTGAGCGCCTCAAGGAGCGGCCGCCAGATGGGCGAGAGCTCGGTGAGGCCGGCGATCTCCATGGGGCCGAGAACGGCGGGCGCATGGGCGATACGGCTGGTCGCGGCGGCGACGATGTCGATGGGCCGGATCACGCCGGCGGGAAGCTGCGCCAGGACTGCCGCCTCCAACCGCGCGATGGCCTCGAGTCGCGGATGCTCGTCCGCGCGCGCCGCAAGGTTGATACCGGCGCGCCAGGCCTTGTGCAGGGTGTCCGCGGCCGCATCAATCATGCCGGGCAGCGACTTGATGCCTTCGAGCTCGCCCATCGGCGTCGTTGTCAGCACGGCCTGGATCGCCGCGCGCAGGCTTTCGTCATCGATCGGCCGGACAAAACCTCCGGCCAGCCGCACCGCCGCCTGCTCGAAGGACATGACCTGCAGGCCGTGGCGGCCGGCGCGCGCCGCCGCCAGGCGGCGTTCCCGCATGGCGAGGCGGCCGTGAACCACGAGGGTGGATCGACTCGCGACGGACATGGCCGCTTTCCTTTCCGGGGGGGTTACTTCTTGTTCGGACGCTGGGTGAGCGCCGATGCGGCTGCTGTCTTTGCGGCCTTACTGCTCTTGGGATTCCGCAGCACCTTGGCGGCAGCGCTCGCCGCCCGCTTGCTGGTGACTTCGCCCTTTGAACCACGTTTCGGCATCGTCTTGCCCCCGTGAAATTCGCGCCGATCACCATTGACTGGCGCGGTAGATGGGAATAATAATTACACGGATCGCGTCGGTATGTCCATATACTTTTTATCCCCATCGACGCACGGAGACGAAAAGCAATGTTGGAAGGCGCCGCGGCGTTGAAATGGGGCGTGGAGCGCCGGCTCGAGTTCATCGAGTTCCGGCTGTTCTGGGAGGGCGGCGTCAACCGCTCCGACATCATCGAGATGTTCGACGTGTCCGTGCCCCAGGCGTCGAAGGACCTGACGCTCTATCAGGAGCGCGCGCCTCAGAATGCCATTTATGATAAGAGTGCCAAGCGTTACGTCGCCAGCGATAAGTTTACGCCCTGCTTCCTGAAGCCCGACCCCCATGGCTATCTCAATCAGCTTCGCTCGATCGCTGACGGCATTCTTGATCCTTCCCATGCATGGCTCGGTCATCTTCCGTCATTCGGCGTCGCCCCAAGCCCTGCTCGGGGTATTAGGGCCGAAGTGCTGAGGTCGGTACTATCGGCGATACGCCAGCACGCGGCAGTGGAGATCCGGTATCAATCGCTGTCGAGTTCTAAACCCAGATGGCGCTGGATATCTCCGCACGCACTCGGTTTTGACGGTTTTCGATGGCATGCTCGCGCGTTTTGTGGTGCCGATCGGAGCTTCAAGGATTTCCTCCTGTCTCGCATCTTAGAGACGCGGGCCTCGAAACCCTGCGAAGCTGACGCAAGCGAAGACAAGGATTGGCAACAAGAGATCACGCTGGAGATTGGACCACACCCCGGGCTTTCTGATACGCAGAAGAAGGTTATCGCGCTCGACTACGGCATGCGTGACGGGAAAGCGCATGTAAGGGTTCGTAAGGCTCTTCTTTATTACACGCTGAAGCGCTTGGGCTTGGATGTTGATCCAAGCACACGTGCCCCACAAGACCAACAGATCGTCCTTCTGGCGTCGCCGACGTCTGCTGAAGGTCAATCGCGAAATGCTGAAGGAGCCGTCTGATGCCCGACTCGAATCTGAAACAGGAGCTTAGGCGGCGATTGTTCAAAGGGATATTTGTTAATATTGCCCATGAAGTGAATACGGGCGTGGTGTGGGTTGGATTGCATTATGCTCGCGCTTCGAACTAGGACTGATATGGCGAGCAATGGCGGATCGCTCACCCGAACTGAACAAAAGACTACACTTTGGTGCGGCGCACGTGCCGAAGACGCTAAGCTTTCCTTGTTCGGCATGAAGCTCTCAGGGGGCGGAGCGCATCAATCCAAGACGATGATGTTCCGCGAACTCGAAGCCCTGATCGGCACTGGCGCATCGACGCCGGAAGAGTTTCGATCGGCCGCTATCGATGAGAACGCAATCGGCAAGGCGACGAGCAACACAAGGCGGCTGACTTTTAGGCATTTGGCCTCGCTCTATGGGCTCGTTGATCAGCCGCCTTTGACGAAGGCGCTCATGAGGACGTGGAAAGGCGACATTCAGGGCCGCCGCTTGCGGGCATTGCTCGTTGCTTTGGCGCGTGACCCGCTGCTGCGGGAGACAGCACCTGTCGTCATGACAGGTTCCGTGGGGCAAAGCCTGCAACGGCCATTGTTTGAAGAGGCATTCGTCGCAGCCTTTCCCGAACGCTTCAGCGAAAAGATGCTGCGGTCTCTCGCTCAGAACTGTGCCTCGTCATGGACCCAGAGTGGGCATCTGAAGGGCGCTGTCAAGAAACTACGGCAGCGAGTGACGCCCACTCCAACGACAGTCGCTTTGGCCGCACTCATTGCGACTGCATCCGGCTTCGGCGGGCCGGCTATCCTGAGCTCCGGCTGGATGATGGTTCTGGACCTGTCGCCGGAACAAGCTCTTGACGCATTGCGGCGAGCCGAAGCTATCGGGCTAGCTCGCGTCCGCTCAGCCGGCGATGTGACCGAAATATCCGTCCGCCAGCCGATGGCGACCGCATTGGGGGTGCCGGAACTTGAATACGTTTGACGACATCCTCGCCGCCTACAGCAAGCAAGTCAGGCTACCTTGGGCCGAAGACGCGCCTCCCGCGGGCCGCGTCTGGATCGTCTGGTACGACAAGTCGCTCCAACGTCGTTTCACGGGTCGTCTTGCGGAGTTCGAGCATGCGACGCTCAAGGCCGGGCACGGTTGGCGACAAGTCTCCCTCTCGGGCTGGTTCGGTTCCTGGATTGGGCAGCACGAATTCTTCGATGCGCTGGTCGAGCAACCTGCTGAAATCCGAGGGCTCCTGCCTGAAATTGAGAACAGTCTCGTTAACGAACTGAAGGATGCCCTGCGCTCCTGCACCGCGAATGACATCCTGGCCGTGGACGGCTGCGGTGCGCTGTTCGGTGTCGCGCGGGTCTCGACTTTGATCAGCCGTGTCGCGGACTCCATCTCTGGGCGGCTTCTTGTCGGATTCCCCGGCAAACACTCCGCCGGCGTGTACCGTCTGCTCGATGCACGGGACGGATGGAATTATCACGCCATCCCGATCCCGGCTGACAACGCATTGTGAGGGGCGACGCCATGCTTAACCGTGAAACTTTCCATACCGATCCGGCAGAATACAGACTGGCCAATCAGGGTGTCGCCAAGATTTCGTTCCCGCCGGCTTCGGAAGCTCTGGAAACGCTGCGCGGAGAGCTCACTACCTTTGTATGCGACGGCGCTTATGCCAACGGCCTCGCTCGAATCCTGGAGGCATTCCTGGGGTCCGTTGGCCGAGGCGGCAGCGCGCCGGCGGTATGGATTTCCGGGTTCTATGGCTCCGGCAAGTCCCACCTTGCGAGCATGCTCGCCGCATTGTGGACGAACCTGGAGTTTCCCGACGGTGCCACGGCCGAAGGGCTGATCCATCATTTACCGCCAGAGGTGGCAGCACCGTTGAAAGAGTTGCGCATCGCGGCGAAGCGGGCGGGCGGTGTTGTGGCAGCGGGCGATACGCTCGGCACAGGTCCCTCGGATCCGGCCGAGGCCACGCTTGGCATCGTGCTGCGGGCAGTTGGGTTGCCAAGCGATCTTCGCGCGGCCCAGGTCGCGTTCTGGCTGGCCGATCTCGGCATACTGGACAGTGTTCGCAAGGCGCTGGGCAGCACGTTTGATACCGACATTCGCAACTTCATTCTGTCGCCCCGCTTCGGCGCCGCAGTGCTGAAAGAGAAACCGGATCTCGCGGGCTCGCCAAAGGACCTAAGCGGACTGCTCCGTTCGCAGTTCCCCGAGCCGCCAGCGGTCACCGTCGATCTCCTCGAAACGATGGTTCGGCAAGCCCTCATGCTGGGTCGAACCGAGTTGCCATTGACCTTGATCGTGCTCGACGAAGTGCAGCAATTCATCCGGCAAGACCCTGGTCTGACGCTGAAGATTCAGACGATAGCTGAACGGCTGGCCGGTCGGTTCGACGGCCGCGTGCTTCTCGTCGCGACCGGTCAACAGGCTCTGAGCGACGTTCAGGATTTGCAAAAGCTTCTCGACCGGTTCCCGGTGCAGATCGCGCTCGGCGAAGCGGATGTCGATGCGGTCATCCGAAAAACCGTCCTGCGAAAGAAAACGGGCGCCGAAAAGCCCATTCGCGGCATGCTGAACGCTAATGCGGGCGAGATCAGCCGGCACCTGCGCGGCAGCCGTCTGGCGCACACGGTGCAGGACGACGACGACGCAGTGCTCGACTGGCCGCTGCTTCCTTCTCGTCGTCGGGTCTGGGAGCGCATCCTGCGCGAACTCGACCGCACCGGTCTTGGCGGAACGCTGCGGGGGCAACTGCGGACCACGCTCGACGCGGCGCGCACCTATGGCGATAAGCCGCTCGGTCACGCGGTGCCGGTCGACTTCCTCTACGGACGGTTCTCGACCGAGGCGTACAACGCCGGGCTTTTGCCGGGCGAGACGCGGAATCGCATTGAATCCCTGCGCAGTGGACCGGACAAGGATCAGCTAAAGGCGCGCATCCTCATGCTGGTCTACATGCTCGGCCGCATCGCGCCGGAGGCGGACCACCATGGCGTCCGTGCGAAAGCGGAGACCATCGCCGACCTTCTGATCGTCGACCTCGCCGGAGAAGACGAACTGCGCCGCAAAGTGCCCGACTTGTTGCATGAACTTCAAGCCGACGGGGCGGTGATCGAGGTCGGCGGTGAATGGCGCTTGCAGACGAAAGAGAGCGCGGAATGGGAATCCGCGTATCGCAGCGAAGAGAAGGCCATTCTGGCCGATCAGTCGGGACTCACCCGGTCACGACGCGAGCTGCTCGAGGAGGCGATCGAGACCGCCTTGGCAGGCGCCGCTGGCGTGACGCACGGCTCCAGCCGTCAGCAACGGCGCATCCACCGACTGCGTCCCGACGACAAGGCTCCGGCAGATGGCATCCCATTGCGGCTGAGGAGCGGGTGGAACGAAGACCTGACGACGGTGGAGAAAGACATCGCGGCGGCATCGACATCGGATCCTTCCGTTCATCTGCTTATCCCGCGTCATCCGACACGCGACAACGAACTAACGACGGCGCTCACGACTTGGCGCGCCGCTGAGCACGTCCTGCAAGTGCGCGGGGTGCCGCAGACCGACGCTGGGCGCGAGGCCCAATCCGCCATGCAATCCCGTGCGAACAAGGCGCAGGCCGTCGCCAAGGAAATTGTCCGCGAAGCGGTGGCGCAGGCCCGTGTCTATCAGGCGGGCGGCAAGCTGATTGCCGGCGCGCCGGGCGAGGCGGTGAAGGAAGGGGCGACCAACGCGCTTGCCCGCCTTTACCCGCAGTTTGCCGACGGCGATCACCCCGGCTGGGACAAGGTGCGCGACCGGGCGATGCGCAAGGACCCGGACGCCATGAAGGCGGTGGATCACGCCGGCGCGCCGGAAAACCACCCCGTGTGCAAGGCGCTGCTGGCCGAGCTCGGCCCCGGCCGGAAAGGCTCGGACCTGCGCTCGAAGTTCACCAGCCCGCCCTATGGCTGGTCGCAGGACACCGTCGACGGTGCGCTCATCGTCCTGGCCAACGCGGGGCTGGTCCGCGTCACCGGTGACGATGGGAAGCCCGCTTCGCTTCCCGATCTGCCGCGCCAGAAGCTCGGCACCTGCACTTTCCGCGGCGAGACGACGATCATCACCATCGCGCAACGTATGCCGGTACGTGGCCTGCTGACCGACGCGGGCATCGCGTTCGAGAACAACCAGGAACACTTGGTGCTGACGGCGCTTCTCGAACGCCTCGAAACGGCCGCCCGACAGTCCGGTGGCGAGCCGCCCGCGCCGGAGCCGGAGACGGTGCCGAACATTGCCTCCTACAAGGGGCTCTCCGGCAATGACCTCCTTGCCGCCCTCGCGGCGGACGCGGCAACGTTGCGCGACAAGCTGAAGGCATGGAAGGCGGCCGCCCAGAAGATCGGCGACCGGTTGCCCAACTGGCGCCTGGCGGAACGTCTGGTCGCCCTGGGCGCCACGGAACAACAGGGTGATCTCGACGACCTGCGGGACGGACGGCGGTTGCTCGCGGACCCCGATCCGGTCCCGCCCCTGATCTCGGCGGCGGCGGAGACGTTGCGGGCGAAGCTCAACGCCGCCTATGCGGCCTGGGAGGCGGCATGGCAGAAAGGTGAGCAGCGGCTCGCCGACGACCCAACCTGGGCGAAGCTGTCGCCGGAACAGAAGCATAGCATCCGCCAGGAATGCGGGCTGCTGATGGTGACCAAGCCGACCGTAGACACGCCACGGGCGATCGCTGAGGCGCTGTCGCAGCGTGGACTGTCGGAATGGGAGAACATGGTGAAGGCGCTGCCGGCGCGCATCGAAGATGCGCTGGCCGCCGCCGCCGCGTTGCTGGAGCCCAAGGCGCGCGCCGTGAACCTGCCGGGCGCGCTACTGAAGAGCGAGGCGGAACTCGACGACTGGCTCGCCAGGGTCCGCGAGCGGATCGCCAAGGCGCTGGGCGACGGTCCCGTGATCCCGAAGGTGTGACGAGATGAGCGACCGCTACCTCCCCACCCCCCTCCGCCGCGCGCTGGAAAAGGCCGTGCGGCAGGCACGCGACGTAGCCGAGGAAGGTGCGCGCGATGCAATCCAGCGGCTAGGCGTCGCCGACGGCAAGGCGCCCCCCTACCTGAACGATGCGGAGAAGGATCTGCGTCGGCGGCTGCGAGCGCACGCCCGCGCTCTCGGCAATGGCTTTGACCGCGCGGCCGAAACACAAGAGACCAAGCGCCTGGTCGAGGCGACGGCCTATGCTCATTGGCACCGCATGCTGTTCGCGCGGTTCCTGGCCGAGCGGGACCTGCTGCGCCATCCCCAGCATGACGTCCCGGTGACCCTCGCGGATTGCCGCGAACTTGCCGAGGAAGAAGGGCTGCCCGATGGTTGGGCGGTGGCGGAACGCTATGCGGCCGCCATGCTGCCCGGCGTGTTCCGGCTGGACGACCCGGTGCTTGCTGTCGAGTTCGACCCGGTCCACACGCAGGCCCTCAATCGGCTGGTGACGGACCTCGATGCGTCCGTTTTTGAGGCTGAGGACAGCCTCGGCTGGACCTATCAGTTCTGGCGTGCGGCGGAGAAGGACACGGTCAACAAGTCGGGGGTGAAGATCGGGGCAGACGAGCTCCCGGCTGTCACGCAGCTCTTCACCGAGCCCTACATGGTGCGCTTCCTCCTGCACAACACACTAGGCGCCTGGTGGGCGGGCAAGGTGCTTGCGGCCGATCCGGCGCTTGCGCAGACCGCGGCCGACGAGATCGAACTGCGCGCGGCGTGTTCGCTGCCCGACTACAATTTCGAGATGCTGCGCTTCGTGCGTGAGGGCGACGATGGTCCTTGGCGGCCGGCGGCGGGCACCTACCCAGGCTGGCCGAAGGAGGCCAAGGCGATCACAATGCTCGACCCTTGCTGTGGGTCCGGGCATTTCCTGACCGAGGCGCTGGCGATCCTCGCGGCGCTCAGGCAGGCCGAGGAGCATCTGTCGCCCGCCGATGCCATCGCTACCGTGTTGCGCGACAATCTTCATGGGCTGGAGATCGACGGGCGGTGCGTGCAGATCGCGGCCTTCGCTGTGGCGCTTACAGCTTGGCGCATTGGCGGATGGCAGACTCTACCGTTGCCACACATTGCGTGGGTCGGGGCTCCGCCACCGCTGCCGAAGCGGGATTTCGTTGCGCTTGCAGACGGTGATGCGGAACTTGAATATGCTCTAGCGGCACTCCACGACCTATTCGCTCAAGCGCCGGTGCTCGGAACCCTCCTAGAGCCTGCCGGCGGCGATCTCTTTGAAGCAGAGAAGCTGCGGATGATAGAGCGGCTTCTCACACCGTTGCTGGCAAAGGCACGAAAAGCTGAGCCTGAGCAGGTTGAGGGCGTCGTTGCAGCTCGGGGTATGGCTGACGCCGCCGCGCTACTGCATCGTACATACGTTCTTCAGTCGACAAATGTCCCCTATCTTGGTCGCGGTAAACAGGACCAAGCGTTAGCGGACTACATCTCGCGCCGCTTCGAAGCGGCAAAAGCCGATTTGGCTTCGGCAATGATCGCTCGCATGCGAGGACTCGCGTCCAAAGGCGGAACGTACTGCGCGGTGACGCCACAAAGTTGGACGTTCCTAGGCAGTTATCAACTTTTCCGCATACAGATACTTGATCAACAAAAACTCGATTTCATGTGCGCTCTGGGATCGAAAGCGTTCGAGACGATTTCTGGCGAAGTCGTTAACACAGTTCTTGTATCAATTTCGAATCACAACCCCACATCTGATGCTGTTTTTATTGGAATTGACTGCAACAACGAGGAGAGCGCTACAGAAAAACAAATCAATCTGAAGCTCGGCCGAACATCCGAGCTCAAACAGTCCCAGCAAATCAAGAACCCAGATGCGAGAATTATCCTGGGAGAGTTCAATAGTGGCCGATTGTTAGAGACATTTGCGCAGAGTTACCAGGGAATAAAGACGGGAGATGATCCACGATATCGTCGCGTGTTTTGGGAGCCCCTTCTTCCATCTGACAAATGGCGCTTTATTCAGACAACTGTTGAAAGAACAAAATCGTTTGGCGGTCTCGACGGAGTAGTCGATCTCAGCAATGGCGGGCGCCATATAGCGCGATTGCAAGGATTGGGGGCTCACGGTCGCGCTGGATGCGTGGTGAGCCAAATGAGTAGCTTGCAAGCTTCGATTTATCTTGGCGAAGCTTTTGACAGCAATGTCTCAGCTCTCGTCGCAATTGACCCAAAACATGCAAGTGCGATTTGGGAGTTCTGCGCATCACCGGAGTACGAAAAGCTAGTGAGAAGAATAGAGCCCAGCATGAAAGCAAACAATGCTGTGCTAGCAAAAGTACCGTTTGATATAAAGCATTGGCAGAAGGTGGCCTCTGACCGCCATTCCAATGGGCTTCCCAAACCCATTTCAAACGATCCTACACAGTGGATCTTTCACGGGCATCCGAAGCCTGCAGAGCATGGCACAACGCTTCTTACTGCGCTCGCGCGTCTCGGCGGTTACCGCTGGCCCGCAGAAGCTGATCCCGACATGCGCCTATCCGACGAGGCGCGAGCGTGGATCGCGAAAGCTGCAGAACTCCCGGCTGGCGACAATGACGGCCTGCTTGGCGTCCCGGCCGTCGCCGGCGAGAAGCCGTTGGCAGACCGTCTGCGCGCCTATCTCGCCGCCGTATTCGGCACCGACTGGTCCGACGCTCTGGAGCGCCGCCTGGTCGCAGAAGGAGACGAGGTTTTGGACAAGAAGCAGGCCCGTGACGGCTCGCTCGAAGCCTGGCTGCGCGACCGCGCCTTCCGCCAACACTGTGCCCTGTTCGGCCAGCGCCCCTTCCTTTGGCACATCTGGGACGGGCTGAAGGACGGCTTTTCGGTCTTCGTCCACTACAACCGCTTCGACCAGGCCGCCCTGCGCAAGCTGACCTACACCATGCTCGGCGACTGGCTGGCACGCGCCCAGGCGGAGGGCAACCAGCTCCGCTACGAGAAGGGACGAGAGCTGCAACAGAAGCTGGAGAAGATTCTGGAGGGCGAGAAGCCCTACGACATCTTCGTGCGCTGGAAATCGCTCGCCCAGCAGCCGCTCGGCTGGGACCCCGACCTAGACGATGGTGTGCGCCAGAATATCCGCCCCTTCATCATCGCGGGCGTTTTGACCCATGACCTATCGAAGATCCTGAAGGACAAGGATCGCGGAAAGGATGTCCCCTCAGCCCCCTGGTACGACGTGTTCAACGGTGAGCGCCGCAACGACCATCACACCACACTGGCCGAGAAGCGCGCCGCGCGTGAGGCCGCAACGAAACGGGTGGAGGCGGCGAAATGAATCGGTGGGAGGGCTGGCCCCAAGACGAGGCGCTAAGAAACCTGCTGCTAGGGTACTTCCTGAACTTTGCCCGTTTGGAGTTCGCCATGAAGGCCGGAGGCTTCGGGGCGATCCAATACGGCGCCTATCAGCCATCCTGGCGCGCCTTCAAAGAGGCGATGAGAGGGCAGCCTCTTCCCGACGGTTTGAAGGCCGCGCACCAGTATCTATGGGACTCTCCGCCCAACAAGCAAACGGACCGGCACGAATGGAGGCCAATAGAGCCGCGGGACGATTGGGCATTCGTGATCGACTGTGTCAAGACCGTGCGAAACAACCTCTTCCATGGTGGAAAAATCCCGTTCCGCCCCAATCGCGATCCCGAGCTGATCTCCCAATGCGACCGCATCCTCTTGGCGCTGGTAGCGCATGGTCCTGAGGATGTCGCACGCCAGTTCGAGGTTGCCGCCGCATGACGACGCCTCTCGATGCCCTCGTCACCGCCTTGCATGACGCCGCGAGCTACAACGCGGCGGCCGAGGCGCCGCCGGAGGCGGTGGTGTGGTGCGACGCGAACCGGGAGTTCGAGCCACTTCTGCCCACGCTGCGAGAGCGGCTTCCGGAGCTGCTGACTTACGGCGAGTTCGATTCGGGGACACGGACGGGACCGGCGGTCTGGCTGCGAGCTGCCGTTGCCGGGGCCGTTCCCGCCGTCAATATTCCCGAGGGTACCACGGCGATTCTTTATCTGCCCGGCGTCGCCCGCGAGACGCTGAAGGGCGCCGACGACTGCCCGCCTCTCCTACAGCCGCTGGTCTGGTTCACGGTGGCAGGCACCGTGTTCGGGCATGTCAACGGCAAGGACTGGACTTTGCGTGGATTCCTCACCTCCGAACGTGGACCGCTGAAACTCAGCATTGCCGACGACAACGCGACCCGTGCAGCGCTCTCGCACGCGGCGCTGCGCTTTTGCACTCGCCCCGTCGAGGAGCTGCGCGGCCAACGCTGGAGCGCAGACCAGCTCAACGCCCTGCTTGCCCCTGACCTCGCCGCCGACATGCTCGACTGGATCGACGGCGCCTTCACCGAGATGGGCGATCCGGCGCGTTTCGCGGCCTTCGCCACCATTGCCGAAAAACAATTGAAGTTTGATCCGCGCAAGCTGTCCCCGCAAGATGCCGTGCGGCGTCTAGCCAAGCGCGCAGGGCGGTGGGCGGAGGTGTGGGCGCGCTTCGCCGCCTCTACCGGGTTCGAGAACGTCGTCACCTATCTCGGTCTCGAAGAGCCGGGAACGCTGTTCGACCGTTCTGAGAACCGGGATTCCTATCCGCGCCTGAATGCTCAGGACGAGAAGAAGCTGAGGGAAGCGCTTCTGTCGCTTGCCGACCTATCGCCAGAAGCCGCGAGGAAGCAGCTTGCCGGGCTCGACGAAGAACATGCCTGGCGGCGAGAGACGGTCTGGGCGCGGCGCGGCGAAGCGCCCCTGGCGCAGGCCCTCTCCTTCCTCGTGAAGGTCGCGGCAGCCAGGCCTCTGCCGGGCCATGAGGGCAACGCATTGGCCGAAGCCTATGTCGCGGCAGGCGCCGATGTGGATTGGGCCGCGATGCGCGCGCTCGCAGCGGCGCCGCGCGAGCTCGACCGTGAGGCCATAGCCGCCGCACTGCGTGCGGTCTATCTGCCCTGGATGGAACAGGGAGCAGTCGCGCTCCAGGAGCTGATCCGGGTCGGCAAAGTGAAGCTCGCCGCTCCGTCCGAGCCTGGTCCTGACGCCACTACGATCTTGTTCGTGGACGGTTTGCGCATGGACCTTGCCCGCGAGCTCGTCCGCCGCCTCGAAGCCGAGGGCGTGAAGGTTTCGCTGGGCTGGATGTGGTCCGGGTTTCCGACCGTGACCGCGACGTGCAAGCCGATGGTCTCACCAGTGGCGTCCCTGCTCAACGGTCCGCCTACCACATCCGACGTTCTGCCGCTCTCCCCGGAGGGCAAGCCGGCAACGAAACCCGTGCTCTTCAAGCTGATGGAAGCGGATGGCTGGGAGACAGGTAACGCCCTCCTTCCCGACGTGAAGCTCTGGGCGGAGACAGGGCGCTTCGACGAAGAAGGGCACGCGCTGGGTGCGCGCCTTGCCGAGCGGCTCTCGGCCGGCATCCGCGATGCGGCCGACCGCATCCTTCAGTTGGTGCGGTCCGGGCGGAGCCTTCGCATCGTCACCGACCATGGCTGGCTGCTGATGCCGGACGGATTACCCCACGCGGCACTTGATGTCGGTCTGGTGGAGCCCAACGGCAAGCGAACACGCTGCGCCTTGGTTAAAGCGAAGGCGCAAACGTCCTATCTCCAGGTTCCGTGGACCTGGAACCCCGAGGTCTCGGTAGCGACGGCGACAGGGGCGCGGTCCTTTTATGCGGGCTATGAGTACGCGCATGGCGGCGTCAGCCCGCAGGAATGCATCCTGCCCGTCCTGGAGGTGGCGAGCGATGGCGCAAAGCGGGCAGTCAATGTTGGGCAAACCAGATGGGAGGGACTGCGCCTGCGCGTCGAAGTCACCGGCGGTGCCGACCTCCGCATCGATCTGCGCCTCGGTTCGGAGACCAGCGGACCGAGCCTGATCAAGGGCGGCCGGGTCTTGGACGAGCGCGGCCGCACGTCCTTCCTGGTCAGCGACGAACACGAGCGTGAAGCCGCATGCCTTGTCGTGCTGGATGATGACGGTCGGGTATTGGCCCACCGTACACTGACGGTCGGGGAGGATTGACGTGATCGAACTCGACGACCTTGATCGCAAGGCGGCGGAAGCCTTCCCGGGCCACATCGTACGCAAGGATCTGGTGCGCCGTTTTCGCGGCCAGTTCCCCGTGCCGACCTATGTTGTCGAGTTCATGCTCGGCCGCTACTGCGCCAGCACCGTGCCCGAGGAGATCGAGGAAGGTCTCCAGATGGTGCAGTCGCAACTCTCCGACCGGACGGTGCGCGCGGGCGAAGAGGAGCTATTCAAGTCTAAGGCGCGCGACCGCGGCTCCGTCCGCATCATCGACATCATCACTGCCCGGCTCGACGCCAAGACCGACAGCTATCTGGCAACGCTGCCTAGCCTCCGCCTGAACGACGTGCGCATCTCGGACAAGATCGTCCTGGATCATGAGCGGATGCTGACGGGCGGCTTCTATGCCGAGATCGAACTCGGCTACGACGCGAGTATCGCGCAAGAGAAGGGCGGCAGGCCGTTTGAAGTCCTCAGCCTCCGTGAAATTCAGCTATCGACACGCGACATTCTGGAGAAGATCGCCGCTGGCCGCGGCCAACTGACCACACGCGAGTGGAAGGACTTCCTCCTGCGTAGCATCGGCCTAGAGCCCGCTGCTCTGAGCACCCGCGCCCAAGACGCGACGCTGCTCCGCATGATCCCGTTCGTGGAGCGGAACTACAATCTCATCGAACTCGGCCCGCGCGGCACAGGCAAGAGCCATCTCTTCCAACAGGTCTCTCCTTATGCGCACCTCGTTTCCGGCGGAAAGGCCACGGTCGCGCGCATGTTCGTTAACATGGCGAATGGGCAGCGCGGCCTTGTCTGCCAGTACGACGTCGTCTGCTTCGATGAGGTGTCGGGCATTTCCTTCGATCAGAAGGACGGCGTCAACATCATGAAGGGCTACATGGAGTCGGGCGAGTTTTCACGCGGCCGGGAGAGCATCCGCGCCGAAGGCAGTATCGTCATGGTCGGCAATTTCGATGTGGACGTGCAGCACCAGCAGCGGGTGGGGCACCTGTTCGGACCTATGCCGCCGGAGATGCGGAACGACACGGCCTTCATGGACCGCATCCACTGCTACCTGCCGGGATGGGACGTGCCCAAGATAAGCAAGGAGCTGTTCACCGACCGCTTCGGCCTCGTCAGCGATGTTCTCGCGGAGTGCTTCTCGGGCCTTCGCTCGCAAAGCCGCGTCAACGTGCTCCAGGGGCGCGTGCATTTCGGCGGCGCCCTTTCCGGCCGCGATCAGAATGCGGTCAATAAGACCGTCTCCGGCCTGTTGAAGCTTCTCTATCCCGATCCGACCGTCGCCGTGCCGGACGACGATTTGGAATGGGCAGTACGTCTCGCCCTGGAAGTTCGCCGTCGCGTGAAGGAGCAGCAGAAGCGCATCGGCTCGGCCGAGTTTCGCAACACGCAATTCAGCTACGTGATCGGCTTGGACGGGGTGGAGAAGTTCGTCTCGACTCCGGAGTTGCAGAGTGAGGACAGCATCGGCTCCGACCCTCTACCTGCCGGCCAGGTCTGGGCGATCAGCCCGGGCGGCCAGGATGAAAGTACGGGATTGTTCCGTATCGAAGTGACCGAAAGCCCCGGCGGTGGCGTTCGCATCCTGAACCAGTCTCCCCCCGGCCCGTTCCGGGAAAGCGCGCGCATCGCGGAGCAGAACCTCTATGCAAGGTCACGGGAACTCGTCGGCGAGCGCAATCCACGCGAGCACGAATTTGCTCTCCAGCTTCGATCCTTCGACGCCGCGAAGAGCGGCGAGCAACTTGGCGTCGGCGTCCTCGTCGGGCTTTGCTCCGCCTTGCTCGGCAAGCCCTTGAAGGGTGGCTTGGTCATCGCCGGCGGAATTACCCTGGGCGGCTCTATCGAACCGATCCACAACCCGATCGACGTAATCGAGCTCGCAATGGAGAAAGGCGCCAACGCCGTCCTCGTGCCCGTATCCAGTCGCAGGGCCTTGATCGACTTGTCGGACGATGTAGCCACCAAGGTTCAAGTTCTCTTCTACGCCGACGCGCCGGATGCCCTGCGCAAAGCACTGCATGACTGATATCTTCGCAGGTTGTAGTGCAATCGGTTTGACTAAACGCGGCTGTTTATGACCCGCTCAATTTGGAAGGCGGAAGCCGATATCTGCGCGAATCCAGGAGCGACCCCAAAGATCATGGCCGTGGTGTTTGCATAGTCGCGACTGAGCGCCTCGACCATTCCGTTGATAGGTGCGATAGCGAATGAGCCCGGGGTGGCGGAGGCCAGATCATAGTCGGGGCGGTCGAAGAACATGCGCGCGTGGCGCACGCAGTCTGCGCCAAGATCGCGATCTGCAAGCGCCGCTTTTCCGACCTCCGAGCCAAGCAGGCAGTGGAGGTCGTAATAGTGTCGCGACACGCGCTGGCCTTCCTGCCGGAGAACACCGCGCCGTTCGTACCAGCGGCGCAAGCCATGGGCAATCACCACCTTGTCCCAGAAGGTGCGGGTGGCTTCGATCGTGGTGACGCCGGCGACGGTTAGGTCGAGTCCATCAGCCTCCTCGCTGACATAGGGTCGAATCGTAGTGGGACGGTTGGGATCGAGCGCTGACTTTGCGCCGGATTCGATGCGCACGGCCGGTCGCACATAGGTGCCGTCGCGCGGCTCGACTTCGGGATACCAGACGAGCAATGTCTGTCCGTCTGGATCGGCTTCGTCGATCTCGACGCGCCCGGCGCCATTGGTTGCCTCGGCGAGCCGCGCGCTAAGAAGTTCGTGGAGCGGGCCTGTGATATAGGCACGGCACGCGTCCCGGATAGCATCGAGCCTGGCGCGACGTTTCTTGTTCGACAGAGCCTCCAGTTCCTCGACCGAAGCGGCCTCATTGAGGTCGTCGCGGAAGACGGTGACGTGTAGAGTAGGTGGCGAGCGCGGTGCCGTCTCGCGACGGTCCGTTTCTCACCACCCCTCGCAGAACCGGACATGCACCTTTCGTTATGCATCCGGCTCGCCAGAAGACATGGCGAAGTGTGGCGTTCCCATCCACGCAAGGCGGAACCGACTGACAGGTGTCCATGCGAGCATATATTGCTCGACAGGCCCATCGCGCCACAGCCGAACGGTTGGGCGGCGACGGCTGCGTTGTCGGCCTTTTGCAATTTCACCTGCGTTGGCGTGTGGACGAAGTTTCCGCTGCCACCGCCAGAGGCGATCGCCGGTGTACCAGTCGAGACCGGTAAACACCTTGCTCGCCCCGAAGCAGAAACGGAAGTAATTCGCCCATCCGCGCAGGACGGGGTTGAGTTCCTGAAGCTTGCTGCCAAGGGTGCCGAAGGTGCAGTTGCGCCCCGTGCGTTCCTTGACCTTGCGACGAAGGTCGCTGGACTTGGCTTTTGGTATCAGCACGCGTGCGCAGTAACCGTAGCGTTTGTCCCACTGCACGACAAAACGGAACCCGAGGAATTCGAATCCCTCCGTCATCGCAGTGACCTTCGTCTTTTCCGGTGACAACTCAAGGCCTGTTACCTCGTGAAGGTATTGCGCCAGCGCGGATTTCTCCGCGAGAGCATCTTCCTCCGATCCCGAGATCAGCACCACAAAGTCGTCCGCGTAGCGTATGGGAAAACAGACACAGCGTCCTGCTTTGCGGTCCCACAAACGTCTACCCGATGCCGCCGCGAGTATTGATTGTCTGGTCGACGGTTTACCCTTCGGATCCGGATACACCCACCGCTGATATCTCTCCTCGATCGCGCTGAGCGCAATGTTGGCGAGCAACGGCGAGATGATTCCACCCTGCGGGGTGCCGGCTTGCGTGCGGAAGAACTGCTCTTCTGCCAGCACGCCGGCTTTCAAGAATTGCCCGACCAACCCGACCACCTGCCGGTCAGCCACGCGCTTGCGCAGCCTTTCCATCAGATAGTGATGATTGATATTATCGAAGCAGCCCTTGATGTCGCCTTCGATCACCCACGGATATGGCATCCCGTGCCGCCGGCTATCCCTGCCGCGTTTGTGCGGTTGGGCTGCCCTGCGGATGTGCTCCAAAGCGCCGTGCGTGCTCCGTCCGGGCCTAAACCCATAGGAGACATGCCAGAACTGCGCCTCGAAGATTGGCTCCAGAAGTATCTTGACCGCGCTCTGAACCACGCGGTCCTTGACCGTGGGAATGCCCAAGGGCCGGAACTGCCCCGGTTTACCGGCTTTGGGGATGAGCTTGCGTTTCGCCGGGCTGGGCCGATATGCGCCGGAGCGCAGTTCAGTCCGAAGTCCATTGAGAAAGCCCTGCTCTCCCTTCTTCCGGATGCGTCCTACGGTCATCCCGTCGATGCCAGCAGTGCGGCCGCCCTTATTGGACGACACGCGATGCCAAGCGCAGCGCAACATGCGCGGGTCTGTCAACCAGCCCCACATGTCCCGCCATTGATCGCCGGGATTTGCCTTACTCCACTGATATAGTCGGCGCTGCACGTCGAGTACCCAAGCCTCATCAGCTCGATGATCTGTGTCCACAAATCGCTTCCCCGTCATGCCAACCAATCGTCTTCCTGCCTCCCTTCGCCATGTGTCCGGCTTTCCCGGACTCCGACTACTACGAAGGCTCCGCCCCTGAACGCGCCCGTCTCCGGTCGTCGCGGCTAGCCCGGTTCCTGCCGGGCAGACGGTTCAGGTTCCCGTGTTCCGATTTCCAACCTTTGTGTCTGCAGGTGGTGCGCTATACCCCTGGCGATACGGAGAACGGTCTCAAAGAAGCTCGCCCGTTCCGAGTGCGTATTTCCGCACTCCTCAGCAGGGAACATTGAGCCCTGCCATGTCTGATCGCATGTTTGTCGCCCCCGCCATCACGGTTGGGAGACTTCTCGGATATTACAGAGGCTTCCACCACGCACTTCGTTGTCTCACCATGGACACTGCGGTAGCCCGACCCGGTAGTGATGGTTCCCGTCCGGTACAGTTCAGACCGATCTGCTTATGACACCGGATCGGCGACACCCGACCCAGCTTTTCGGTCCCCTTCCTCTCGTTGCTTCTACGAGAGGGACGGCATTCCAGCCGTCGGTCGAAAATCAGCAAAGCTGAGAGGGTTTTGATTATGTCATTTCACCCTCCCGCGCCGTCACGGCGCACCGATGTCCTCGGAAAAGCGCTCGATCAGGCCATAGGCTTTCGACAGCGATGTGCCGCCCTTGAATAGGAGGCGAGGTCCCCCAGCAGGTCGCTCGTGATAGAGCGCATTCAGCGTCCAGCAGACCCAGAAATCCTTCTCCACATTGCCGACCGGCGTGCCGAGCCGATTGGCGGTGGTGAGAAACAGATCGAGCCGGTCACCCGGCGACGCGGCGATGACCTGCCTGTACGCGGCGTCGGTCATGGCTGGCCCTCGTCCGCATCGGTTGCGCTGAGCAGGCCTCGCAGGAACTCCTGCATCCAGATCGGCAGCGCCGATAGTCCGGCGCGCAGATCGTCGCGGATAGGCTGCCCGTGCTTCGGGTCGGCAAAAAGGCGGCGCAGCGCGGTCCGGACGCGGGCGCGCTCGTCGTCCTGCGCAAGCATGTCCTGCATCCAGTGCAGTGCCTGGACAACGCGCATGGCCGGCCGGCCTGCCCAATAGAGGCGGCTGGGTGCGGCGAACTTGAAATGAATTTCCTGCTTGCCGAGCTTGATCGGCTTCAGGCGTGCATCAACCAACACCTCGATGCGCGCGGGCACGGCGGTGGTGAGGCCGAGATCGTTGGCGGCGGTCATGCCGTCCACCACGGCGCGCGCCTGGTCGCGGCGGGTGACGGCGCGGATGACGGCGCGATAATCGGGCACGGCGGGGCGGCCAGTCAGCTCATTCTTGCGGGGCTGATCGTAGAGACCGCGGTCGATCCGACGCAGATCGCCTGCGGCGGCGAGGCGTTGCAGGGTCTTGTCGACTGCGGCGCGGCTGCCAAGGTCGGCAAAATCGCCGGGCGTCCAGACCTCGTTCGGGCTGGAGGCGATCCGGGCGAGCAGCCGGGAGCGAAGGTCGGTATCATGCGCTAAGGTCGTCATGTCCGAAATATGATACATTTTTCGGACAAAGGCAAGATCGTGTCCGAAAAGTGCTACATTCTTCGGACAAACAGGGCTTGCTTTGGTGTCCGAAGTTTGCCGCAAACTTCGGACACTCATGCCCCGGTCGCCTCCAGCGTCTGCTTCTGCTGGGACCGATCACGCCGTCCGGAGCGAGAACGCGATGGCGTCGCCCGCCCATCGAGCAGGTCGGCCATTTCGTCGGCCACCCGGTCAGCCGTCATCCTGAGCGCTTCGTCGATGTGGACATAGCGCTGTGTGACGCCCCTGGCGGAATGGCCGAGCAGCGCCGCGATCGTCAGCTCGGAGAAGCCGAGATCGCCCGCGAGGCTCGCAAAGGTGTGGCGCAACGTGTGCGGGGTGATGTCCGCCAGCCCGGCCTTCTGACAGACGCGATCGAGAACACGCACCACGCCGATGAAATGCCCTTCGCCCCAATCGGCCGGAAAGAAGAAGGGGGACTTGGTTTTGGGCTGATCGAGAAGCAGATCGATGGCGGCCTGGCCGATCACACGAATCTGCGCGCCGCTTTTGGTATCCGGAAAGCGGATGGCGCATTCCTCTTCGTCCAGCCAGGTGCGCTGCAGCCCGAGCGCTTCCATGCGCCGAAAGCCGGCCAGGAGGAGGAAGCGAATGGCGGCGAGCCCCGTCGGATGCTCGCCCTCCTCCGCGGCCGCCCGCAGCGTCTTGCCCAGCCGTTCGATCTCGCTCCGGCTGAGCCGGCGCTCGCGCGGTGCGCTGGCGAGCCTGCGCACACCCTTCGCGGGATTGGCTTCGATCTTCCCGAGGCGAACCGCATGCTCAAAAATGGAATGCAGCGTCGACATGGTCCTCGCGGCCACGCCTTCGCCGCCGGTGGTGGCGCCGCCGCGGCTGCCCGCGCGAGGCTTCGAGGTCTTGCCGGCCGCAATGTCCGCCTGCGCACCTTCGACATCGCCAAGCTTGAGGGATGCGACCTGGCGGCGACCGAGGAGCGGCTTGATGTGCGCCTCGATGCGGCTGCGGTCCATCGCCAGCGTGGACGGCTTGATCGGCCGCCGACGGCGGCCGAGGATCCGCCCGGCTTCCGCCTCGGCCAGATACCAGTCGCAGACTTCGGCGACGGTGAGCAGGCCCGCTGCCTTGGCTTCCTCGGCGACCGGATCGACACCCTTGGAAACCGCCACCAGCTTCTCATGGGCGAGCTTGCGAGCTTCTTCGACCGTCATCAGCCCATAGCGCCCGATGACGGCTCTCCGGTTCCTCCCTTCCGGGGTGCGATACTGGATGACGAAGCTCTTGAGACCCGACGGCATGACCTGCACGCCGAACCCGCGCAGCTCGCGATCCCACACGAAATGCTCCCGAACCTTGACCCCATCTCTGGAAGGTTTCGGAGCCTTGAGCGCATCCACGATCCGCTTCGTGATCTTTTCTTTCGCCATATCAACGCCTTGTCGAGTATTTGCTTAGAATCACCCTACCATACCCTCTATCGAAGCCGATTCCAAGCATTTCGAAGCAAGTCGGTGGTCACCTCCCGGATAGGTTCGGCGGAATCGAAGCTTGATAACTGTTTGATTTATCGTGCAGAATAGCGTCATAGCGTGAAGGCGGACAAGATGGCGAAAGCGTGTCGGGCACCTTGCCAAGGTTGGGGTCGAGGGTTCGAATCCCTTCGCCCGCTCCAATTCCGCTCGGTTTCGGGCGTCTCCGCCGATATTTTTTCAGGACGAGTAGGATGTTGCCGGTGGTATTGCGCCGTTTGGGCATCGATCCCGTCGCCTCCGAGCCGGTCGCCGGACGCTTCAAGACCGCGCCGCTGTTCGTCCCGCTCTATCGCAGCAACACGTCGATCCGCCTCAACGCGCGGCCGCCGCACCATGCGCTGGCCCGCCGCCAGCTCGGCCGCCTGGTCGAGCCGCGCCGCCGCGTCTCCTGACGACGGGCACGTCCGGCGGACGAGCGGAAGGACGGACGCTCGGCGTCAGTCAGTGCCCCGCCGCCCCGGCGCCGCGCGAGCGCCCATCCGCCACCCCGACGAGACCGTCCGGCGTCGCCGCGATCGTGTGGGCGGAGCCCGACACCGGCCCGACACGCACCGGATGCCCCATGGCGGCGAGCGCCCGCACCGTCGCGTCCGGCAGCGTCGGCTCCACCAGCACCTCGTCGGGCCGCCACTGATGATGGACGCGCGGCGCCGCCACGGCGTCCGCCGGCGACAGCCCGAAGTCGAGGCGGCCGAGCACCACCTGGAGCACCGCCGAGATGATTCGGCTGCCGCCCGGCGCCCCGGTGACCAGCACGGGCCGGCCGTCCTTCAGCACGATGGTCGGCGTCATCGACGACAGCGGCCGCTTGCCGGGCCCCGGTGCGTTGGCGGCGCCGCCGATCAGCCCGAAGGCGTTGGGCGCGCCCGGCTTCGCCGAGAAGTCGTCGAGCGTGTTGTTGAGCAGCACGCCGGTGCCCTCCGCCACCAGCCCGACGCCCCAGTTGAAGTTGAGCGAGGTGGTCAGCGCCACGGCGTTGCCGTCGCGGTCGACCACCGAGAGGTGGGTGGTGTCGGGGCCGCCCGCCCCGAGCGCCGGGCTGTCCGGGCGAATCGCCGCCGCCGGGGTCGCCCGCGCCGGGTCGATGCCGGCCCGCAGCATCGCGGCGTAGTCCTTGGCGAGCAGGCGCGCGAGCGGCACGTCGACGGTGTCGGGATCGCCGAGGAAGACGGCGCGATCCGCATAGGCGCGCTTCATCGCCTCGATGGCGAGGTGCAGCGCCGCCGGCGAGCCCGCCCCGAGCGCCGCGAGGTCGTAGCCCTCCAGGATGTTCAGCATCTGCACGAGATGCACGCCGCCCGACGAGGGCGGCGGCATGACCACGAGATCGTGGCCCTGGTAGGTGCCGCGCAGCGCCGGCCGCTCCACCGCCCGGTAACGGGCGAGGTCGTCGCGGGCGAGGACGCCGCCGGCCGCCCGCACGGCGGCGACGATACGCTCCGCCACCAGCCCCTCGTAGAAGGCCGCCGGGCCGCCGGCCGCGATCGCCGCCAACGTGTCGGCGAGATCGACCTGGACCAGCCGGGCGCCCGCCGCCGGCGGCCGGCCGTCTCCCCCGAGGAAGATCCGCGCCGACGACGGCCAGCGGGCGAGCCGCGGCGCCCCGAGCAGCAGCGAATCGAGGAGATCGTCCTGCACCGGCACGCCGTCGCGGGCGAGCCGGATCGCCGGCGCGATCAGGTCGGCGAGCGACAGTCGGCCGGAGCCGTGGCGCGCGTGCGCCAGCGCCAGGCCGGCGACGCTGCCCGGCACCCCGATGGCGCGGGCGCTGAAGCGCGACGCCTGCGGGTCGGCCCGCCCCTCGGCATCGAGGAACATGTCGGCGGTGGCGGCGGCCGGCGCCGCCTCGCGGAAGTCGATGGTCACCGCCTCGCCGCCGGCCCGGTGCAGCACCAGGAAGCCGCCCCCGCCGAGATTGCCGGCCCGCGGCAGGGTGACGGCGAGCGCGAAGGCGGTCGCCACCGCGGCATCGACCGCATTGCCGCCCTGCGCCAGCACGGCGGCGCCGATGCGGCTCGCCTCCGCCTCCTGGCTCGCCACCATGCCGTGGCGGGCCGTCACCGCCTCGACCCGCACGGCCCCGGCATGAACGCTCGGCGCCGTCGCCGCGTCGCGGACGGATGGCTGAGCCGGCACGGCGACCGGGACGAGAGCGAGCAGAAGGGCGGCAGCGGCGCCGAGCGCAGGAAGACGCATGACTGATCTTTCGGGAGGCGGGCGCGGCGCGCTCAGCGAGCCTGCGCGTGGTACTCGGGATTCGGCCGCATGTCGGTCGCCGACGCCAGCCGGTTGGTCATGTTGAAGAACGCCGCGACGGCCGCGATGTCCCAGATGTCGCGATCGGAGAAGCCGACGGCCCGCAGCCCGGCGCGATCCTCGTCCGCCACGGTCCACGGCGATTCGGTCAGCTTCACGGCGAAGTCCAGCATGGCGCGCTGGCGCGGCGACAGCCGGGCGGCGCGGTAATTGGTCACCATCTGCTCGCCCAGCACCGGGTCGCCCGACAGCGCCCGCACCGCCGCCCCGTGGGCGACCAGGCAGTAGTAGCAGCGATTGTGAGACGACACCGCGACCGCGATCATCTCGCGCTCGAGCTTGGTCAGGCCCGACGCCGCCAGCATCAGGTCGTTGTAGACCGCCACGAAGGCTTCGAGCTTGGCCATGTCGAACGCATAGGCGCGCAGCACATTGGGGACGAAGCCGAGCTTCTCGTCGCATTTTGCGAAATACGCTGCCATGGCATCGCTCAGCGGCGCGGCCGGCAGAGCGAGCGCGATCACCGGGTCATCGTCGCGGCGTGCGGTCTCGTCCATAAAACTCTCCTGTCGTCTGTCGACGGCGCCGGCGGCCGCCTCGATGCGGCGCACGACCCTCGCGGTGGTTGCATAGCCGCCATCACCCGGTCCGTCCGCTGCGCGCCACGATTGCGTGCGCTAGAGTAGCGCGTCCCCGGCCCAAGGGGAGCCGGGGCGCGCAAGGAGAGCACGATGGACGCCCAAGCGGCGAAGCCGGCTGTCGACGATCAAGTCACGCAGCAGGTGGTGGCGGACGCGGAGGCGATCATGGCGGCGCAGGTAGGCGCCGCGGATGCGGCGCTGGTCGGCGCGCTGTTCGCCGAGGTGGCGCCCGAGGATCTCGCCGCCTACACGGCGGCCGAGCTGGCCGGCTTCGCGGCCGCGGCGCGCGACTGGCTCGCCGAGCGCAGCCCCCGCACCCCGAAGCTGCGCATCGTCACACCGGACGATCCCGCCGCCACCGTGTCGGTGGTCGAGATCGTCAACGACGACATGCCGTTCCTGCTCGATTCGGTGCTCGGCGGCCTGCGCGAGCGCGGCCTCGATCCGCTGCTCGTCGCGCATCCGATCCTCGCGGTCGAACGTGACGAAGGCGGCCGGCTGCGCAGCTTCCGTCCAATCGCGCAAGGCGGCGCCGGCGCGGCGCGCGAAAGCCTGATCCATGTCCATGTCGAGCGCGTCGGCGACGCGGCGCGACGGGACGAGACCCTGGCGGCGCTCGACGCAACGCTCGCCGACGTGCGCCTCGCGGTCGAGGACTGGCGCGCCATGCGGGCGACGGTCGACGACGTGATCGCGACGCTGGAGCGCGAGCAGCCGCCGCTGCCGGCCGGCGAGCTGGCCGAAGCGATCGCCTTCCTGCGCTGGCTCGCCGACGACAACTTCACCTTCCTGGGCCTGCGCGCCTACGCGCTCGACGGCACCGAGACCACCGAGAACGGCGCCGCCCAGCCGCTCGGCATCCTGCGCCGGAGCGACGTCAAGGTGCTGCGCCGCGGCCGCGAGCTGGTGACCGTCACGCCCGAGCTGATGGAGTTCCTGCAAGAGCCGAAGGCGCTGATCATCACCAAGGCGAACGCGCGCTCGCGCGTGCACCGCCGCGTCCACATGGACTACATCGGCATCAAGCGGTTCGACGCCGAGGGCCGCGTCGTCGGCGAGCTGCGCCTGCTCGGCCTGTTCACCGCCACCGCCTACACCCGCTCGGCCCGCAGCATCCCGTATCTGCGCCGCAAGATCGACGCCGTGCTGGCGCGGGCCGGCTTCCCGCCGGCCAGCCATTCGGGCCGCGCCCTCGCCAACGTGCTGGAGACCTATCCGCGCGACGAGCTGTTCCAGATCGACGAGGAGACGCTGCACCGCTTCGCGCTGATCGTCATGCATCTCGGCGAGCGGCCGCGGGTGCGCGTGCTCGCCCGGCCCGACCGCTTCGACCGCTTCGTCTCCGTCGTCGTCTACGTGCCGCGCGATCGCTACGACTCGGCGGTGCGCGAGGCGATCGCCGATCATCTCGCCGCGGTCTATGCGGGCCGTATCGCCGCCTACTATCCGTGGTTCCCGGAAGGTCCGCTGGTGCGGGTCCACTACATCGTGGCGCGCTACGCCGGCGAGACGCCGCGGCCGAGCCGCGCCGCCCTCGAGGAGGCGGTGTCGGGCCTGGTGCTGACCTGGCACGACCGCTTCGCCGCCGAGTTGGCCGCCACCACCGAGCCGCAGCGCGCCCGCGCCTTGCGGGAGCACTATGCCGGCGCCTTCTCGCGCGCCTACCGAGCGGCGTTCACGCCAGCGGTCGCGGTCGACGACATCCGCGCCCTCGAACGGCTGACGGCCGAACGCCCGCTCGGCGTCGGCTTCCATCGCAACGCCGGCGACGCGCCGTCCTGCGCCCGCCTGCGGGTGTGGAGCCTGGGCCGGCCGATCCCGCTGTCCGAGCGGGTGCCGGTGCTGGAGCACATGGGCTTCCGCGTGGTGGAGGAAAGCTCGTTCCGGGCCGACCTGCCGTTTGCCGACGACGCCCGTGCCTGGCTGCACGACATGATGCTGGAACGGCTCGACGGCGGCGCCGTCGATCTCGACGTGCTCGGCCGCCGGCTCGAAGCCGTGTTCCTGATGGCCATGCGCGGCGTCGTCGAGGACGACGGCTACAACGCCCTCGCTCTCGTCGCCTCGCTGCCGTGGCGCGAGATCGCGCTGATCCGGGCGCTGTCGCGCTATCTGCGCCAGATCGGCGTGCGCTACTCGCAGGACTACATGTGGGCGACGCTGGCGCGCCACCCGGGTCTCGCCGAGAAGATCGTGGCGCTGTTCCACGCCCGCTTCGAGCCGAAGGACGGCATCGACGCCGCGGCGCGCGCCGCCGGCCAGGCCGCGATCCTGAGCGAGATCGAGACCGCGCTCGATGCCGTCGACAGCCTCGACGAAGACCGCATCCTGCGCCGCTTCGTCAACGTCGTGCAGGCGGCAGTGCGGACCAACTTCTATCAGCTCGACCGCGACGGCCAGCCGAAGGCGGTGATCGCCCTCAAGCTCGACAGCCGCCGCCTCGACGCGCTGCCGCTGCCGCGCCCGCTCTACGAGGTGTTCGCCTACTCGCCCCGGCTCGAAGCCGTGCATCTGCGCTTCGGCAAGGTGGCGCGCGGCGGCATCCGCTGGTCGGACCGGCCGCAGGACTTCCGCACCGAGATCCTCGGGCTGGTCAAGGCCCAGCAGGTCAAGAACGCCGTCATCGTGCCGGTCGGCGCCAAGGGCGGCTTCGTGCCCAAGCAGCTTCCCGCCGGCAACCGCGAGGCCGCCCAGGCGGAGGCCGTCGCCTGCTACCGCGCCTTCATGGGGGCGCTGCTCGACGTCACCGACACCATCGGGCCGGACGGCGCCCTGGTGGCGGCCGACGCGGTGCGCCACGACGGCGACGATCCCTATCTGGTGGTCGCCGCCGACAAGGGCACCGCGACCTTCTCGGACATCGCCAACGGCATCGCCCAGCAGCGCGGCTTCTGGCTCGACGACGCCTTCGCGTCGGGCGGCTCGGCCGGCTACGACCACAAGGCGATGGGCATCACGGCGCGCGGCGCCTGGGAGGCGGTGAAGCGTCACTTCCGCGAGATGAACGTCGACATCGGCACGACGCCGTTCACGGTGGCGGGCTGCGGCGACATGTCGGGCGACGTGTTCGGCAACGGCATGCTGCGCGAGCGCACCACGAGACTGATCGCCGCCTTCGACCACCGCGACATCGTCATCGATCCCGATCCCGACCCGGAGACGAGTTTCGCCGAGCGGGCGCGGCTGTTCGCGCTGCCGCGGTCGAGCTGGCAGGACTACGACCGCGCCCTGCTGTCGCCCGGCGGCGGCGTGTTCTCCCGCACCGCCAAGGAGATCGTGCTGTCGCCGCAGGCCCGCGCGGCGCTTGCGATCGACAAGGAGCGGGTCACCCCGGCCGAGCTGATCAGCGCCATCCTGAAAGCGCCAGTCGATCTCCTGTGGTTCGGCGGCATCGGCACCTATGTGCGCGCGCCCGAGGAGACCAACGAGCAGGTCGGCGACCGCGCCAACGACGCGGTGCGGGTCACCGGCGCCGAGCTGCGCTGCAAGGTGGTGGGCGAAGGCGCCAATCTCGGCATGACCCAGCTCGGCCGCATCGCGGCGGCGCGCGCCGGCGTGCGGCTCAACACCGACGCCATCGACAACTCGGCCGGCGTCAACACCTCCGACGTCGAGGTGAACCTGAAGATCGCGCTCGGCCGGCCGCTGCGCGAGGGCCGGCTCGACCGCGCCGGCCGCGACAGCCTGCTCGCCGCCATGACCGACGACGTGGCACGCCTGGTGCTCGTCAACAACTACCAGCAGACTCAGGCGCTGTCGCTGGCGCAGCGCCGCGGCCTGGAAGACCTCGGCTTCCAGCAGCGGCTGATGCAGACGCTGGAGCGCCGCGGCCTCTTGGACCGCGCCGTCGAGTTCCTGCCCGACGACGTCGAGATCGCCGAGCGGCGCAGTCGCGGCGAGCCGCTGACGCGGCCCGAGCTCGCGGTGCTCATCGCCTACGCCAAGCTGTCGCTCGGCCACGACCTGCTCGAATCGGCGATCCCCGACGACGCCTATCTGGGCCGCGAGCTGGGCCGCTACTTCCCGGCGGCGGTCGCCGAGCAGTTCCCCGATGCGCTGGCGCAGCACCGGCTGCGCCGCGACATCATCGTGACGCGGCTCGCCAACTCGATGATCAATCGCGGCGGGCCCACCCTCGTGGTGCGCATCGCCGACCAGACCGGCGCGGCGCCGGATCGTATCGCGGCGGCCTTCGCGGCGGTGCGCGACTCCTTCGAGATGGTGGCGCTCAACACCGAGATCGAGGACCTCGACAACCGCATCGACGGCGATCTCCAGCTCGCGCTGCTCGAATCGGTGCAGAACCTGCTGCTCGACCGCATGGTGTGGGCGCTGCGCCGGCTCGACTTCTCGGGCGGGCTCGCCGGCCTGGTGGCTCACTACCGCACCGGCATCGCCACCGTCGAGGCGGCGCTCGACCGCCTGCTGCCCAAGGAGGCGCGCGCCGCCCGTGCGGCCCGGATCGTCGAGCTGACGGCGGCCGGCGTGCCGGCGCCGCTCGCCGGGCGCCTCGCCGACCTGCCGCAGATCGCCGGCGCCACCGACGCGGTGCTGGTCGCCGACCGCATCGGCCGGCCGGTCGACGAGGTCGCCGCCACCTGGTTCGCGGTCGTCGCCCATTTCGAGATCGACCGTATCGCGGCGGCGGCGCGCTCCATCGTGGTCACCGATTATTTCGACAGGCTGGCGCTGGACCGCGCCCTCGACCAGATCGGCGACGCGGCCCGCCGCATCACCGCCGAGACGATGGCGGACCGCCAGTTCGGCGAGGCCGCCGTGATGGCGTGGGCGAAGACCCGCGGCGGTGCCGTCGAGCGGGTGCGCAGCGGCGTGCAGGAGATCGCCGCGTCCGGCCTCACCCTGTCGCGGCTGGCGGTGGCGGCGAGCTTCCTGGGCGACCTCGCGCCGGGTTGATCGCCTCCGGCCGATCCGGGATGCGAGCGGTGGCGTCCGGCCCTTGCCGGGCGCCGCGCTGCAACGCACAATGCGGGCCGCCGTCTGCGTCCCGCATTCCGCGCTCCGATGACCCGATGAACCTCGCACCGCTCCAATACGACGAGCCGCTGTACCGGCCCCCCAGCGAGGGCCGCAATCTGATCATCCAGGTGACGCTCGGGTGCTCGTTCAACCGCTGCACCTTCTGCGCCATGTACAAGTCGAAGCACTATCAGGCGCGGCCGCTCGGCGACGTGTTCGCCGACATCGACGCCGCCGCGCGGCGGTGGCCGGACGCCGACCGGGTGTTCCTCGCCGACGGCGACGCCCTGGTGCTGCCGACCGACACGCTCGTCGCGATCCTCGACCGCCTCGCCGCGGCATTCCCGCGGCTCGACCGGGTGTCGAGCTACGCGACGCCGATGAACATCCTGCACAAGACCGAGGACGAGCTGGCACGGCTGCGGGCCAGGCGGCTGACGCTGGTCTATGTCGGGGTCGAGTCGGGCGCCGCCACCATCCTGTCGCGCATCCGCAAGGGGGCGACGCCGGAGCGCATCGCCGCCGCGATCGAGCGCGCCGAAACGTCGGGCCTCGCGGTGTCGGCGACCGTTATTCTCGGGGTCGGCGGCCGGCGGCTGTGGCGCGAGCATGTCGCGGGCACCGCCGCCGTCATCAACGCCGCGCCGCCGCGCTACCTGTCGACGCTTCAGCTTCGTCTCGGCCCGGAGGAGATCGACGAGTTCATCGCCCGCTTCCAGCGCGACGGCACGCCGTTCGAGCCGCAGGACGACGACGGCGTGCTGGCCGAGCAGGAGGCGCTGCTCGCCACGCTCGATCCGCCGCGGCCGGTGGTGTTTCGCTCCAACCACGCCTCGAACTGCCTGCCGCTCGCCGGTATCCTGCCGGCCGACCGCGACACCCTGCGCGAGATCGTCGCCGCCGCCCGCCGCGGCGCTCCGGTGCTGCGCCCGGAGTTTTTGCGGGGGCTGTGAGGGCCTCGTGCCCCGGACGCGGCGCCTTGCGCCGCCGCCGGGACACGGGCCGCGACGACCTGATCACATCACCATCTTGGCGACCGCCGCACGCGCCTCGGCGGCGAGGCGGGCGAGATCGAGACCCGGAATCCGGCCGTCCTCCACCACCAGGCGGCCGTTGCAGAAGCCCCACCTCACCTGCGCCTGCCCGCCGCCGACCACCGGCGCGATCGCCGGGTCGTGCAGCCCGGCATAGCGCGGGTGATCGAGCCCGTAGACCATCAGGTCGGCCGCCATGCCGGGCGCCAGCGTGCCGACCCGGTCGAGCCCGAGCACGGTGGCGCCCCCCGCCGTGCCCCAGGCGATCACCTCCTCGACCGTGGTGACCGCGGCACCGTCGCGGGCACGATGGACCAGCCACGCCATGTGGGTCTCGGCGATCATGTCGGCGGCTTCGTTGGAGGCGGCGCCGTCGACCCCGAGCGACACCCGCCCGCCGAGGCGGGCCAGCGCCGGCGCCGGCGCGATGCCGGAGCCGAGCCGGCAGTTCGACTGCGGGCAGTGCGCCATGCCGGTGCGGGTCTCGGCCATCAGCCGGACCTCGGCCGGGTCCATGTGGACCAGATGGGCGAAGAACACGTCCGGTCCCACCCAGTCGTGGCGGGCGACGAACTCGAGCGGCGTGCAGCCATGGACGTCGCGGCAGAAATGCACGTAGTCGGCCGTCTCCGACAGGTGGCTGTGCATGCGGATGCCGAGGCGGCGGGCCGCCGCGGCGAACTGCGGCAGCTCGTGCGGGTGCACCGACCAGGTCGGCGTCGTCGGCGCCATCACGATGCGCCGCATGGCGTCGCCGTCGCTCTGGTGGAAGCGCGCCACGTCCGCCGCAATGCTGGCCAGCATGCCGTCGAGGGTCTCGGGCCGCGCCTCCGGCGGCGGATCGACATCGATCTCGCGCACCCGCGTGGCGCCGCCGCGCATCAGCACGAAGCGCACGCCGAATCGCTCCGCCACCTCGAACAGCACGGCGCTGCCGTCGAACCCCATGTCGGGCCAGTAGGCATAGTGGTGGTCCGCCACGGTGGTGCAGCCGGACAAGAGCAGCTCGGCGATCCCGATGGTGGCGGCGAGCCGCAGCGTTTCCTCACCGACGAAGCGTCGGTAGGCGACCGGCACGGCGGAGAGCCACGGCAGCAGCGGCAGGTCGATGCCGGCCGGAATGCCCTTGAGCAGCGACTGGAACAGGTGGTGGTGGGTGTTGATCCAGCCCGGATAGACGACGCAGTCGGTGGCGTCGAGCATGCGCTCGCCGGGCTCCGGCGACAGCCGGCCCATGGCGGCGATGCGGGTGCCGCGGATGCGGATGTCGGGGCCGGGGGCGCGCGCGTCGGGGCCGGTCCGCCCCGTCATCACGGCGGCGGCGTTGCGAATGAGACAGTCCATGGGATGTCAGGTCTCCGGCACCAGCTCGCTCTCGTGCCAGTCGCCGAGCGCCAGGCGGGAGAGCGTCACCATGATGAGGAACAGCGCGACGCCCGTCAGCGTGATCAGGAACAGGGCGGCGAACAGGAGCGGGATGTCGAGCTGGAAGCCCGCTTGGAGGATCTGATAGGCGAGGCCGGCCGAGGTGCCCCCGGTGCCGGCGACGAACTCGGCCACCACGGCGCCGATCAGGGAAAGCCCCGAGGAGATGCGCAGCCCACCGAAGAAGTAGGGCGCCGCACTCGGGATGCGCAGCCGCACCAGCTCCTGCATGCGGGTCGCCTTGTTCATCCGGAACAGGTTGAGCAGACCCGGATTGACGCTGCGCAGCCCCAGGATGGTGTTGGAGATGATGGGGAACAGCGCCACGATGGTGGCGCAGACGACCAGCGCCGCCGTCGGCTCCTTGACCCAGATGATGATCAGCGGGGCGATCGCCACCACGGGCGTCACCTGGAGAAGCACCGCATACGGAAAGAACGACATCTCGATCAGCTTGCTCTGGGCGAACGCGAAGGCGACGAGCGTGCCGATCAGCACGGCGAGGAAGAACGCCATGAAAGTCACCTTTAGGGTGACCAGCAGCGAGCCGAGCAGCAGCGGCCATTTCTCGACCAGCGTCTCGGCCACCAGGAACGGTGACGGCACCAGATAGCGCGGCACCTCGTAATAGCGCACAAGGCCCTCCCACAGCGCCAGCATGACGATGCCGACGGTGACGGGCATGACGACGCCGAGCACACGGTTGTTGGGATCGATGATGGCCATGGGAGCCTTGCTGAACAAAGCGTGGTGTGAGGAGGAGGACGGCGCGCGGCCGAGCGCCGCGACGAGACCGACGACGGTCAGGGCTGCGGCGTGCCGGCGGTACTCGCTTCGGCGAGCAGCACCTGAAGCTCCCGCGCATAGGCGGCGAACGCCTGCGACACCCGGAAGGCATCGTCGCGCGGATAAGGGGCGTCGATCCTCACCTCGCGTAGCACCCGCCCGGGCCGGGCCGCCATCACCACCACCCGGGTGGACAGGAACACCGCCTCGTAGATCGAGTGGGTGACGAACACGACGGTCAGCTTCTTGGCGAACCAGAGGTCGAGCAGATCCTGATCGAGCTTGTTGCGGGTGATCTCGTCGAGCGCCCCGAACGGTTCGTCCATCAGCAGCAGGTTGGGCTCGGTCACCAGCGCCCGGGCGATGGAGACGCGCATCTGCATGCCACCGGAGAGCTGGCGCGGATAGCAGTGATCGAAGCCGCCGAGGCCGACCAGCGCGAGGGCCGGGTCGACGCGGGCGTCGGCCTCGGCCCGCGGCACGCCGGCGAGATCGAGCGGCAGCCGCACATTGGCCCGCACCCGCGCCCACGGCATCAGGGTGGCGTCCTGGAATACGAAGACGAGCTTCTTGCCGGGCTCGCCGACATGGCCGTAGTCGCCACCCCACCAGCGCAGCCCGCCGCTGGTCGGCGTGATGAGATCGGCAATCATCTTGAGGAGCGTCGACTTGCCGCAGCCCGACGGACCCAGGAGGGTGACGAACTCGCCCTCCTCGATGGTCAGATCGATGGGCTCCAGGGCACGGACGCCGTTGCCGAACATCTTGGTGGCGGCGAGCACCTCGACCGGCGGCGGACCGGCGGTCCTGGGCTCGAGGTCCGACAGACGCATCAGCTGGGCCGTCATTCTCCTGTTTCCCGTGTCCCACCGGCCCGCGGGGGTCCCCGCCCTCCGGCCCGTCGCTCGCGGCCGCGCAGCCGCGCTGCGGTTCTCAGGGCATGATCTTCAGGTCTTTCACGAACTGCAACGTGTAGGCTTGCTTGAGGTCGACCTCCGGCTTGAGCAGCTTTTCCTTGACCATGAAGTCGTAGGTGGCCTTCCAGCGCTCGTCGCTCATCACGCCGATGCCCTGGGTGGCCGCATCGCCGCCGATCAGCACCTTGGTGGCGCGGAGCTGCTCGATCGCATAAGCGATGTTCTCGTCCTTCATGTTGGGGTTGTCTTTCTTGATGAGCGCATTGGCGGGCGACGGATCGCCGTAGAGATAGCTCTTCCAGCCCTCCATCGAGGCGCGCACGAAGCGCTGCACCAGGTCGGGCTTTTCCTTCACGGTCTTCTGGAGCGCCACGATGGTGGTGCCGTAGGGCGGATAGCCGTCGTCGGCGAACAGGAAGAAGTTGACCTTGGCGCCCGACTGCTTGGCGGCGAACGGCTCCGACGACATGTAGGCTTGCTGCGCGGTGTTGCGGTCGGCCAGGAACGGCTGGAGATTGAACGTGTAGGCGCGCGTCTGGTCGTCCGTGTAGCCGAACTTGGCCTTCATCCACGGCCACCAGTTGGAGCGGCCCGCGGTCGCGACCAGGATGGTCTTGCCCTTGAGATCGGCGAGACTCTTGACGTCGTCATGGGTCATCAGACCTTGCAGGTCCGACTGGAACGAGGTCGCCACGGTGACGGCCGGCACGCCCTGCTCGATCGCCTTGAGCACCGAGAAGTCGTAGCTCATCAGGAAGTCGGCCTGGCCGGCGCCGAGGATCTGCATGCCGTTGACCTGCGGCCCGCCCATGCGGATCGTCACGTCGAGGCCGTACTTCTTGTAGATGCCGGTGGCGACCGCCTGATAGAAGCCGCCGTGCTCGGCCTGGGCGTACCAGCTCGTCAGCATCGACACCTTGTCGTCGGCACGCGCCGGTGCGATGGCCGGGCCGATCACGGCGGTGACGGCCAGGCCGGCCACGACGACCGACGAACGCACGAATGAAAGCATGGCAACCTCGTTCTGTGGCGGACGACCGGCCCGGGCGATGCCGGTCACGGAAAGTCGAAGACGACGAGACACCAAGACAGCAAGGTTCGGGCCAGAAGCCACGGAGCATCGCGGCGAGACCGGCATCGGCGAGGCACGCGGACAGCGATCACGCGAGACTCCGGATTTGTCACGGCCTCCGTGGTCCGCGCGCGTTCGGATGCACCAGAAATTAGGCGGCGCGCCGCAAGGAATGTCAACCGACGCGCCGCCGCGTTTCTGAGCAACTGCGCAAAGTTTGGACCACGGATCGCCCGCGTCCGTTTGATCGGCGTGCCGATGTGCCACCTTGACATACAAGGTCGGTCGGGCAGCGATCGCGCCGGGCCGGAGCGCGCTCAGGCCGCGCGGGTCTCGTGCAGCAGGCGGGCGAGATCGGCGGCCGCGGCCGATGCGCCTGCCCGCAACCGCACCGCGAAGACAGCCTCGCCTGCATCGGGGAGGGCGAGCGTCGCGGTCGTCGTCGTCAGATCCGGTCCGGCGAAGCGGGCGGTGCGCAGCGTCACCGCGAGCCCGGCCAGCACGGCGGCCTTCAGGCCCGCGAGACTGGGGCTGGTGGCGGCGATCCGGTAGTCGCGGCCGGCCCGGTTCAGTGCCGCGAGAGCGGCAGTGCGGAACCCGCAGGGCGGGTCCAGCAGAGCGAGCGGCAGCGGCGCCGGCGCCACCGCCAGCCCGCCGGCGGCGGCGAGCCACACCATCGGCTCGTGGATCAGCCCGATCTCGTCGGCGGCCGGTTCGCCGCGCATCGCCAGGAGCACGTCGATCTCGCCGGCCGCGAAGTCCGCCGCCAGCGGCACGCTGCGGCCGATCCTGAGCGCGATGCGCAGGCGCGGATGGGTGGCGGCAAATCGGCGAAGCTGCGCCGGCAGGCCGCGCTCCGCGAAGTCCTGGGTCGCGGCGACCGAGACCTGGCCGTCGGCGCGGGCGCCGCGCAGGCTCAGCACCGCCTGGCGGTGCGCCTCGAGGATGCGGCGGGCATGCCCGGCGAGCTCCTCGCCGACCGGCGTCAGCGCCCGGCCGCGACCGGCGGCGACCATCAGGGGCTCTCCCACCTGCTCCTCCAGGCGGCGCATCTGGGCCGTCACGGCCGACGGCGAGCGGCCGACCGCGGCGGCGGCGCGAGCAAGCGTGCCGCTATCCACGAAGGCCACGAAGGTGCGCAGGAGGTCGGGGTCGAGACGATCCATACTTCAAGATTATCGAAGCTTACTTTCCAAACAATTCCATTTTTTAGAAACACTGCTCCGGGCACCCTGGGGCCGTATCCATCCAGGCTCACGGAGCGCCCCATGCCGATCATCAACCTGCACGTCACCGCCACGCCCGATCCCGCCCTGTCCGCCCGCCTGGCCGCGACCGTCACGGCGCTGACCGCCGAGCGGCTGCGCAAGGACCCGGCCGTCACCGCGGTCGCGGTGCACTATCACGACCCGCGCCACTGGTTCGCCGGCGGGCGCTCGCTCGCCGACCAGGGCCTCGCCACCTTCTGGCTCGACATCAAGGTGGTGGCCGGCACCAACCTGAAGACCGAGCTGGCCGACTATCTCAACGCCGTGTTCGCCGCGGTCGGCGGCGAGATCGGGCCACTCCACGGCGAGAGCTACGTGCTGGTGCACGAGGTGCCGGCGGCGGCCTATGGCTATGGCGGCCAGACGCAGGAGATGCGCTTCGTGGCCGGCCGCCTGGCCGCGGCATGACCGAGGCGCCCGGTGCGGCGTCGATCCGGCCGCCGCGCCGGGACTCCCCCCGCGGCGGCCGCAAGCCCTGGCGGAAACTCTTTGTAAATCTTAGCGGTTGTTTAGGGCCGCCAGGCGGCCGCGGCTGCGACCTTCGTCGATGAGGGAAACCGGACCTTGACTTTTCCTGATGTATGACGATTTTCAATAATCGTCACTCGTCAGCGGTCGGTTCCCATGGCTCGGCTCCTCGGTCCTCTCCATCGTTTTCTTCCGGCCCGGCCCGGCGCGCGCCGGGCGCTGTCGGCCGCCGTCGTGGCCATCGTCCTGGTCCCGGGCCTCCTGGTGGCGCTCCTGCTGTCGGGCTGCGACACCGGCGCCAGCACCGGCGACAAGGCGGCGGCGCCGCTCGACCGCCCGGTCCTGGTCGCCCCGGTCCACTTCGAGGATCTGGCCGAGACCCGCACCTTCGCGGCGACCATCCGGCCCCGCATCGAGAGCGACCTCGGCTTCCGGGTCGGCGGCAAGGTGGCCCGCCGGCTGGTGCAGAACGGCGACCGTGTCCGCGCCGGCCAGCCGCTGCTGCTGCTCGACACCACCGACCTGGAGCTGCAACGTCAGCAGGCCGAGGCCGAGGTGCGGGCCGCCACCACCAGCCGCGCCCAGGCGGAAGCCGAGGAGGCGCGCGCCACCGAGCTGCAACGCAAGGGCTGGGCCGCGGCCGCCACCCTCGACCGCGCCCGCGCCGCCGCCGAGGAGGCCCGCGGCCGCCTGACCCGCGCCCAGCGCTCGCTCGATCTCGCCCGCAACGCGCTCGACTACGCGACGCTCGAGGCCGATGCCGACGGCGTCATCACCGCCACCCCGGTGGAGCCCGGCCAGGTGGTCGCCGCCGGCCAGCCCGCCGTGCGGCTCGCCCGCCTCGCCGAGGTGGAAGCCCAGGTCGCCTTCCCGGAGACCTTCGTGGAGCGCGCCCGCGGCGCCAGCGGCCATCTGACCCTGTGGTCGCTGCCCGGCCGCAGCTACGAGGTGCGGCTGCGCGAGCTGTCTCCCACCGCCGACGCCGCCACCCGCACCTACGCGGCCCGTTACACGATTCCCGCCGCCGACGACGCCGTGCGGCTGGGCATGAGCGCCACGCTGACGCTGCGCGAAGGCGGCGGCCAGCACGCCGCCCGGCTGCCGCTCACCGCCTTGTTCAACCACGGCCGCGGCCCCTGCGTCTGGGTGGTGGAGGACGGGGGCCGGCTCGTCGCCCGCCCGGTCGAGATCGTCCGCTACGAGGGCTCCGGCGTGCTGATCGGCTCCGGCGTCGCCGAGGGCGAGAAGGTGGTGACCCTCGGGGTCGAGAAGCTCGATCCCGGTCTCGTGGTCCGCCCGGTCGCCTCGCTGTCGTTCTGACCGGCGGAGACGAGGATGCGCCGCTTCAATCTCTCGGCCTGGGCGGTCGCCCACCCGACTCTCGTGCTGTTCCTGATCCTGATGGTGGCGGCGTCCGGCGCGCTCGCTTATCGCCAGCTCGGCCGCGCCGAAGACCCCTCCTTCACCATCAAGGTCGCGGTGGTCACCGCGGCCTGGCCGGGCGCCACCACCGAGGAGATGCAGTTCCAGGTCGCCGAGCGGATCGAGAAGAAGCTTCAGGAGCTGCCCTGGTTCTACAAGGTCGTCACCTACTCGAAGCCCGGCTTCATGGCGGCCCTGATGGAGTTCCGCGACACCACACCGCCCGGCCAGGTGCCGTGGCTGTTCTACCTTGTGCGCAAGAAGATGGCCGACCTCGCCCCCGACCTGCCCGAGGGGGTGATCGGCCCGTATATCAACGACGAGTACGGCGACGTCGACTCGGTGCTCTACACGGTGCGCTCCGACGGCGCCGACTATGCCCAGCTCAAGCGGGTCGCCGAGGCGATGCGCAAGCGCCTGCTGAAAGTGCCGAACGTCACCAAGGTGGTGATCTACGGCACCCAGGAGGAGCGCATCTTCGTCGACTTCGATCACGTCAAGCTGGCCACTCTCGGGATCGCCCCGCAGGCCATCTTCGACAGCATCGCCAAGCAGAACGCGCTGACGCCGGCGGGCGTCGTGCAGTCGGCGGCGCCGCGCATCCCACTGCGCGTCACCGGCGCGCTCGACGGCGTCGAGACCGTCAAGGAGACGCCGGTCGCCGGCCCCAACGGCACCGTGTTCCGGCTCGGCGACATCGCCACCGTGACGCGCGGCTTCGTCGACCCGCCCGAGCAGCTCATCCGCCAGCGCGGCGTGCCGGCGCTCGCCGTCGGGGTCGTCATGCAGCGGGGCGCCAACATCCTGCATTTCGGCCGCGACATCGACGCCGCCATGGCCGAGATCGAGCGCGAGACGCCGGTCGGCTTCACCTACGAGCGCATCGCCAACCAGCCGACCATCGTCGAGGACGCGATCGGCGACTTCATGAGCTCCTTCGTCGAGGCGCTCGCCATCGTACTCGCCGTCAGCTTCCTGTCGCTCGGCTGGCGCACCGGCGTGGTGGTCGCTCTCTCGGTGCCGCTGGTGCTCGGCATCGTGTTCACCATCATGCTGATGATGGGGCTCGACCTACACCGCGTCACCCTCGGGGCGCTGATCATCGCGCTCGGCCTGCTGGTCGACGACGCCATCATCGCGGTCGAAATGATGGTGGTGAAGATGGAGCAGGGATTCGACCGCGCCCGCGCCGCCTCCTTCGCCTGGGTGTCGACCGCCTTCCCGATGCTCACCGGCACGCTGGTGACGGCGGCCGGCTTCCTGCCGATCGGCTTCGCCGCCTCGGCGACCGGCGAGTACGCCGGCGGCATCTTCTGGGTGGTGGCGATCGCGCTGCTGGCCTCGTGGGTGGTGGCCGTGGTGTTCACGCCCTATCTCGGCGTCAAGCTGCTGCCGGACTTCTCGCAGCACCACGGCGGCGATCCCGACGCCATCTATCAGACGCGCCTGTACCAGCGGCTGCGGGCCGCGATCGCCTGGTGCGTCCACCGCCGTGTCGCCGTGGTGGTCGGCACGGTCCTCATGTTCATCGCCGCGGTGATCGGCTTCGGACGAGTGTCGCAGCAGTTCTTCCCGGTGTCGGAGCGTCACGAGTTGTTCGTCCAGCTCCGCCTGCCGGAAGGCACCGCCATCGGCGCCACGCTGGAGACCGCGAAGCGCGCCGAGGCGCTGCTCGCCGGCGACGAGGACGCCGCCACCTGGACCACCTATGTGGGCCAGGGCCCGCCGCGCTTCTGGCTCGGCCTGTCGCCGGCGCTGCCCAACGAAGCCTATGCCGAGATCGTCGTGGTCGCCAAGGACGTGCCGGCGCGCGAGCGGATCAAGGCCAAGATCGAGCGGGCCGTGGCGGCCGGCGCGCTCGCCGAGTCACGGGTCCGGGTCGATCGCTTCAGCTTCGGCCCGCCGGTCGGGTTCCCGGTGCAGTTCCGCGTCGTCGGGCCCGACCCCAACACGGTGCGCGGCATCGCCTACCAGGTCCGCGACGTCATGCGGGCCGACCGCGACACCATCGAGCCGCAGCTCGACTGGAACGAGCAGATGCCGACAGTGCGGCTGGTGCTCGACCAGGACCGCGCCCGCGCCCTGGGGCTCGATCCGCAGACCGTCGCCCAGACGCTCCAGACCCTCGTCACCGGCTACCGCGTGACCACCATCCGGGACCGCACCGAGAAGGTCGGCGTGGTGGCCCGCGCGGTGGCGCCGCAGCGCGGCGACCTCGGCGCCATCGGGGATCTCACGGTGATCTCGCGCAACGGCGTGCCGGTGCCGCTGTCGCAGGTGGCCCGCATCGAGCAGGGCCACGAGGAGGCGATCCTGTGGCGCCGCAATCGCGACATGGCGATCACGGTGCGCACCGACATCCGGGACGGCGTCCAGGCGCCCGACGTGTCGTCGCGCATCTGGACGGCGCTCGCCGATCTGCGCGGCCGGCTGCCCGAGGGCTACCGGCTGGAGATCGGCGGCGCCATCGAGGAATCGAGCAAGGCCAACGAGGCGCTCATCGCGGTGTTCCCGCTGATGATCGTCACCATGCTGACGATCCTGATGGTGCAGCTCCAGAGCTTCTCGCGCCTGCTGCTGGTGCTGCTGACCGCACCGCTCGGGCTGATCGGCGCGGCCGCCGGGCTGCTGGTCTCCGGCATGCCGTTCGGCTTCGTGGCGCTGCTCGGGCTGATCGCGCTCGCCGGCATGATCATCCGCAACACGGTGATCCTGGTCGACCAGATCGAGCACGACGTCGCCGCCGGCTCGACCCGCGGCCAGGCGATCATCGACGCCACCGTGCGACGCGCCCGCCCGGTGGTGCTGACGGCGCTCGCCGCCGTGCTGGCGATGATCCCGCTGTCGCGTTCCGGCTTCTGGGGGCCGATGGCGGTCACCATCATGGGCGGCCTGCTGGTCGCCACCGCGCTGACGCTGCTGTTCCTGCCGGCCCTCTACGCCCTGTGGTTCCGCCGCTCGCTGGACGAGCGCGGCCCCGGCCTGGCGGACGACGATCCGGCGAGCGCCCTGGCCGCCGACCCGGCGGCGCACGATGAGGCGGCCGCGCCCGCCACTGGGCGGCTGCCCACGCCGGAGCCGCACAGGCCATGAGACAGCCGCACCGAATTCCCGATACACTTGCCGCAACGGCGCGTCCGGCGCCGACCCGGGGAGGCGGCACGGTGAGCGACGCGGCGCGGACCGACGGCACACGGACCGACAGCACACGGACCGAGATGCGCGAGGCCGACACCCGCGGCCGCATCGTCGCCACCGCCGAGCGGCTGTTCCGCGAGATCGGCTACCAGAAGACGACGGTGGCCGACATCGCCCGCGAGCTCGGCATGTCGCCCGCCAATGTCTACCGCTTCTTCCGCTCCAAGACCGAGATCAACGAGGCGGTCGGCCGCCTGCTGCTCGGCGAGGTGATCGGCGCCGTCGAGGCGGTCGCGGCACGCGACGCCCCCGCGTCGGAACGGCTGCGGGCGCTGCTCGGCGCCCTCGAGCGGATGAACACCGAGCGGTTCACCGTGGAGCAGAAGCTGCACGACATGGTGGCCGTCGCCCTGACCGAGAACTGGGCCATGGTGCGCGACTACGTCGAGGCGATGGACCGACTGCTCGCCCGCATCATCGCCGATGGCATGGCGGCCGGCGAGTTCCAGCCCGGCGACCCGATGCTGGCCGCCCGCTGCGTCCACACCGCCATGATCCGCTTCTCGCACCCGCGCCTGATGGTCGAGTGCGGCGACTTCCCCGAGCCGAGGCTCGACCAGATGGTCGACTTCTGCCTGGCGGCGCTGCGCTGATGCCGTTCGGAAAACGCGCGGCGCCGGTCAGGCGCTGCGGGCGAGCGCTCCGTCGATCATGTCGATGGTGTTCTTGAGCCCGTAGATGGCCGCGAAGGAGCCGAAGCGCGGTCCCTTCTCCTGGCCGAGCAGCACCTGATAGAGCAGGTTGAACCAGTCGAGCGAGACGCCCGGCTGGCCGTCCTTGCCCTTCTTCTTCTGGTCGAGGAAGGGCTCGCGGCGGCCGACCTCGTAGACCACCTCCTGGATCGCCTCGGCCGAGGCGTCGGCGGCAAGCTGGGAGAGCGCGTCGCGGAGATCCAGCAGCGCCGCGCGCTCGGCGTCGGTCGGCTCGCGGAACCGCTTCGCCGGCAGCACGAAGTCGCGGAAGTAGTGGATGGCGTACTGGACCTGCTGGTCGAGCTTGGGGTGCGACTGCGGCGTGACGCCCGGCCAGTAGCGGCCGATGAAGCCCCACAGGGTCTCGGCGTTCTCGGCATTGGAGGCGGACACCAGATTGAGCAGCATCGAGAACGAGATCGGCACCTCGACAGCGGGCGGCCGACCGGCATGGATGTGCCACACCGGATTGGCGAGGCGCTGCTTCATGTCCTGCCGCTGATAGCCGTCGAGATACTGGGCGTACTCGTCGACGTGGCGCGGGATGACGTCGAAGTAGAGCCGCTTGGCCGCCTTCGGCTCGCGATACATGAACAGCGACAGGCTCTCGGGGCTCGCGTAGCGCAGCCACTCGTCGATGGTGAGCCCGTTGCCCTTGGACTTCGAGATCTTCTGCCCCTTGTCGTCGAGGAACAGCTCGTAGTTGAAGCCCTCGGGCGGGGTGCCGCCGAGCGCCCGGCAGATCTCGCCGGAGAGCTTCACCGAGTCGATCAGGTCCTTGCCGGCCATCTCGTAATCGACGCCGAGCGCCACCCAGCGCATCGCCCAGTCGGGCTTCCATTGCAGCTTGCAGGCGCCGCCCGTCACCGGCACGGTGACGCGCTCGCCGGTGTCCGGATCGTCGTACGAGACGGTGCCGGCGTCGACGTCGCGGGCGACGATCGGCACTTGCAGCACCACGCCGGTGCGCGGGCACACCGGCAGGAACGGCGAGTAGGAGGCGGCGCGCTCCTCGCGCAGGCTCGGCAGCATCACCGCCATCACGGCGTCGAAGCGCGCCAGCACCTTGCGCAGCGCCGCGTCGAAGCGGCCGGACGTGTAGCACTCGGTCGACGACAGGAACTCGTAGTCGAACCCGAAGGCGTCGAGGAAGGCGCGCAGCCGCGCATTGTTGTGCGCCCCGAAGCTGTCGTGGGTGCCGAACGGGTCGGGCACCCGGGTCAGCGGCTTGCCGAGATGCGCCGCCACCAGCTCCTTGTTGGGGATGTTGTCGGGCACCTTGCGCAGCCCGTCCATGTCGTCCGAGAAGGCGATCAGGCGGGTCGCGATCTTGTCCTCGGTGAGCACCCGGAAGGCGTGGCGCACCATGGTGGTGCGCGCCACCTCGCCGAAGGTGCCGATATGGGGCAGCCCCGACGGCCCGTAGCCGGTCTCGAAGATCACCTCGTCCTTGGGCTTCTTCTTCAGCCGCGCGACGATCTTCCGCGCCTCCTCGAACGGCCAGGCGGAGGCGTTCTCGGCGAGGGCTCGCAGAGCGGCGGGATCGAGGGGGGCGGCGGACTCGGGCATCGGCAATCTCCGGACGGCGTGGGCGGCGCGGACGAGCGCGCGGCGGACCCGCGTCCGCCTCGTCTAAGGACGGCGGGCGACCGGGTCAAATCCCGCCGGACGGCGGCGCGCGGGCCGCGCCGTCGGCGATCACGCCCCCTGCCGCGTGATCAGAATGGATTGACGGGGAAGTATTTGAGCCAGAGGTCGGCGAACTTGCCCTTCTCCCACAGGCGGAACAGCGCCCAGTTGAGCGCCAGGCGGAGCTGGTCGTTGCCCTTCTTCACGGCGATGCCGACCCCCTCGCCGAAGTAACGGCTCTCGACGAACGGGCCGCCGACGAACACGCAGCAGCCGCCCGCCTCGGTGCCGTTGAGCCAGAAGGCGAGGCTGTAGCCGTCGCCGAACAGGAGATCGACCTCACCTTTGGCCAGCGCCGTCCGGGCCTCCTCGGCGGTCGGATAGGGCTTTGGCGCCGCCTCGGTGAACAGGGCGCGCAGATAGGCTTCGTGGGCGGTGCCGGCCACCACCGCGACGGTCTTGCCCTCGATCCGCTCGGGCAGCACGGTGTCGAGCCCGGCGCCGCGGCGGGCCGCGAAGCGGGCGACCGGCCGGTAGTACGGATCGCTGAAGTCGACCTTCCTGCGCGTTTCGGCCGACACCGCCAGGGAGGCGATGGCGGCATCGCCGCGGTTCTCGGCGAGCGACTCGACCAGGGTGTCGAAGCGCCGCATCTGCATGGTGCAGGCGATCTTCAGCTCGTCGCAGATGGCGCGGGCGAGATCGACGTTGAAGCCGGCCGGGTTGCCGTCCGGCCCCGCATAGTTGAACGGCGGGTAATCCACCTCGCTCATGAAGCGGATCAGGGTCAGCCGCAGGTCGGGGCGCTCGGGCCGCCGCCGCGGGTCCCAGAAGCCGGGAATCGGCAGGCCCGGCGCGGCCGTCTGGGCGGCGGCCGGGGACGCGGCGAGCGGCGCCGACGGCGGGGTCAGCGCCGACGCGAGGGGCGCCGCCAGGGACATAGCCGCGACGACAAGCCATCGGCGCAGGAGCTTCGGCGGGACTCGCAACTTTAAGCTGTATTGGCTAGTCTGTATGATCATCCGGCGGTCCCGGTGCTGGCGCCGCGTTCTTATAGACCAAGTCGCCGGCCGGTGGACCATGGATGTCGTCATCGATAGCCCTGGGTGGGGGGACCGACTTGGCCGATCGCAGCGACAGCCCGCGACCGCGCGAGCGGTCGTTCTCCACCGCTTGGCTTGGTGGCGGTGGAGGTCCGGCCGACCGGCGGCCGACCGGCCCGTCCCGGCGCGACGCCCGCCGCGCGCTCGATTCCTGCCCGGAGATCGACTGTGTCCGTCACGTCCTGCCGCCGGCCGTGGTGGCGGTCGCCGAGCGCCGCGCCCGCCGGATCGGCGTCACCGCCGACCGGGTTCTGGTGGCGGCCGGGCTGCTCGACGAGGACACCTATGCGCGCGCTCTGGCGCGGCGACTGGGGGTGCCGTTCGAGCCGCTCGACGGGCGCGCCCGGGCCGCCTGCCCGCTGCCGGACGACCGGCTCATCGAGGCGGCGGCGGCGGGTCTTCTCCCGCTCGCCGATCGGGATGGCCACAGTCTCGTCGTCGCCCCTCGGGGCGCCGCGGCGCGGCGGCTGGCCGAGCTGGCCGGCAGCCCGGTGCTTCCGCCCGGCCTGCGCATCACCACGGGGGCGCGGCTCGGACGGTTCGTCCGCCGCACGGCCGCCACGGCACTCGGCCACCGCGCCGCCTTCGATCTCGCGACCACCCGTCCGCACCTCTCGGCGGCCCCCCGCCCGCTCCGTCTCGCCCGCCTCGGCTTGGCACTCACGGCCGTGATCCCGCCGGTGATCGCCTGGCCCGACGCCGCCGTGACGGCGCTCGGGGTCGTTCTGGCGGTGCTGTTCCTCACCTGGACAGGATTGCGGCTGATCGCCCTCGCCCGCCCGGCCCTCGCCGCCCCGCCGCTCGACCGCGTCGCCGACGATGCCCTGCCGCTCTACACCGTGATGGTCGCGCTCTATCGCGAGGCGGCGAGCGTGAGGCGGCTCGTCGCCGGCCTCGATGCCCTCGACTACCCGCCCGAGAAGCTCCAGATCATCCTGATCCTGGAGGCGGACGACCTCGCCACCCGGGCCGCCCTGGAGGCCGAGCGGCTCGGGCCGCCCTACGAGATCCTGGTGGCCCCCGATATCGGTCCGCGCACCAAGCCGAAGGCGCTCGATGCCGGGCTTCCGTTCGCGCGCGGCTCGCTCCTCGCGGTGTTCGACGCCGAGGACCGGCCCGAGCCCGATCAGCTCCGCCGCGCCGTCGCGGCGTTCTCGGCCGGCGGCGAGCGCCTCGCCTGCGTGCAGGCGCGCCTCACCATCGACAACACCCGGGACGGCTGGCTGACCGCGCTGTTCACGGCCGAGTATGCCGGGCTGTTCGACGTGTTCCTGCCGACCCTCGCCTGGCTGCGCTTGCCGCTGCCGCTCGGCGGCTCCTCGAATCACTTCCGCACCGCCGCGCTGCGAACGGTCGGCGGCTGGGACCCGTTCAACCTCACCGAGGACGCCGATCTCGGCATCCGGCTCGCCCGCCACGGGCTGCGCAGCGACGTCATCGCCTCGACCACCCACGAGGAGGCGCCGGCGCGGCTGGGGCCGTGGCTGCGCCAGCGCACCCGCTGGTTCCAGGGCTGGATGCAGACCTGGCTGGTGCATATGCGGCAGCCACGGCGGACGCTGCGCGATCTCGGCCCGGCCGGCTTCGTGACGCTGCACCTCGTGGTCGGCGGCACCGTGCTGGCGGCGCTGGTGCATCCGCTGGCCGGGCTTGCCGTCCTCGTCTCGCTGCTCGGCGCGGCGTCGCCGCCCGGCGACGGCGTGCACGGCGTGGTGCTGACCACGTTGTTCGCCGTCACCTTCGTGTCCGGCTGGGCCGCCTCGGTGCTGCTCGGCCTCGCCGGGCTCGCCCGCCGCCGGCTGCTCGCCACCGCCTGGGTGCTGCTGCTCGTTCCGGTGCATTGGCTGCTGCTCGCCACCGCGGCGTGGCGGGCGCTGATCAAGCTCGTCCGCGATCCCTATCGCTGGGACAAGACCGAGCACGGGCTGGCGAAGACCTCGCGCAGCGGGGCGGCTCAGGGCGGCGGCGGGCGGTCGACGCCGGCGATCTCGCCCGACGGCGGCCGCGCCGGACGCTCGCGCCAGGGCCGGAAGAAGCCGGAGGTGGAGCCGGCGACCAGCCAGTAGGCGAGGCCGCCGGCGAGCCCGGCCGCCACCAGGGCGGTCGGGTCGGTGATGGCCCGCAGACCGTCGTCGGTGCGCCCGGCGAGCGACCAGCCGATCCAGGCGGCGAGCCCGCCATTGGCGGCGTGGAAGATCCAGGAGCGCAGCGCGAAGGCTTCGGCGATCAGCACGCCGACCGCGGCGACCGTGAGGGTCAGCGTGGCGACGGCGGAGAGCAGCAGCATCAGCTCCGGTCCTGCCGCCACCAGGGCGAGCACGTAATCGCCCTGTCGCTCGACATCGGCCGCCGCGAGCGCCGTGACGGCGCGCCAGTTGGCCATCGCCACGACGGCGACCGCTACCAGAATGGCCAGCAGGGCGCCGAGCGGCACCAGGAGAAAGCGCAGGAGCAGGCGGCCGACGGAGTCCATCGCGCCGTTATACACGAGCCGTCGGGACCGTGACCCATCGAAGCGGCATCGCGCGCCCGCGTTCGGACGGATCGGTCAGGCGGCCGCGTCCCATTCCGGCCGGATCGCTCCGGCGACGGTGTCGGCGGCGCCGGGCACCAGCTCGGCGATCAGCAGGCGAGCGGGATCGACCGGCCCCGGCATGGTGATGCGGCCCTTGGGGACACGCTTGAACCCGGCGCGGGCGTAATAGGGCTCGTCGCCGACCAGCACCACCAGCCGATGCCCGCGCGCCAGCGCCTCGGCGTGGGCGCGTTCGATCAGCGCCAGGCCGATGCCGCGATCGCGGAACGGCGGCTCGACGGTGAGCGGACCGAGCAGCAGCGCCGGCGTCTCGCCGATGCGGATCGCCGTCAGCCGCACCGAGCCGACCAGCAGCGTGCCGATGCGGGCCAGGAACGACAGCGCGTTGCAGTGCTCGGCCTTCTCGCGAATGCGGAAGGCGGTGCGCGCATAGCGGCCCGGACCGAAGGTGCGGGCGTGCAGCCGCTCGACGGCGGCGGTATCGGCGGGCGTCTCCGGCGAGATGGTGAGCGACAGGTCGGTCATGGTTCGGCATCCGCGCAAGCAGAACAGGAAATGTCCGGGGAACGACACGCGGAACGCGACGGCAGCCGCGAGATTCACGTCGGCCATCGCGAAACACGGGGTGTCCGGCGCCGCGCGGCATCATAGATAGCAGCCATCGGCCGACCGGAGAAGCACATGGGACTGCTCGTCGAAGGAGTCTGGCAAGACCGTTGGTACGACACGGGCTCGACCGGAGGTCGATTCGTGCGCGCGGAGTCGCACTTCCGCAACTGGGTGACGGCGGACGGAGCGCCGGGCCCGACCGGCGATGGCGGCTTTCCGGCGGAGCCGGGGCGCTATCATCTGTACGTGTCGCTCGCCTGTCCGTGGGCCCATCGCACCCTGATCATGCGGGTGCTGAAGAGGCTGGAGTCGGTCGTCTCGGTCTCGGTGGTGTCGCCCCTGATGGGGCGCTTCGGCTGGACCTTCGACACCGGCGAGGGCTCGACCGGCGATGGCGTCGGCGGCGCCCGCACGCTGGCCGAGATCTACGTGGCGGCCGACCCGCGCTACACGGGCCGCGTCACGGTGCCGGTGCTGTGGGACAGGGCGCGCCACACCATCGTGAGCAACGAATCCGCCGACATCCTGCGCATGCTCAATCGCGCCTTCGACGCCTTCACGCCGGTGACCACCGACTACAGCCCCGAGGCGCTGCGCCCGCAGATCGACGAGATCAACGCCTTCGTCTACGCCAACATCAACAACGGGGTCTATCGCACCGGCTTCGCCACCACGCAGGTCGCCTACGAGGAGGCGTTCCGCGCCCTTTTCGCGGCGCTCGACGAGATCGAGGCTCGGCTCTCGGCGCGGCGCTGGCTGCTCGGCAACCGGATCACCGAGGCGGACTGGCGGCTGTTCACGACGCTGGTGCGCTTCGACGCCGTCTACCACGGGCACTTCAAGTGCAACCTGCGGCGGATCGTCGACTACCCGAACCTGTCGAACTACGTGCGCGATCTCTACCAGGTGCCCGGCATCGCCGCGACCGTCGATCTCGACCACATCAAACGCCACTATTACGTCAGCCACCACACCATCAATCCGACCGGCATCGTTCCGGTGGGGCCGGCGCTCGACTTCGCGGCACCGCACGACCGCAGCCGCTTCGGGCCATCCTGACGCGGCGAGCTCCGATCTCACCAATGCTCGGTGACAGGGGCACCGTCGAGCACCTCGGCGAGGCGGGCGCGGGTGCCGCGCGTGGTGTCGGCCGGCAAGGCGTCGACAGGGAAGAAGCCGGCGGCGACGATCTCCCGATTGGGCCGCGGTGGCGCCGGCTGGACGAAGTCCCGCACCACGAACAAGGCGACGTGATCGCGGCGCGACACCCGGGCGTTAAGGTAGACGCCGTGCAGCGTGGCCGCGCCGGTGAGATGCAGGTTGCCTTCCTCGCTCAGCTCGCGGACGAGCGCCTCCCCCAGGGTCTCGCCGATCTCGACGCCGCCGCCCGGCAGATACCAGCCCGACACGTAGCTGTGGCGCACCAGGAAGACGCGGCCCTCCGGGTCGATCACCAGGGCGCGAACGCCGAGCGTCAGGCCGCGGCTGAGCCGCCACCACAGATGCAGCACGCGCCGCAGGACCGGCTCGCCGGCGCGGCGCAGCCGGGCGAGACGCCCCGGCGCGGACGATCGCGAGGCCGGCGCGGCCGCGTCGGATTCGGACTTGGGATCGGCCATGGCCTGCACGTCACCCTTCTGGTTCGAGTCGGACGCCGGAACCATAGCGGCAATCGCGTCGGCTCCCCCTCCGGGTTTCCGGTTCGGCGGGTCCGAGCGGGCCGTCGGGCCGATCTCGGCGCGGGGGAGAGCCCGGTTTCGGACCGCGGAAACGCTCGAGAATTTGTGATAGAGATCGCGACAGGCCGTTCCCCACATCGACACAGGACTGGCTCTCGGTCGTGTTCGAGGCCCTCGAGGGTAAGCGCATGGCGGATCTGCGGCCGGCGCCGGAGCACCACCATGATGCCGATTGATTCGAGTTCGAATTTGCGATTGTGTATCTTAATAATATAAAAACCGTTGAGGACGTACCAGGGAGAGCTTCTGTTCCTAAAGAATAGTGAGCTACGTGCTGCTCTGGGCTGGAATATCGAAACTATAGTCGGGCTAGTCTAAGCTAGTGATTAATAATCTTGGTACTAGTCCGAATGCGGTGCCTTAAGATCTCGCCAAATCGTCGAACGCCCAGCCACATGCAACCAGCTTTTTATCTCGACCAAGAGGCGAGCCGGACGAATTCGGTCGTGGAGAGGCGATCAGCCCCGGCCGGTATTGGGGGGCTCGCGTGATTAGCTCTGAGCTACTTTTCAAGGACCTGCCCGTCTATGTCGCGTTGCTGGATCGTTTCGGCTTCGTATTGACGGTTAACAGGCAATGGAAATCGTTCGTCGATTCCGGCGGCGCCGTGCTCCCTTACGAGGATCGAGCCACCGAGAACTACGGAATCGGCGAGAATTACTTGCGCTTCTGCGCCTTTGCCGATCCATTGTCGCCGCGTCTGATTACCGGGATTTCCCAGCTTCTCGCCGGACAGACCAACAGCGTCGCGGTGGTCTATCCGCGCCGTTCTCCTGGAAGGAACTCCTGGTTCCTGCTGATCGGCTTCCCGTACCGGGAGCACGGCAGCCGCGCCGCCCTGCTGCATGTCGACATCGGCATCGCCGTCAGCGCGATGATCGAAAGCCGCACCCGGCCGGACGGCACCCTCGACGACAGCCCGCCCGATCTCGATCTCGCCCGCATGGCCGGCGCGCTCGAACAGGCTGTTTTGGGTCAGAACACCCTGGCCCGCCACATCGAGCGTCCCGTGGCGGTCCGCAGCCTCCCGGCGGAGCCCTATGACGAGCGCCATCCGCCGCTGAGCAAGCGGCAATGGGAGGTGCTGTCGCTGATGACCCACGGGCTGACCAATGTGGAGATCGCCCGCCGCCTGGGCCTGTCTCCCAACACGGTGAAGATCCATGTGTCGGGCATCCTGGCACGGCTCGGCCTGCCGTCCCGGACCCAGGCGGTCCACTGGGCCTTGAGCCAGACCGAGGACGACACCGCCACCGACCAGCCCGACCGTACCTGAACGGCCGCATCCGACGGCCGGCGTCACGCGATCGGCGGCCGCGGCCGTCGCCGCTTACTCCTCGTCGGACTTGCCGCCGCCGATCTGCTTGAGCTTGGCGAACACCGCCTCGACGTCGAGCTCCTCGCTCGGCGTCCGCTCCTCGTCCTCCATTGCCTCCTCGGCGCCCGGTCCGGTGGTGACGTCGGCTGGCAGCAGGGTAACGCCGGTCTCGGTCTCGATCGGCTTCTCCTTGGCGGCGCGGCTGACCTCCATGTCGAGATCGATCTGCGAGCACAGGCCGAGGGTGACCGGGTCGAGCGGCGTGAGGCTGGCCGAGTTCCAGTGGGTGCGCTCGCGGATCGCCTTGATGGTCGCCTTGGTGGTGCCGACCAGGCGCATCACCTGGCTGTCCTTCAGCTCGGGGTGGTTGCGCACGAGCCACAGGATGGCGTTCGGGCGATCCTGCCGGCGCGACACCGGGGTGTAGCGGGGACCGCGCTTGCGCTTGGCCTCCGGGACCCGCACCTTGGACTCGAGCAGGCGCAACCGCACGGCGGTATCCTTCTCGGCCCGCGCGATCTCCTCGCGGCTGAGCTGGCCGGTGACGATGGGGTCGAGCCCCTTGATCCCCTGGGCCGCGTCCCCGTCGGCGATAGCCTTCACCTCCAGCGGGTGAAGCTTGCAGAAATCGGCGATCTGATCGAACGACAACGCCGTGTTCTCGACCAACCAGACGGCGGTGGCCTTGGGCATGAGCGGCTGGGTGGACATGGATAAAGCTCCTCTGCGCTTCGCCTGCCCGGAGGCGAAGCCCGTCGCGTTCGAGATTTGACGGAATTCGCTCTTATATAGTCGACAGTGCCGTGCCGAGGCAACCCGCCGTGGGCCTGCTTGACAGCGCTTCGGGCCGAGGCCACACCCGACCGACGAGGAGACCCCCATGACGCGCCAGGATGCCGCCATGACCACCCCCGCCGCCGAGAAGCCGCCCCTCGAGGTCCTGCTGTGCTCGCCGCGCGGCTTCTGCGCCGGGGTGGTGCGCGCCGTCGACACGGTCGAGCGGGCGCTGGCGCTGTACGGCCCCCCCGTCTACGTGCGGCACGAGATCGTCCACAACCGCTACGTGGTCGAGAGCCTGAAGGCCAAGGGCGCCGTCTTCGTCGAGGAGCTCGACGAGATCCCGGATACCGACGCCCCGGTGGTGTTCTCGGCCCACGGGGTGCCCAAGGCGGTGCCGGAGGCGGCCGCCAAGCGCAACTTCTTCGCCTTGGACGCCACCTGCCCGCTGGTCTCCAAGGTCCATCGCGAGGCCGAGATCCACCACAAGCGCGGCCGCGAGATCGTGCTGATCGGCCATGCCGGCCATCCCGAGGTCGAAGGCACCATGGGGCAGCTCCCGCCCGGCGCCATGACGCTGGTGGAGACCGTCGCGGATGTCGAGCGGCTGACCCCGCGCGACCCCTCGAAGCTCGCCTATGTCACCCAGACCACGCTGTCGATCGACGACTGCACCCAGATCATCGCGGCGCTGACCCGCCGCTTCCCCGAGATCGTCGCCCCCCACAAGGAAGACATCTGCTACGCCACCACCAACCGCCAGGAGGCGGTGAAGTCGGTGGCCCCGCGGGTCGACGCGCTGATCGTGGTGGGGGCGCCGAATTCCTCCAACTCGAAGCGCCTCCAGGAGGTCGCCGAGCGGGCCGGCTGCCCGCATGCGCAGCTCGTCCAGCGCGCCGGCGAGATCGACTGGACCAAGCTCGCCGGCATCCGCCGGCTCGGCCTCACCGCCGGCGCCTCGGCCCCCGAGGTGATCGTCGAGGAGATCATCGACGCTTTCGCGGAGCGCTACGCCGTCACGGTCGAGGCGGTGTCGGGCGCCACCGAGAGCATGTTCTTCCCGCTGCCGCGCCAGCTCCGCGAGCTCGACAAGGCGGCCGACACGGCCGCCGAGTGACCGACGGACTCCGTCGTCAGCCTCCGGCGTCGGCGCCGGCGCGACCCGGCCATTCCATCACGTGCGATAGACATCGTCGCCTCGAGGATGGATACGCGGATGGCGCCCGCCTATGACGGGCCATCGGTCGGCGGGCATCGGTCTCGATGACCGGCGACATTTCATCTCGGGGGATCGATGGCCGTCTACACCGACGTCACGGCCGACGAGTTGCAGGCGTTTCTCGGTGACTACGATCTCGGCGATCTCCTGTCCTACAAGGGAATCGCCGAGGGCGTGGAGAACTCGAACTTCCTCCTGCACACGACGCGCGGCCACTTCATTCTGACGCTCTACGAGAAGCGCGTTGCCGCCGGCGATCTGCCGTTCTTCATCGCCCTGATGGAGCACCTGGCGGCGCGCGGGCTCGACTGCCCGCAGCCGGTGAAGACCCGGGCCGGCACGGCGCTCGGCCGCCTCGCCGGACGGCCGGCCGCCATCGTGACCTTCCTGGACGGGGTCTCGGTGCGCCGCCCCACCGTCGAGCATTGCGGCGCCCTCGGCGGCGCGCTGGCGGCCCTCCACCGCGCCGGCCTCGACTTTCCGATGGAGCGCCGCAACGCCCTCTCGGTCGACGGCTGGCGGCCGTTGTTCGAGAACGCCCGCGAGCGCGCCGACAGCGTCGCCCCCGGTCTCGCCGGCACCATCGCGACCGCCCTCGCGGCGCTCGAAGCCGGCTGGCCGACCGAGCTTCCGCGCGGGGTCATCCATGCGGATCTGTTCCCCGACAACGTCTTCTTCCTCGACGGACGGGTCTCCGGGCTGATCGACTTCTACTTCGCCTGCACCGACACCCTCGCCTACGACGTGGCGGTCTGCCTCAATGCCTGGTGCTTCGAGCCCGACCATGCCTACAACGTCACCAAGGGCCGGGCGCTGCTCGACGGTTACGCCGCGGTGCGGCCGCTGTCGGCGGCCGAGCGCGCCGCCTTCCCGGTGCTGTGCCGCGGGGCCGCGCTGCGCTTCCTGCTCACCCGGCTCGTCGATTGGTTCGCGGTGCCGGCCGGCGCGCTGGTGCGCCCCAAGGACCCGACCGAGTACTACCGCAAGCTGCGCTTCCACCTGGCGGTCGACGGCCCGCGCGACTACGGCTTCGACACCGTGCCGGAGCGCGTGACGTCGTGACGGAGGCGAGGACGGGCACGGGCACGGGCACGGGCACGGGCACGGGGACGGGGACGGCCGGCGCCGACGGCGCCAAGCGGGTGACGATCCACACCGACGGGGCCTGCTCGGGCAATCCGGGGCCGGGCGGCTGGGGCGCCATCCTGGAATGGGACGGCCGCTCGCGCGAGCTGAAGGGGGCCGAGCCGCAGACCACCAACAACCGCATGGAGCTGACCGCCGCCATCATGGCGCTGGAGGCGCTCCGCCGCCCCTGCGCGGTCGACCTGCACACCGACAGCCAGTATCTGCGCCAGGGCATCACCGCCTGGATTCACGGCTGGAAGCGCAACGGCTGGAAGACCGCCGACAAGAAGCCGGTCAAGAACGTCGACCTATGGCAGCGGCTCGATGCCGCCATCGGCCGCCATCAGGTGCGCTGGCACTGGGTGCGCGGCCATGCCGGCCACGACCTCAACGAACGCGCCGACGCGCTCGCCCGCGAGGCGATCGCCGAGCTGCGCGCCGCCGCGCGGGAGCGGGCGGCGGGCAGCTCGGGGTGACGACGCGGCGGACGGCCGCCCGGGTCCGACGCGGACCCGCGACGCGGCTCGCCCCCTATGAGATCCTCGTCGACCACGGTGCCCCGCACCCAGCGGCATTCGAGCCGCCCGGTGTCGGGATCGATCCGCCACGCGGCGATCAGCCGCTCGCGCTCGGGCCGGCGGCGCACCGTCAGCCGGATGATCTCGGCCGTGGGACGGTCGGTCGCGGAACGCACCGCGGCACGCCACCGGGTGGTCGGCCCGATATAGCGGGGAAACCGGACGATCCGGTTGCGATCGGTCTGGGTCATGTCTCACCTCCCGGACGCCCCGACGGGCCGGGAGGCGAGCCGGACGGGTCTAGGCCCTGCCGGGTCGCGCTCGCCGGCGGGCGCCGGTAGCGGTCCTGCTCGACTGTGTCGGCGTCCGACGCGGCCCGCACGGGCGCGCCGGACTGCGACTAGGGTCGCCGTCCATGGATCGATGTCTCGGGTTGAACGGCTCCGACGACCGGAGCCGGATGCCGGGATGCGCCTGCCGGCGGCGGCTGTCAACCCCGCAGAGAGGCCGGCGCAGGCCGGGGCGGAGGCCGCCGGCGAGGCGGCATTTGCGACACTCGGAGCACGACATTTGGAGCACGAGACCTGGACCCCCGACACCTGGGGGCGAGACACCTGGGGGCGCGACACCGCGCGACCTCGGCGCCCTGGTCGTGGCGAGGCCACGGCGGCGCGCCCGCATTGAACCCGTCACGAACAACAGAGGCTTTGAAGAACAGAATGGCGCGCCCGGAACGATTCGAACGTCCGACCCCCAGATTCGTAGTCTGGTGCTCTATCCAGCTGAGCTACGGGCGCTTGCCGTGCCGCCCGCATGGCGTCCGAGGGACACCGGGGCGCGGCGACGCATAGCTAGCGACTCGCCGCGGCCTTGGCAAGCCGTCGATGACGAATGCCTGTCGGCCGGGTGAAGAGAGGCGGCCTCACGCCCGGGCGCGCTGGTCGCGGCGGTCCTGGAGGTCGACCGGGCGGTCCGGGATGGCGATCCGGAAGGTCGCCCCGAGCGTCCCCTCGACGAGACCGATCTCGCCGCCGTGCAGCCGCACCAACTCGGCCGCGATGGCGAGGCCCAGCCCGGTGCCGCCCGAACGGGTGGAGCCGCGGAACGCCTCGAACAGGTGCTCGCGCGCCCGCGTCGTCAGGCCGGGGCCGGTGTCGGACACCTCCAGCACCACCACGCTGCCCTCGCGCCGGCCGCTGATGCGGATCTGGTCGCGGGCCGGATCGTTGGGGGCGCGGCCCTCCAGCGCCTGGACGGCGTTGCGCACCAGGTTGATCAGCACCCGCAGCATCTGGTCGTAGTCGACATCGAGCGTCAGGCCGCGCTCGACCGCCGTCACCCAGCCGATCGGCCCATCCGGCGCGACGCCGAGCGAATCACGGACCTCCTCGACCAGCGCCTCCACCGACACCGGCTTGCGGTCGGGCGCCGGCTCCTGGGCGCGGCCATAGGCGAGCGTCGTCTCGCAAAAGGCGATCGCCCGCTCCAGGGCCAGCACCAGCTTGGGGGCGAAGCGCTGCACCTGCGGGTCCGCGATGGTGGCGAGCCGATCCGAGATGAGCTGCGCCGAGTTGAGCAGGTTGCGCAGGTCGTGGTTGATCTTCGACACCGCTAGCCCGAGCGCCGCCAGGCGATAGCGCTCCGCCAGCATCGAGGCGAGCTCGGTCTGCATGGCGGCGAGCTCGCGCTCGGCGATGCCCAGCTCGTCGGCCCGGGTCGAGCGGCGGACGATGCGGTTCGGGTTCTCCGGATTGGCCCGGAACGCCGTCATGTTGGCGATGATCCGGTGCAGCGGCTGCACGAACAGAACGTGCAGGGTGAGGTAGACCAGCGCCGCCGTGATGCACGAGATGATCAGCGACACCAGCAGCACGTTGCGCGAGTACCGCCACATCGCCTGCTGGAGCGGACCGGCCTCGACCACGATCTCGACGAACTCGCCGCCCATCGGGGCGGCGCCGGCGGCCCGGATCAGGTCGTCGGGATCGATGACCAGAAGCGTCGCGAAGGCGTCGACGATCGCCGGCACGACGCCGACCTTGCGGATGTCGACGTCCTGGCTCACCGCCTCGGGCACCTCGCGGGTGGCCAGCAGGCGGCGCTGGCCGCCGATCTTCATGGCGACCGCCCTGGCCCCGATGCTGTCGAGAAGCTGGCGGCCGAGGCTGTCCGGCACCGTGCCGCTCGGCGCCGCCTCCAGCACCAGGGCAGCCGTATGGGCGGCGGCGAGCCGGTCACTGAGCCAGCTCAGGCGGAAATTGGCGATCGAAGGGAGATAGATCAGCACCTCGGCGATCATCACGAACAGGATGGTCAGGACGAGGAGGCGGGCCGACAGGCCGAACCGCGGCGTCACATCATCGGCCGGGCGCCCGTCGTCGGCCGCCGCCCCCGCCGCCCCCTGGGGGGGCGTCGTCACGGCGTCCGGAACCGCCCGGTCACGCGCCGGGAGGCCGTGCGCAGGGGAATGCGCAGAACCCTCCCGCGGCAGCCCCTCCCGGGGATGCGGGTCGCGCCCGTGCGGAGACGTCTCGGCGTCCATCAGTCCAACCGACCCAACGAGCCGACCGCCCGGAGCACCCCCGGAAGCGGTCCCCTCCCCCACCGGCGTTTGCGAGCGGCCGTGTCCCGGTGCGACAGAAGCCCGGTGCGACTGCGTCCGCCTACCGTCCGCCGGCACGGCACGCGCGTCCCCGGTGAGGCGGGTCCCGATCGAAGCGAGGATGCTCGGCACCGCCCAGCGGGGCGCGACGCGACGTGCTGAAGATCCCGGGTCGACTCGGGACCCATCGGGGGGTGATCCGCGTGGGTGCCCACAAGATTAACACTGTGATTACGGCCGCGCCGTGTCGTCGGTTCAGAGCCGCCAGGATTTTCGGCGCGGCGCAACCATTGTTACCGAGAGGCGGCGAAAATGCGATACCACGGAACGCGCACGACATGGTTGCATGACGAACTCGATTCGCGAAGAGGTTATCGTCTCGGTCCGGCACGGCGGCCACCCCTCGCATTGACGGGGCTGGCCCCCTCCCGTATAAGCCGGCCTGAATTTTCGGCCGCGCCGATCCCCGAACAGCGCCGATCTTGCGGACCGTAGCCGATCAGGCGCCGGCGTCCGAAGCGTCCGGCCGACACGAAAAGCGGAGTGAAGACCCGTGAAGCGGACCTATCAGCCGAGCAAGTTGGTGCGGAAGCGCCGCCACGGCTTTCGTGCCCGGATGGCCACCAAGGGCGGCCGTCAGGTCCTCAACGCCCGGCGCGCGCGCGGCCGCAAGCGGCTCAGCGCGTGAGCGTGCCGATGCCGACCGAGCGTCCCCGCGATGCAACGGTTGCGGCAACGGTCCGACTTCCTCGCCGCCCGCGACGGCGCCAAGGCTCCGACGCCCGCGTTCGTGCTTCAGGCACGGGCGCGCGGTGACGACGGCCCGCCACGGGTCGGCTTCACGGTCACCAAGAAGGTGGGCACCGCGGTGGAGCGCAACCGCGTGCGTCGTCGTTTGCGCGAGATCGTGCGGCTTTGCGCCGCGGATCGACTGCGGGACGGCAACGACTACGTGATGATCGGCCGGCGCGCTGCTCTCGACCGGCCATTCGACCGTTGCGTCGCGGACTTCGTCGGCGCCGTCAAGCGGGTGCACGGGCCTCCGCGCGGGCCCGGCCGGCGCTCGCCGGCGCCGCGAGACCCGCCGTCCGACGATGCGCGCCCGCACGACCGGCCCCCGGATGACGGCGGCCACAGCCAGAAACCCGATCGGCGGCCGACCGCCCGAGCTCTCCCATGAACGAACAGAAGAACGTCCTCCTGGCCATCGCCCTGTCGGCGGTCGTGCTGATCGTCTGGCAGTACTTCTTCGGCATGCCGCAGATCGACAAGCAGCGGCAAATCCAGCAGCAGCAGGCCCAGCAACAGGCTCAGCCGGGCACGCCGGCCCAGCCCGGCAGCCCGCCGGCCCCCGGCAGCACGGCGCCGACGCCCGGCGCGGCCGGCGCTCCGCCGGTGCCCGGCCAGGTGGCGCCGACGGCCGAGCGGTCGCGCGAGCAGGTGCTCGCCGCCGGCCCGCGCGTCTCCGTCGAGACCCCCAACATCCGTGGCTCCATCGCCCTCAAGGGCGCCCGCATCGACGACGTGTCGCTGACCCGCTTCCGCGAGACCGTCGATCCCAAGTCGCCCGCCATCGTGCTGCTGTCGCCGTCGGGCACGCCGCACCCGTTCTACGCCGAGTTCGGCTGGGTCGCCGCCGCCGGGGGCGCCGTGAAGCTCCCCAACGCCGAGACGGTGTGGCGCCAGGACGGCACCGGCCCGCTGACCCCGGAGCGGCCCGTCACGCTCGTCTGGGACAATGGCGAGGGCCTGGAGTTCCGCCGCACCGTCACGGTGGACGACCGCTTCCTGTTCTCCGTCAAGGACGAGGTGGTGAACAAGACCGAGGCGCCGGTCACGCTCTATCCGTACGCCCTGGTGTCGCGCCACGGCACGCCGCAGACGCTCGGCTACTACATCCTGCACGAGGGCCTGATCGGCGTGCTCGGCGATCAGGGCTTGCAGGAGGTCACCTACGCGACCATCCAGGACAAGAAGGTGATGCCCTTCAAGGTCACCAATGCGTGGCTCGGCATCACCGACAAGTACTGGGCCGCCACCCTGCTGCCCGACACCAGCGCGAGCCTGCAAGCCAAGTTCTCGGCCGGCTCGATCGGTACGCTCAAGACCTTCCAGACCGACTACCTGCTCGACCCGCAGACCATCCAGCCGGGCCAGACCGGCAGCGCCTCGGGGCGGCTGTTCGCCGGCGCCAAGGAGGTCTCGACCGTCGACGCCTACGACAAGGCCCTCAAGCTCAACCGCTTCGAGCTGCTCATCGACTGGGGATGGTTCTACTTCATCACCAAGCCGATGTTCTGGACCATCGACTTCCTGTTCCAGTGGACCCACAATTTCGGCATCGCCATCCTGCTGGTCACGGTGCTGATCAAGCTGGTGTTCTTCCCGCTGGCCAACAAGTCCTACGCCTCGATGGCGAAGATGAAGGCCGTGCAGCCGCAGATGCAGGCGCTGCGCGACCGCTATCCGGACGACAAGGTCAAGCAGCAGCAGGAGCTGATGGAGCTCTACAAGCGGGAGAAGATCAACCCGATCGCCGGCTGCTGGCCGGTGCTGATCCAGATCCCGGTGTTCTTCGCGCTCTACAAGGTGCTGTTCGTCACCATCGAGATGCGGCACGCGCCGTTCTTCGGCTGGATTCAGGACCTCTCGGCGCCCGATCCGACCACCGTGTTCAACCTGTTCGGCCTGCTGCCGTTCGACCCCACGGTGGTGCCGGTGATCGGCTCGTTCCTGCATCTCGGCGCCTGGCCGCTCATCATGGGCGTCACCATGTGGGTGCAGATGAAGCTCAACCCGGCGCCGCCGGACCCGACCCAGAAGATGATCTTCGACTGGATGCCGATCATCTTCACCTTCATGCTGGCGAGCTTCTCGGCCGGGCTGGTGATTTACTGGGCGTGGAACAACCTGCTGTCGGTGATCCAGCAGGCGGTGATCATGCGCAAGAACGGCGCCAAGATCGAGCTGTTCGACAACATCAAGGCGATCATCCCGAAGCGGAAGGCCGAGTAGGGCGACGCCCTGCTCGCTTCATCGACTGCGTCGTCATGGCCGGGCTCGTCCCGGCCATCCACGTCTTGCGGGGCCTGCGTCGAGCAGGGGCGACGACATGACGGCCCGGCACGCCGTCGGGCTCGATGTTGCCGGGCTCGACGCTGCCGGGCTCGACGCCCCCGAGGCTGGATCACCACCGCCATGTCCGACACCCCCGACGCCCCCATCGCCCCCGCGGCGCCCGCGCCCTTCACGCCGGCCGAGATGTCGGCCGGCCGCAAGCTGTTCGCCGGCGACTGGCGCTTCATGGCGGCGGCCGCCGGGCTGGAGCGGCTGCCCAAGATGTTCGGCGTCGAGATCGCCGTGGCGGGCCGCTCCAATGTCGGCAAGTCGAGCCTCGTCAACGCGCTGACCGGCCGCGACGGCCTCGCCCGCACGTCGTCGACGCCGGGCCGTACCCAGGAGCTGATCTTCTTCACCGCCGACGAGCGCCTGCGCCTCGTCGACATGCCGGGCTACGGCTACGCGGCCGCCCCCAAGGCCAAGGTGGCGGCGTGGACCGAGCTGATCCGCGCCTATCTGCGCGGCCGCGCCAACCTGGCCCGCGTCTATGTGCTGATCGACGCCCGCCACGGCCTCAAGGACACCGACACGCCGGTGCTCGACCTGCTCGACGAGGCGGCGGTGAGCTATCAGATCGTTCTCACCAAGGCCGACCAGCCGAAGCCGGCGGAACTCGCCGCGGTGCTCGACGCGACCGCGGCGGCGGCGAAGAAGCGCACCGCCGCCTATCCGCAGATCCTCACGACCTCGGCCCGCACCGGCGCCGGCATCGGCGAGCTGCGCGCCGCCGTCGCCCGCCTGCTCGACGAGACGCGGTAAGGCCCGGCACCGACACGTCCTCCATTTGCGGAGCCCGGACATGACCCTCCCGTTCTTCGTGCTGATGGCCGGCCTGATGGGTGCCGCCGGGGTGGCACTGGCGGCAACCGCCGCCCATGCGGCGCCCGGCGCCGGGCTCGACAGCGCCGCCCAGATTCTTCTGGTGCACGCCGTGGCGCTCCTCGCCGGCAGCGCCGCGGTCGCGGCCGGTCTCACCTGGCGGCCGATCGCGATCGCGGCGCTCATGGGCTTCGTGCTCGGCGCGCTACTGTTTGCCGGCGACGTGACGCTGCGCGCCTTCGTGGGCCACCGCCTGTTCCCGATGGCGGCGCCGACCGGCGGCAGCATCCTGATCCTGAGCTGGATCGCCCTGTCGGTGGCGGCCGCGGTGCGGCTCGTCCGCGGCTGATCGCCCTCGTGCCGCGTCAGCCCGGCGCCGCCGCCCGGCAGGCCGCCCACACCTTCTCGGGGGTCGCCGGCATGTCGAGCGCGGCCCCGGCCGGCCCCGGGATGGCGTCCGCGATGGCGTTCATGATGGCCGCGAGCGACCCAGTGGTGCCGGCCTCGCCGACGCCCTTGACGCCGAGCGGGTTGGTGGTCGCCGGCGTGTTCGACTCCGCCGCCGTCACCGGCGGCATGTCGGCCGCCCGCGGCATCGCGTAGTCCTGGAACGAGCCGGTGACGAGCTGGCCGCTGTCGGCGTCGTAGACGGCGTGCTCCAGCAGGGCCTGGCCGAGCCCCTGCGCCAGCCCGCCATGGAGCTGGCCTTCCACCAGCGTGTGGTCGAGCACGGTGCCGCAGTCGTCGACCGCAGTGTAGCGCACCACCGCCACCGTCCCGGTCTCGGGATCGATCTCCACCTCGGCGACGTGGCAGCCGTTCGGGAAGGTGTGCGGCGTGTCGGTCGCGACCACGGTGTCGAGATCCTCGGTGATCTCGCCAACCTGCTTGCGGGCCCGCGCCACCTCGGCGAGGACGAACAGCCCGATGCGCCGGTCGGTGCCGACCACCCCGAAGGCGCCGTCCGCATAGGCGATGTCGGCCTCGGCGCTCTCCAGCGCGTCGGCGGCCAGGCGCCGGCCCTTCTCCAGCAGCACCGCGACGGCACGCACGATGGCGCTGCCGGCCGCGCTGGTGGTGCGCGACGCCACCGTCATGCCGCTGACCACCCCGATGGCGCTGTCGCCCTCGACGAAGCCGACCGCCTGCCGCGGGATGCCGAGCGTTTCGGCGACGACGCGCGGGAAGATGGTGGCGTGGCCCTGGCCGGTCGCCTGGGCGCCGAGCGCCAGCACCATCCGGTCGCCGCCCGGGAAGGTCAGCGCGGCGCCCTCGGTCGGCATCCCCCCGGCGTGCTCCAGCATGCAGGACAGGCCGATGCCGCGCCGCCGGCCGCGCGCTTCCGCCTGGCGCTTGCGGGCCGGCGCACCCGGATAGTCGGCGAGCCTCAGCGCCGTCTCGAACAGCGCCGGGAAGTCGCCGCTGTCGTAGACGGCACCGAGCGGCGTCCGGTGCGGGATGGCGGCCGCCGGCACCAGGTTGCGGCGGCGGATCTCCGCCCGGTCGAGGCCGGTGAGCCGCGCCGCCTCGTCGACCAGCCGCTCCATCAGATAGTTCGCCTCGGGTCGCCCGGCGCCGCGATACGGCCCGGTGGGCGTCGTGTGGGTGAACACGCAGCGCACCCCGATGTCGACGCGCGGAACGGCGTAGAGCCCGGGCACGCAGCGCGAGAAGTTGCCGGTGGCGAGCCAGGCGCCGACCTGGCCCACATAGGCGCCGAGATTGACCAGCGTGCGCAGCCGCAGCGCCAGGAAACGGCCGTCGCGGTCGACCGCTAGCTCGCCGTCGAGAATCGAGTCGCGCGCATGGGCGTCGGTCAGGAACGCCTCGGACCGCGTCGACATCCAGTGCACCGGCCGGCCGGTCAGCCGCGCCGCCACCATCAGGGCCGGGTACTCGGGATAGGGGCCACTCTTCATGCCGAAGGCGCCGCCGACATCCTCGGTGATCACCCGCACCCGCGCCCGGTCGACCCCGAGGATGCGGGCGAGGTGGTCGCGCAGCGGGCCGGCGCCTTGCGAGCAGGCACGCACCAGATAGGTGCCGCTCTCCGCGTCGTAGGCCGCGGTGGCGCCGCGCGGCTCCAGGCTCGCCACCATGATGCGCTGGTTGACGTGGCAGACACGGGCCACATGGGCGGCCGCCGCGATGGCGGCGTCGACGGCGGCCGCGTCGCCGCCCTGCTCGGGCGGCGGCGCCGCCCAGTCGAGCGCGATGTTGCCGGGCGCCTCCGGCCACAGCTGCGGCGCGTCGGGCAGGACCGCACGCTGCACGTCGGTGACGGCGGGGCGCTCGGCGTAATCGACCACGACCCGCTCGGCGGCGTCCTCGGCGGCCTGCGCCGTCTCGGCCACCACCAGCGCCACCGGCTCGCCCGCATGCATCACGGTCTCGGCGAGCACCGGGCGGACCGGCATCGCCAGCGGGGTGCCGTCGCGGCCCGCCATCGGCTGGTGCCAGGCGAGGCTGCCGAGCCCCGCCATGTCGGCCGCGGTGAGCACGGCGAGCACGCCGGGCGCGGCGCGGGCCGCGTCGGCGTCGATCGACACGACGCGGGCATGGGCGTGGGGGGAGCGAACGAACACGCCGTACGCCTGCCCATCCTGCGGCACATCGGCGACGAAGCGGCCTGCGCCGCGCAGGAGCGGGCCATCCTCGACCCGGTGCTGGCGCCCGCCCGGGCGCGCCGTGGTGTCGTCCATGGGGGTCCTCGTGCGCTGGCTCGTCGTGCCGACAGCCTCACCGTCCGGCCGGCCGGAGACGATAGCGCACCCGGCGCTCAGCCGAACAGCGCGAGGCCGATCAGCCCCAGGGTGCCGACTGCGACACGCCACCAGACGAACAGGCCGAAGCCGTGCCGGGACACGAAGCCGAGGAACGTCTTCACCACGATCCAGCCGAACACGAACGAGGCGACGAAGCCGACCGCCACCAGGATCATGTTGTTGGTGCTCATCTGGGCACCGTTCTTGTAGAGATCGTAGGCGAAGGCCCCCACCATGGTGGGCATCGCCAGCCAGAACGAGAACTCGGCGGCGGAGCGGCGGTCGGCGCCGAGCAGCATCGCCCCCACGATGGTGGCGCCCGCCCGCGACACGCCCGGAATCATCGAGACGCACTGGATGAGGCCGATGCCGAGATAGACCGGCAACGGGAACTCGGTCGCCTCGTCGTAGCGCGGCTTGAGGTCGAGGTGATCGACGAGATAGAGCACGGCGCCGCCGGCGATCAGCGAGAAGCAGATCACCCACGGGTTGAACAGCACCGCCTTGATGAAGCCGTGGGCGATCGCACCGACCACCGCGGCCGGCAGGAAGGCGATGAGCACGCCGATGACGAAGCGGCGGGCGTACTCGTCGCTGAAGAAGTGGGTGGCGAGGAGCAGAATCTTGCGGAAGTAGATCGACAGCAGGGCCGCGATGGCACCGAGCTGGATCAGCACCGCGAAGGTCTTGCCGAAATCCTCGTCGTCGAAGCCGAAGAAGTGCTCGATCAGCAGGAGATGCCCGGTCGACGACACCGGCAGGTATTCGGTCAGACCTTCGACCAGGCCGAGAAAGGCGGCCTTGAACAGATCGAGCAGCATGCCAGGCTCCGGGAGGGCGGACGGTCGCGAACGGCGCGGCGCGGTGCGAGGTCGGCGCACGGCTTTTCGCAGATCGCGCCCCCGCCCCGCAAGGCCGCTCTGTCGCGAGGCCGGACGCGCCCGCGCCCTGCCCGCATTTCGGCACATTGGCGGGCGATCAGTCGAGACGGGCGGGCGCCTGCCTCGGCCATCCGGGCCGACGCGGCCGATCGCCGGTGCGCCGCTCCCGTCCGGGGGCTTGCCCGTCGCCGGTGACGGCGGCAAGGTCGGGTCTGCCGCGGCCGGATCGCCCGGCCCCTCTCGGGCCTTCGCCCGCTGTTCCTTTATGGCTTTCGCAACCCATGATGCTGACGCTGTTCCACCAGCCGCTGTGCCCGCAGTCCCGATTCGTCCGCATCGCCCTCGGCGAGTACGGCGTCATCCCCAATCTGGCCGACGAGCGGCCATGGGAGCGGCGCCAGGAGTTCCTGGTGATCAACCCGGCCGCCACCACGCCGGTGCTGGTGGAGGACGGCCGCCCGCCGGTGTCGCACCCCGCCATGATCGCCGAGTATCTCGACGAGACCCGCGGCGGTGATCTCGGCGAGCACCGGCTGCTGCCGCGCGAGATGGCCGCCCGCATCGAGGTGCGGCGGCTGACCATGTGGTTCCTGGAGAAGTTCCACACCGAGGTGTCGGGTCCGCTGGTGCTCGAACGGGTGTTCAAGCGCCACATGACGGTGAAGCAGGGTGGCGGCTCGCCCGACATCGACGCGATCCGTGCGGCGCTGTCCAACATTCGCTATCATCTCGCCTATATCGGCTGGCTGGCGCGCACCCGCGACTGGCTCGCCGGGCCGCGGATGACCTACGCGGACCTGGCCGCCGCCGCGCATCTCTCGACGGTCGACTATCTGGGCGACGTGCCGTGGAACGAGGACGAGTCCGCCAAGACCTGGTACGCGCGGGTGAAGTCGCGGCCGTCGTTCCGACCGCTGCTGGTCGAGATGCACGCCGGGATCGCGCCGTCCAAGACCTACGCCGACCTCGACTTCTGACCGGCCCGCCGGCGACCGACCCGTCCGCACCCGACCTGTCCGCCCTCGTCACCGCCCTGCGCGCCGAGGCGGCGGCGCTCGGCTTCGACGCGCTGGCAATCACGGCGCCCGACGCGATCGGCCCCGCGGCTGCGCGGCTCGCCGACTTTCTGGCCGCCGGCCACCATGGCGACATGGACTGGCTCGCCGACCGGCCGGAGCGCCGGGCGAGCCCGCGCGGCCTGTGGCCGGAGGTCCGCGCCGTCGTGATGCTCGGCGTCAACTACGGCCCCGCCGACGATCCGCGGGCGGCGACGGCGCGGCGTGATCGCGCCGCCGTCTCGGTCTATGCGCAGGGCGACGACTATCACGAGGTGATCAAGCCGCGGCTGAAGGCGCTGGCGCGCTGGCTGGTCGCCACCGCGGGCGGCGACGTCAAGGTGTTCGTCGATACCGCCGCCGTGATGGAGAAGCCGCTCGCCGCCGCCGCCGGGCTCGGCTGGCAGGGCAAGCATACCAACCTCGTCTCGCGCGACTTCGGCTCCTGGCTGTTTCTCGGCGCGGTGTTCACCACGCTGCCGCTGCCGCCCGACATGCCGGCCGCGGACCATTGCGGCGACCATTGCGGTTCTTGCCGGGCCTGCCTCGACGCCTGCCCCACCGCGGCGTTCCCGGCCCCCTATCGGCTCGATGCGCGGCGCTGCATCTCGTATCTCACCATCGAGCACAAGGGGCCGATCCCACGCGACCTGCGGCTGGCCATCGGCAACCGCGTCTATGGCTGCGACGACTGCCTCGCCGCCTGCCCGTGGAACAAGTTCGCGAAGGCCGGCCGCGACGCCAAGCTGGCGGCACGCCAGGAGCTGACCGCGCCGGCGCTGGCCGACCTCGCCGAGCTCGACGACGCGGCGTTCCGGGCGCTGTTCCGCAAGACCGCAGTGAAGCGCGTCGGCCGCGACCGCTTCGTCCGCAACGTGCTGGTCGCCATCGGCAACAGCGGCGATCCGCATCTCGCCGGCGCCGCCGCGGCCCGCCTCGCCGACGCCTCGCCGCTGGTGCGCGGCGCCGCCGTGTGGGCGCTGGCGCGGCTCATGCCCGCGGCGGACTTTTCGAACCTGGCGGACCGCCACGCGGCCGGCGAGACCGACCCGCAGGTGCGGGAGGAGTGGGCCGCGGCGCTGCTCTTCACCTCTCCCCGCTCGCGGGGAGAGGTCGATATCCATGCCGCAGGCATGGATATCGGGTGAGGGGGCGCTTCGGCTCGAACCTAAGCGCCGTCGCCCCTCACCCCCACCCTCTCCCCGCTGCGCGGGGCGAGGGAGTCTAGGCGCTGTGCGATGGAGCAGCAGGCGGATGCTGACACTCCGCTGGAAGGGGAATGACACATGACCACGCTGATCTGCTTCGGCTTCGGCTACTGCGCCCGGCACTACGTGGCGGAGTTCGGCGGCCGCTTCGACCGCATCGTCGGCACTACCCGCACGGCCGAGAGCGCCGCCGACCTGGCGGCGCGTCGCTTTGGCGGAAGCGAGGTCGAGATGCTGGTGTTCGACGGCACCACGGCGAGCCCCGAGCTGACCGCCGCGGTCGCCGAGGCCGAGGCGCTGCTGATCTCGTCGCCACCGACCGAGACCGGCGACCCCGTGCTCGCGGTGCTCGCCGACGGGATCGCGGCGGCCGCCGCGGCCGGCACGCTGCGCAGCGTGGTGCTGCTGTCCACGCTGGGGGTCTACGGCGACCACGGCGGCGCCTGGATCGACGAGACCGCGGCGCTGAAGCCGATCAACCCGCGCAGCATCGAGCGGGTCGAGCAGGAGGCGGCCTGGATGGCGCTCGGGGCACGCGCCGGCGTGCCGGTCGCCAGCCTGCGGCTGGCCGGCATCTACGGGCCGGGCCAGAACGCCCTGATCAGCCTGGAGCGCGGCCGCGCCCATCGCATCGACAAGCCCGGCCAGGTGTTCAACCGCATCCACGTCGCCGACATCGCCCAGGCGATCGAGGCGGCGTTCGCGAAGCGCATCGCCGGCGCCGTCAACGTGGCCGACGACGAGCCCTCGCCCCCCGGCGATCCGATCGTGTTCGCAGCCGGGCTGCTGGGGCGCGAGCCGCCGCCCGAAATTCCGTTCGCCGAGGCGGCCCGCACCCTGTCGCCCATGGGCCTGAGCTTCTACGCCGAGTGCAAGCGCGCCCAGAACGACAAGCTCAAGCGCGAGCTGGGCGTGACGCTGCGCCATCCGACCTATCGCGAGGGCCTGCGGGCCGAGTTCGCGGCGCGCCAGCCGGCGGCGTGAGGGAGCGGCGGGGCGTTTCGACCGCACGACGGTTGCGATAGAATCGATGGCATGATGCCGAATCGCCTCGCTGCCGTCGCCGTGCTGCTCCTCCTCGCCGGTCCGGCGGCCGCCCAGGACCGCGGCACGGTCGATCCCAAGCCGCTGCCGCCGCTCGCCAGCCCGGACGATCCGAAGACCCCCGCCAAGGCGCTGTTCGGCCGCAAGGCGACGCCCACCCACATGGAGGCGCGGGCGATCGGCTTCTACTCCAAGGGCTGCCTCGCCGGCGGCACGGCGCTGCCGGTCAACGGGCCGGCCTGGCAGGTGATGCGGCTGTCGCGCAACCGCAACTGGGGCCATCCCGAGCTGGTCGCCATGCTGGAGCGGCTGGCCGCCGAGGCCCGCAAGGCCGGCTGGCCGGGCCTGCTGGTCGGCGACATGTCGCAGCCGCGTGGCGGCCCGATGCTGACCGGCCACGCCAGCCACCAGGTCGGGCTCGACGCCGACATCTGGCTGACCCCGATGCCGGACCGCGAGCTGACCCGCAAGGAGCGCGAGGAGATGTCCGCCACCATGGTGGTGGCACGCGACCGCACCGACGTCGATCCGGCCGTGTGGACGCCCGGCCACGTCGCGGTGATCCGCACGGCGGCGAAGCGGCCGGAGGTCGACCGCATCTTCGTCAACGCGGCGATCAAGAAGGCGCTGTGCCGCGACGCCGGTGCCGATCGCGGCTGGCTCGCCAAGGTGCGCCCCTACTGGGGGCACGACTACCATTTCCACGTCCGCATCCACTGCCCGGGCGGCGATCCCGGCTGCACCCCGCAGCCGCCGGTGCCGAACAACGGCGACGGCTGCGGGAAGGAGCTCGACTGGTGGTTCCAGGACTCGGTCCTGCATCCGCCGCCCCCCAAGGAGCCGCCGAAGCCGCGGCCGCCGCTCACTTTGGCGGAGCTGCCGCCGGCCTGCCGGATGGTGCTCCAGGCGCCGTGAGGCGCCGGCACGTCACACCCGGCGATGACGTGCCCGCATCACGGGAGCCCGCCGGCGCGGGCGAGCGCGGCGACGCCCATGCCGGCCGCCACCGCCAGGAAGTCGTTGCGGGTCGCCATCATGACGGCGCCGCCGGCGCCGACCGCCAGCGCCGCCACCGGGCCGCCGTTCACCACCAGCGGCAGCACCGTGGCGGCGACGATCGAGCCCGGCAGCGCCGCCAGCATGCGCTGCACCCGCGCCGTCAGCGGCACCCGCCCCATGATCCAGAAGCCGCCGGCCCGCATCGCATAGGTGGCCGCCGCCATCGCGGCGATGGCCGCGTAGACGCCCCAGTCGGCGGCGAGAGGATCAGTCGCGCCGGTCATCCATCAGCCCTCCGGTGACGGCTCCGGCGATCGCGCCGGCGACGATGAAGCTCCAGCCGCCGACCAGCCGCTCGACCACCAGCGCCACCGCGCCCGCCACCAGCCAGGGCAGCGCGGCCCGCCGCCCGCGCCACAGCGGCACCACCATGGCGGCGAAGAACACCGGCATCACGAGATCGATGCCCCAGCGCTTGGGATCGGTGACCAGCGCGCCCAGCAGATAGCCGACCTGGGTCGAGGCCAGCCAGACGCTCACCAGCAGCACGCTGGCGCCGAAGAATACGCCGGCGTCGCGGCCGCCCTCGTTGCGGTAGCGCATCGAGACGATCCAGCTCGGATCGCTGGTGATGTGCAGCACCGGATAGATCCAGCCCGGCAGCCCGCCCATCCAGGGCCGCAGCGTGGCGGTGATCAGCAGCATGCGGGCGTTGATGGTGAGGGCGATCAGGGCGAGCGCCAGCACGGCGCCGGGGGTGAAGCGCTGCGGCCACAGCTCCATCGCCACGAGCTGCGACGAGGACGCGAACATGGTGGCGCACATCACCAGGTTCTCGATGGCCGACAGGCCGATGCGGGCCGCGGTGGCGCCGGTGGCGAGCGCGATGGCGATCATGCCGGGGGCGACCGGCAGGGCCAGCCGCGCCCCGAGCAGGAAGCCGGCGCCGGTGACCGGCACCGGGCCGGCGGGAGGATCGGACAGCGGGGGTGGCGGATGGGTCGTCATGTCATGATGGGCCGGAGCGTCGCGGCGAAAGGCTAGCGGCGGGATCGAGAGATAGAGATGCCGCGGAGAGTTCGGCGCGTCACCTCTCCCCGCAGGCGGGGAGAGGTCGACGGCTGCGCGCATCAGCGCAGTCGTCGGGTGAGGGGCGTCGCCGCGAGTCGGTGACTCTCGGCGTCGAGTGGGCGCCCCCTCACCCGACCCGCCGCTCCGCGGCGAGCCACCCTCTCCCCGCAAGCGGGGAGAGGGAAGCAGCGGCGCCGGGGCTTCGGCTCGAGTCGCTGCGAACGATCCTGGCCGTATGCCTGCCCCAAAAGAAAACGCCCGCGACGGGCGGGCGTTCTCGTGTCGCGAGGGTCGGGGCCTCAGCCGGTCGGCTGCGGCTCCATGTCGCCGGCGCTGGGCGGCTCCGGCCGCGGCCGCGGCTTGCCGGCGGTCGGCACCGCCGAGCCGCGCGGGCCGGACGGCTCGATCACCGATTCGCGCGACGGACGCTTGCCGTTGATCAGGTCCTTGATCTCGTCGCCCGTCAGGGTCTCGAACTCCAGCAGGCCGCGGGCGAGGATCTCCAAGTGCTCGCGCTTCTCGGTGAGGATGCGCTTGGCCTCGTCGTGGCCCTCCTCGACCAGCCGGCGAACCTCGGCGTCGATCGTCTGGGCGGTCGCCTCCGAGACGTTCTGCTGGCGGGCGACCGACATACCGAGGAACACCTCGTCCTGGTTCTCGCCGTAGGCGACGGTGCCGAGCTTCGGCGAGAAGCCCCAGCGCGTCACCATCATGCGGGCGAGGCGGGTGGCCTGCTCGATGTCCGACTGCGCGCCCGAGGTGACCTTGTCGCGGCCGAAGATCATCTCCTCGGCGACACGCCCGCCCATCATGATAGCGAGGCGGGAGGTCATCTGCTCGAAGCTCATCGACAGCTTGTCGCGCTCGGGGAGCTGCATGACCATGCCGAGCGCCCGGCCGCGCGGGATGATGGTGGCCTTGTGGACCGGGTCGGTCGCCTTGACGTTGAGGGCCACGATGGCGTGGCCGCCCTCGTGATAGGCGGTGAGAAGCTTCTCCTCCTCGGTCATCACGAGCGACTTGCGCTCGGCGCCCATCATCACCTTGTCCTTGGCGTCCTCGAACTCGACCTGAGTGACCATGCGCTTGTTGCGCCGAGCCGCCATCAGGGCCGCCTCGTTGACGAGGTTCATCAGGTCCGCACCCGAGAAGCCGGGGGTGCCGCGCGCGATGGTCTTCAGGTTCACGTCGGGGGCCAGCGGCACCTTGCGGACATGGACCTTCAGGATCTGCTCGCGGCCGACGACGTCCGGGTTCGGCACCACCACCTGGCGGTCGAAGCGGCCCGGGCGCAGCAGCGCCGGATCGAGCACGTCGGGCCGGTTGGTGGCGGCGATCAGGATGATGCCCTCGTTGGCCTCGAAGCCGTCCATCTCGACGAGGAGCTGGTTCAGCGTCTGCTCGCGCTCGTCATTGCCGCCGCCGAGGCCGGCGCCGCGATGGCGGCCGACGGCGTCGATCTCGTCGATGAAGATGATGCAGGGCGCGTTCTTCTTGGCCTGCTCGAACATGTCGCGGACGCGCGAGGCGCCGACGCCGACGAACATCTCGACGAAGTCCGAGCCCGAGATGGTGAAGAACGGCACGTTGGCTTCGCCGGCCACCGCGCGGGCGATCAGCGTCTTGCCGGTGCCGGGCGGGCCGACCAGCAGCACGCCGCGCGGAATCTTGCCGCCGAGCCGCTGGAACTTGCCGGGATCACGCAGGAACTCGACGATCTCCTGGAGGTCCTGCTTGGCCTCGTCGACGCCCGCCACGTCCTCGAAGGTGACGCGGCCATGGGCCTCGGTGAGCAGCTTGGCCCGCGACTTTCCGAAGCCGAGCGCCTTGCCGCCCGCCCCCTGCATCTGCCGCGACAGGAAAATCCAGACGCCGATCAGCGCGATGAAGGGCAACCAGGAGACCAGCAGGGAGACGAACCAGGGCACGTTCTCCTGCTGGGGCCGCGCCGTGATGGTCACGCCCTTCTTGTAGAGCTTGTCGATCAGGGTCGGGTCGCTGGGCGCGTAGGTGTTGAAGCTGCCGCCGGTGGTGTAGGTGCCGTGGATCTCGGGCCCCTGGATCACGACGTCCCGCACGCGCCCCTGCTCGACCTCGTTCAGGAGCTGCGAGAAGGCGATGTCGGTGGAGACCGAACGCTGCGCGGGATTCTGGAACAGGGTGAACAAGGCCAGCAGCAGCAGGACGATGATCACCCACAGGGCAAAATTCCGCAAATTGGCGTTCATCAGGCGTCCTCGTGCCCCGTGGCTCGAAAGTCCGGGTGACGGTGGTCCGGGTGACGGTGGAACGACGGCGGAGAGACGCCGCGCCCTCTCGCCCACGCCGGTTGTCGGGGCATACCTCGGCCAATGTAGGGGCCTCGCCCGCGGCTCACAAGCGCGGTCACCCCGGAAGGGCTGATTCGTGGCGCCGTGGTGAACGGGTTTTCGTCACGTTTCCGTGGGGTTCGGCCCTGCCGATGCGGCGTTTCCGCCGCTTCGGCGCGGCGGCGCCGGAGCGACCGACAGACGCCCCCCGGCCAGCGTCACGGTGGCACCCGCCAGCGTGCGGCGAAACCGCGCAGCCGATTCGGGGCCACCGCCGGCCGCTGTGATCGCCGTGGCCACCACGGCCGCCGCGAGGGCATCGGCCACGGTTTCCAGCTTGCCCAGCTCGACCGGCCCCTCGTGGCCGACGCGGTCGATCAGCCGGCCGAGCAGGCGCAGCCGCAGCTCCGCGGGCGCCCGCGCCCAGCCGGCCGCGTCGAGCCGCACCACCCCGTCGCCGCCGGCCAGGCCGAACCCTGCCAGATCGGCCACGGCGAGATCGGCGGCCAGCCGCTCGACGGCCGCCTCCAGCGCCGCATCGGCCCGGCGCATGCGATCGGCGAGCCGCGCGAGGCGCGGCGCCGTCAGGCCCTCGGCCGCGAGGCCCGGCAGCAGCGCCCGCAGCCGCGAACGGGTGAACCGCGGATCACGATTCGACGGATCGTCCGCGCAGGCGATCCCGGCGGCCGCGAGCGTCGCCACCAGCCGTGCCTTGGGGATGTCGAGAAACGGACGGACGAGCAGAAGGGCGGGCTCCCGATCGTCGCCTGCGGGGAGAGGGTCGGGGTGAGGGGCCGCAGTCCGGGCAGTCGTTTCGAGGCGCCCCCTCACCCGCCGCGCTTCGCGCGTCGACCTCTCCCCGCCAGCGGGGAGAGGTAAAGGCGCCACCCGCGCCATGCCGGCGAGGCCGGCGAGGCCGCTGCCACGGGCGAGGCGGAACAGCACCGTCTCGGCCTGGTCGTCGCGGGTATGGCCGGTGAGCACGTGACGGGCGCCCGCCTCGCGCGCCGCCACCGCCAGCAGCCGGTAGCGCGCCGCGCGGGCCGCCGCCTGGAGCCCGGCCGCCGGCTTCTCGCCGGTCCAGCGCAGGATGTGGTGGGCGATGCCGAGCTCGCCGGCGAGCCGGCCGACCGCCAGCGCCTCGTCGCCCGATCCGGAACGCAATCCATGATCGACGGTGGCGGCGACCAGCCGCGGGCCGGCCGCGAGGGCGGCACGCCAGCGGGCTGCCAGGACGAGGAGCGCGGTGGAATCCGGACCGCCCGAGACCGCCAGCACCACGGCCGGCAGCGCCGCGAGATCGGCGAACAGGGTGGCCGCCTCGGTGGTGGTCAGCGGCGCATCGTCGTGTCGCGCATGTGCGGTGGCGGGCGGCGGAGCGTCGTCGGCCGCAGTGTCCTCGACCGTCGGGTGGTCAGCAGCGGACACGCTTCTGTTCGCGCTCGACCGCCTGCTTCACGTTGACCGATGCCCGCGGATAGCGCCGCAGAACCTCGGCAAAGCTGGAACAGGCGAGTTCCTTCTGGTTGAGGGCGGCGAGCGACTGGCCGAGCCGCAACATCGCCTCGGGGGCCTTCGGGTTGGCGCCGGGCCGCTGGGTCACCGCCAGGAACGCATCGGCCGCGTCCTTGTAGGACTTGCGCAGGTACAGGCTCTCGCCCAGCCAGTACTGGGCGTCGCCGGCGAGCCGGTCGTTCGGATGCTTGCGCAGGAACTCCCGGAAGGTCTGCTCGGCGAGCGCATAATCCTTGCGCAGCACGTAGCCGTAGGCGAGGTCGTACTCGTCCTTGGGGCTGCCACCGGGCGGCAGGCTGGCGACCTGGCTGCCCTGGCTCTGGGCCCCGTAGCCGCCCGGAGCCGGCCCGCCATGGCCGGTCGCGCTCGGGTTGCGGGGCGGGGGCGGCGGCAGGCCGCCGGTGGCCGCCGGACCGCGCCCGAGGCTCGGGTCGGCGGCGGCGGCGCCCGCCATGCTGCCGAGATCGAGCGGCGCTCCGGCGGCACGGCCGGGCACGGGCGTCGACTCACCCTGGATGGAGCCGAGCACCCGCGGGGCGCCGGGTGCGCCCGGCGTCTGGCTCGGATCGAAGGCGTCGCCGCGGCGACCCCGCCCGCCCGGGGCGGGTGGCGCGACGGCCGGAGGCCCCGCGTCAGCGGACGCATAGGCGGGACCGCCTCCGTAGGCGGGCGGAGGCGGCAGCTCGGTGGCGCCGGCCGGCGGCACATAGGGAGGTTGGGCTTGAGCCTGGGGCGCCGCGACCGGCGCCTCGCCACGGCGACCAGGCGTGGCCGGCGGAGGCGCCGCAGGCGCCCCGCGGCTGCCGCCGCGGCCGAGCTCCTGGAAGCGGAACTCGTAGTCCTCCTGCATGCGCCGCAGCTGCTGCTCGAGCTGCTGGTTCCTGAACTGCGCCTGCTCGAGGTCGCCGGTCAGCCGGCGCATCTGGCTTTCGAGTTGGTTGAGCCGGACGATCAGGTCCGATTCCGACATCTGCGCCGTCGCGGGCGCCACCGCCGGGCCGGCCGCGAACGCGGCGCCGAGCAGCAGCAGCGCCGCCAGGCGCGCGAGGCGGCCGGTCGGGGCGCAACGGATCGACGCGCGAGCGCGCCACCAGCCGAATCGAGGGGGGATAGCCTGCGTCATGGTCGCATCATAGCCGGCGGAGGGCGGGCATGCGACCGCCCCGTCCGCGACACGGCCGCCTCGATCAGGACGACGCGTTGAGCACCGTCACGGCGCGGCGGTTCTGCGACCAGCACGAGATGTCGTTGCAGACCGCGACCGGGCGCTCCTTGCCGTACGAGATGGTGCGCATCCGCTGGGCCGAGATGCCGCGCGAGATCAGATAGTCACGCACCGCCTGGGCGCGCCGGGCGCCGAGCGCGATGTTGTACTCGCGGGTGCCGCGCTCGTCGGCGTGACCTTCGATCGTGAAGGCGTACTGGGCGTAGTTCTGCAACCACTGCGCCTGCTTGTCGAGGGTCTGGCGCGACTGCGAGGTGAGATCGGTGGAATCGCTCTCGAAGAAGACGCGGTCGCCGACATTGACGACGAAATCCTGCTGGCTGCCCGGCACCGCGGCACCGGCCAGACCCGCGGCATTCGGATCGTTCGGCTTGTTGGCGCAGGCCGCGATCAGCAGCGCGCCCGCAAGCGCAGCCGCGATCCGTGCAGCGGTGCGGTAACGTGAGACATTCGGCATGCCGTAACTCCTCATCGACCTGCTCGCGCCGGATGTGCCCCCGGCTTGGAGCTTTCCTACGGTCTAGCCCCGGTTTCGTTAAGCGAAGGTTCCGTCAACCTTGACGGGGCGTTGCCACAGCCCCCCGGCGCGCCGCGATCGGCGGAAACCGTTTGGAATGGTTACTGCGGCGTGAACGCGGCGGCAGCGTGGCGGGTGGGAGTGGGCGGACGCTCGGAGCCGGCCGCTGTGCCGTTCGGGTCACACACCGTCGGCGGCACCGGAAACGCCCCCTCACCCGGACCGCCGGCTGGTGGCCGGCGATCCGACCTCTTCGCGCTCGGGGATGAGGTGAGCGAGCCGCGGCTCCTCCGACATTCGATATCGCGACGCCCGACCCCGCCCTGCGCGGCGCCCCCGTTCCCACTCCCCGCGTGCGGGGAGAGGGTCGGGGTGAGGGGCAAATCGAGAGGCTGCCAGAGGATCGCGGTGGCAAACAGCGCCGCTTCGGCTCAACCGAAACGCCCCCTCACCCGGACCGCCGGCTGGTGGCCGGCGATCCGACCTCTCCCCGCGCGCGGGGAGAGGTGAGCGAGCCGCGGCGCCGGCGCGTCAGCTCAGCAGCGGCGACCACGCCGGATCGGACGCGAAGCTCGGGGTGCGGACGCGCTGCTCGTTGCGGCCGGTGATGTCGACCGTGTAGAGGCCCGGCCCCGAGCCGGGGTCGCGGAAGAACATGATGACGCGGCCGTTGGGCGCGAAGGTCGGCCCCTCGTTGTGGTAGCCGTCGGCGAGCAGGCGCTCGCCGGAGCCGTCCGGCTTCATGATGCCGATGCCGAAGCGGCCGCCGCCCTGCTTGGTGAAGGCGATGAAGTCGCCGCGCGGCGACCACACCGGGGTCGAGTAGGAGCCGTCGCCGAAGCTGATGCGCTGGGCACCGCCGCCACCGGCCCCCATCACGTAGATCTGCTGCTTGCCGCCGCGGTCGGACTCGAAGCAGATGCGCGTCCCGTCCGGCGAGAAGCACGGCGCCGTGTCGATCGCCGGCGTGTCGGTGAGCCGCGTCGTCGCCTTGGAGCGCAGATCCATCACGAACAGGTTGGAGTTGCCGCCCTGCTGGAGGCTCATGATGACGCGCTGGCCGTCCGGCGAGAAGCGCGGCGAGAAGGTCATGCCGGGGAAGTTGCCGACGATCTCGCGCTGCCCGGTCTCGACATTGAGGAGATACACGCGCGGGTCGCCCTGCCCGAACGACATGTAGGTGATCTCCTGGGTGGTGGGCGAGAAGCGCGGGGTGAGGACGAGGTCATCGCCGCGTGACAGATAGCGGACATTGGCGCCGTCCTGATCCATCAGGGCGAGGCGCTTGACGCGGCGCTCCTTCGAGCCGGTCTCGTCGACGAACACGATGCGGGTGTCGAAATAGCCCTTCTCGCCGGTGAGCCGCTCGTAGATGGCATCCGAGATGATGTGGGCGATGCGGCGCAGGTTGTCGGGCGAGGTGAAGTACTGCTGCCCGGTGAGCTGGGCGGTGCCGAACACGTCCCACAGCCGGAACTCGGCCTTGAGGCGGCCGTCGGGCTGGCGGGTGAGGCGGCCGGTCACCAGCGCCTGGGCGTTGATGGCGCGCCAGTCGGGGAAGCGCGGCTGGGTGTCGATGGTGGTGATCCGCTCGATGAAGGCAGCCTGATCGATCGGGGCGAACAGGCCCGAGCGGCGCAGGTTGGCGGTGATGATCTGGCTGATGCCGCGGGCCGCCTCGACGTCCGCCGGGCTGCCGCCGACGAAGTCGGGAATGGCGATCGGCACCGGCTGGACATTGCCCTGGGTGACGTCGATGCGCAGTTGCGCCTGCGCCTCCTGCCCCGGCAGGCCGGCCAGCGCACCGGCGCCCGCCGCGGCGGCGGACGCGAGAAGGAGACGGCGGCGAGTCAAACGCGCAAGCATCGGGCTGTCCTCTTCACGCCCGGCGGCTCGGGCCGCGGACGGCGGAGCGGGGGCGCGGCCCAGCGGGCCGAACGGGGTTTTCGGAGCCGATCCGCCGGGACGTCTGCGGCCGACGGCGATCAGCCGCGGAACATATCGCGGGGATCGAACGTGACTTCAACATCCTTCCACACGTCGTACTTGGCGACGGGAAGCCGGTAGGGCTGGCAGCGCCGGATGGCGCGCAGGGCGCTCTCGGCGGCGACCTGGAAGAACGGATGGCTGCCGCGGTTGAGCAGCATCGGGTCGGCCTGGAGCGAGCCGTCCTGACGCAGCCGCAGGCGCACCTGGACGATCAGCTCCTTGGCCTCGACGGCGCCGGCCGGCGGGTTCCAGCATGCCTGGATCTGGGCGCGGAGCGCGTCGATCTCGCTCTGCGACAGGGTCGCCGCGCGGCCGGTGGGCAGGCCGAGCGAGGCGGTCTGGTTGAGCGTGTCGCCGGTCACCTCCTGGCGGCGCGGCGCCTGCTTGTCGAGCAGCGCGGCGATCTTGCTCGGATCGAAGGCGGGCTGGTTCTTCAGCGCCTCCTCCTTGCGCTTCTGCTCCTCGGCCTTGCGCTTCTCCTCGGCGAGCTTCTTCTTTTGCTCCTCCGCCTTCTTCTGCTCGTCCTTCTTCTTCTGCTCCTCGGCCTTCTTCATCGCCTCGGCGATCGGGTCGGGCGGCGGCGCCTCGGCCGGCTTGGCCTTGTCGGGCTCCTGCTTCTTCTCGGGCTCGGCCTTCTTCTCCGGCTCCGCCTTGGCCTTCTCGGGCTTGGGGTCGGGCTTCCTGGGCTCCGGCGGCGGCGGCATCGGCTCGGCCGCGGCGGTCTTGATCTCGGGCTTCTTGTCGACCTTGGTCAGCTCCTCGACGGGCTTCTGCTCGCCGAGCTTCTCGACCATCGGCTTCGGGGTCTCGACCTTCTTGGCGGTCTTCACGCCGGCGGTGATCTGCGAGAACTCGGCATCCGAGATGACGTCGACCGGCAGCGACTCCATCGTGGTCGCCTCCAGCGGCTTCACCACGAAGGCGATCATGCCCCACAGGAGCACGGTCGCATGGCCGATCGCCGATATGGTCAGCGCCTTGCGCAAGCCGTCAGGACCCCTGCTCCACCTCGGTGACCAGCGCCACCCGCTTGAACCCGGCGGCCGACAGCCGCCCCATCACCTTCATGACGGTGCCGTAGTCGACCTTGCGGTCGCCGCGCACATAGATGCGCTCGTCCATGCCGCCGCGCGCCGCCGTCACGGCGGTCAGCTTGGCGACCAGCTCGTCGATCGGAATCTCGCTGTTCTGGAGGAAGACCTGGCCCTGGGTGTTGACCGAGATGGTCAGCGGCTCCTTGTCCTGGTCGAGGCTCTTGGCCTGGCTCTGCGGCAGGTCGATCGGCACGCCGACGGTGAGGAGCGGCGCCGAGACCATGAAGATGATGAGCAGCACCAGCATCACGTCCACCATGGGCGTGACGTTGATCTCGCTCATCACCGGATTGCCGCGGCGGCCCCGGCGCCTCCCCGCGCCTCCGGCCAGCATCATCCCCATCGCAGTCCCGTCCCCGTGCCAACTCGTGCCGAACCCGGTTCCAAACCCTCCCGGTCCGCACCAGGATCGCCGCCCGGGCTTCTCCCCACCCTGGGCGACGCCACCGAAACCACCGTTCTTTCAGCGCCTTGTCGCGCCGGACCAGCCCGGTCCGGCGGCGGCGCCTCAGGCCCGCTCGTCGATCTGCCGCGACAGGATCGCGGAGAACTCGTCGGCGAAGCCTTCCAGCCGTGCGGCCTGCTTGTTCACCTCGGAGGAGAACTTATTGTAGAAAATGGTCGCCGGTATGGCGGCCACCAGCCCGATCGCGGTGGCGAACAGCGCCTCGGCGATGCCCGGTGCGACCACCGCCAGCGAGGTGTTCTTCGAGGCCGCGATCGACTGGAACGAGTTCATGATGCCCCAGACGGTGCCGAACAGGCCGACGAAGGGGCTCGCCGAGCCGACCGTCGCCAGCACCAGGAGCCGCCGCTCCAGCCGCTCCACCTCGCGCGCGATGGTGACGTCCATCACCTTGTCGATGCGCATCTGAAGGCCCGCGAAGGAGCGGCTCGACCCCTCGAAGCTGCGCTTCCACTCGCGCATCGCGGCCACGAACAGCGCCGCCATCGAGTGGTTGGGCCGCGAGGCGAGCGAGCGGTACAGCTCCTCCAGCGACTGGCCGGACCAGAACGCCTGCTCGAAGCGGTTCATCGCCGAGCGGGTGCGCTGCAAGAGCAAGAACTTGTCGATGGCGATCGCCCACACCCACACGGAACAGGCGAGCAGGCCGACCATCACCAGCTTGACGACCCAGTGCGCCTGCCAGAACAGGCCGAAGATCGACAGGTCGGCAGCCATGCCCGGTGCTTCAGGAATCATCGTTTTGTCCAACGCTCTCCGGCACGGCGGGGGTCTTTGCCGGCGGCCGCCGACGGCGAATGCCGGCCGCAGTGCCCGCGGGCGCCCCTCTGGCGCGCCTCGAGCCCTCCCGCCGGTTCGGTCAATCGGGTCTGACGCGCGCCAACCCCATTCCCGGCCGATGGAATCCCGGCCAAACGTGACCAAATGAGGGCGCCGCGCGCCCCTCGCGACGGTCAGTACGGCGCGGCCGCGGTTAACGCTCGGTAAACGGAGCGAAGTTTGGGCCGGTTCTAGGGTCCGGCCGGCCAGCCGAGCCGGCGAGGCACCGGCCGCAGGCCCCGACGAGACGACGAAGGCCGCCGCCCGGACGGGCGACGGCCTTCGCATTCATCGGTCGGCGATCGGGGCGCAGTGTCCCCGGAGCTGGAGCCCGGGGAGCCGGGCGCCGGTTCAGCCCGGCGACGGCTGGTGCACGTCGGCCGAGGAGCGGCCGCGGCGCTCGGCCATGAACTGGTCGAACTCGGCCTTGTCCTTGGCCATCCGCAGGCGTTCGAGGAAATCCTTGAACTCGCGCTGCTCGTCCTCGAGGCGACGGATCGTCTCGGCGCGGTACTCGTCGAACGCCCGGTTGCCGCTCGTCGGGGCGCCGAACCAGTCGCCGCCGCGGTCCATGCGGTCGCGCATCCGCTCCATCTTGGCCTGCCAGCGGGACATCCCGCGACCGTTCCAGCAACTCATGCGTCCGCTCCAGAAGGTGAAGGCGAGAAGCGCCAGGCCGATCGGCCACCAGAACACGAATCCGAGGATCGTCAGGGCGATCCAGGCGCCGGAACCGAGATCGTCGAGTTTGGCTACGAAGGGCATGGCGTCCTCGCGGGGTGCCTCGTGTGGGTGTTGGACAGTGAATGTTAATTACATTTACATAGATACGCGCCGCCTCGGGCCTTGTCAAGCGGCGCCCGGGCGGGCGGCGCCGATTTTTCGGGGCGCTCGCGCGGCGGCCGAAGGCCCGATGGGCTCACGCCTTCCGCAGGTGGGGACAGATGCATTCGAACAAGAGGTGGCCCCGCGGCCGGCGGACGCAAGGTCCCAGCCGGCGCCATGGGACCGCATGACACGCCGCCGTGCCTCGCCGCGGCTCGACCCGCGCAGGGTGGGCCGACGTCGCCGACAGGAGACCGCTCAGGCAGCGCCGGACGGCGGCACCCCGAGCCCCTGGAGATAGACGAGCAGGCCGGCCTCCAACAGCTCCTCGGGGGTCATCGGCAGCGGCCGGCGGGCCGCATCCCCACGCCCGAACAAGGCGGCGACGCCGTGGGCGAGCGACCACAGATGGAGCGCCATCATCAGGGCCGGTGGCCGCACGGCGGCCGGCAGCCCGGCGGCCAGCGCCTCGCAGGCGCCGCGCAGCACCGCGAAGGCGCGATCGCCGGCGGCCCGCAGCTCGGGGCTCGCATCCGGCCGCACCCCGGCCTCGAACATCGCGGCGTAATAGGCAGGCTCGTCGCGCGCGAAGGCCAGATACGCCTTGCCGAGCCGATCCATGGCGGTGCGCGGCTCGGGCCGCCCGTTGTCCCAGGCGCGGGCGAGCGCCACCTCGAACGCCTCGAAGCCGCGCCGCGCCACATCGGCCATCAGCTCGTCACGGTCGCGGAAATGCCGATAGGGCGCCGCCGGGCTCACCCCGGCCCAGCGCGCCGCCTCGGCGAAGGTGAAGCCGGCCGGCCCCTTCTGGGCGATCAGCTCGAGGGCGGCGCGGATCAGCGCCTCCTTCAGATTGCCGTGGTGATAGCCACGGCCGGAGTCGCGGCCCGGAGCGTCGCGCCCCGATGCGTCGCGGCCGCCGTCGCGACCGCCTCCGTCGCGACCCGATCTCGACCAGCTCATGCGCCGCACCCGCTCATGTGAAAAGGGTTTACATCAGGGGCCGTCGGCCGTCGATAGCGGCCGCCCGCGAAAGCTCGCACCGGCGCGATTGCGCCGGACGGCGGGCGCGTCATCATGGACGCCGGATCGTTCGCGAGATTCTCCCCTGCGAGATTCTCCCCTGCGAGCCTGCCGGACCGAGCGAGGACCTCTGTCATGAGAGCAATGAACTGGTGTGCCCTGACGGTGGGCCTCGGCCTGGCGCTGGCGGCCGTGCAGGCCGATGCGCAAGGAGCCCGCGAGCCTGGCGCGCGTATCGACGCACCGGGTGCCGGGGTCACGAGCCGCCCCGAGGTCCGTGGCACCCGTGAGCCCGGCGCCCGCGTCACCACCTCCGACACCGCCACGGCCGCCCGGGTGCGCGCCGGCACCATCGAGGTGAAGGATCTTCGCTTCGGCAGCCGCGACGCGGAGCAGCTCGCCATCGGCCGCGCCGTGTTCACCGGCTTCGCCCGTGAGAACGGCATGGTGGTGGCCGACCGCCTGACGATCGAGGACGTGACCGGGCGCCTCGCCACCCAGAGCTGGCGGATTCCGCGCCTCGCCTTCGACCGGGTGCGCCTCCCCGAGGAGCTGTACCGCGCCCTCGCCGAAGGCGCGGCGACCACCCGGCCGTGGGCCGACCTGTTTCGCGAGGTGGTGGCCGAGACCGCCACCATCGACACCATCACGATGAGCGACAAGACGCTCGCCACCGAGCAGGTGCTCGGCGGCTTCGTGATGACGCGGCTCGCCCGCGGCATCGTCGGCGAGGCGCGGCTCGCCTCGATCACCATGACGGCGGCGCCCGATCCCAAGCAGCCGGTGCGCCTGACCACCGGCGCCATCCGGTATCGCGATCTCGATCTCGGCGAGAGCCTTCGCATGTTCACCGGCGGCGGTGACGGCACGCCCAAGCGGGTGATGGCCTCGGCCGTGCTGGAGCGACTGGAGATCACCGCGCCGGACGCCACCGTGCGGCTCGGCACCTACGAGATCGGTGCCACCACGCTCGCGGTCCCGGCCGATCCGCTGCCGGCCGAGGTCTTCGCGCTCGGCGCCACCATGCAGAGCGGCGGCGACCCCGACCCGGCCATTCTCGCCAAGGTGGTGCGCTGGTATCGCGGCGTGCTCCGCGGCCTGAAAGTCGAGAGCGTGGCGCTGCGCGACATCGCCGTGAACGGCCCTGACGCCGACCTCCGCATCGGCGGCGTCACCCTGGCGGGGCTGGTGCCGAGCGGCTTCGACCTGTTCGAGCTACGGGACGTCACGGTGAAGACGCCGGACGGGCCGGCCCGCCTCGCCCGCTTCGCCATCGAGCGGGTGAGCTTCGCGGCGCTGCTCGACCTCGCCCTGGACGCCGCCGAGTCCGGCCGCGATCCCGACATCGACCCGGCCAAGATCCTCGATCTGGTGCCGCGCATCGGCGCCGTGCGGCTCGCCGGCCTCGACGCCAAGACGCCGGAGGGGCCGGTGTCGCTCGGCGGCTTCGACATCGAGATGGACTGGACCGCCCGCCTGCCCGACCGGCTCGCCGTGGCGGTGTCGCGGCTCGCCGTGCCGATCGACCCGAGCGGCCCCGAGGACGGCCGCGACCAGCTCGCCCGGCTCGGCTACCGGGTGCTGCGCGGCGACCTCGCGGCCCGGCTGCGCCTGCTGGCGGCCGACAAGGCCCTGGTGCTCGACGACACCGCGGTGGCGGTCGACGACGTCGGCCGGATCGAGGCGACCGTGCGGCTCGACGGCATCGATGTCGATGCCGCCCTCGCCGACCCGGACCGCGCCGACGAGATCCTGGAGCGCGACGCCCGGCTCGGCCGCGCCAGCCTGACGCTCACCGATCTCGGCTTCGCCGAGCGCTTCGTCGCTGATCTCGCCCGGCGGACGGGAGCCGCCCCGCAGGCACTCCGCGACGAGCTCGCGACCAAGACGCGAGCCGAGATGGCCGAGGCGCTCGGCGACGCGGTGACGCCGGCCGCGCTCGACCGCCTCGCCGACTTCCTGCGTCGGCCCGGGCGGATCGCCGTGACGGTGACGCCGCGCCCCGGCCAGACGGTCCGGCTCGGCGAGCTGAACGCCGGCGGCGCCGACCTGCTCGGCCGGCTGCGCATCGAGATCGACACTGCGCCGCGCTGAGCGGCGGGGGCGGGGCGAAGCGCGACGGCGCCTCGGATCAGGCGCCGGCGGCGCCGTCCTGGTCGGCCTTCATGGCGAGGCGCAGGGCCTTGGGGATTGGCCGGGCGCGGCCGCTCGACACGAAGGCGACCCGCACGGTCGCCTCGACCAGGAGGACGTCGTCGCGCGTCACCGTCTGGGCCAGCGTGATCGAGGCGCCCTTCACCTCGACCGGGGTCGTCGTCACCACCACGACGTCGTCCATGCGGGCGGGCTTGCGGTAGTCGATGGCGAGCGAGCGCACCACGAAGGCGAAGCCCGGCGCCTCGCGCGCCGTCTCCTCGAACAGCGCCCGCTGGTCGGCGCCCAGCAGACGCAGATAGTTGGTCCGCCCGCGCTCCAGGAAGCGCAGGTAGTTGGCGTAGTAGACGACGCCGGAGAAGTCGGTGTCCTCGTAATAGATGCGCACCGCCAGCTGGTGGCGGCCGTCGCGAATCTCGCCGTCGAGACCCGCCGGAACAGGATCGGTCATGCAGTCACGTCCGTCGGTGCGGCGCGCTCGGGCGGCGCCGGTCACCGCTCGTGTAGAGCATTTTCCGGCGCGACGGGACCCGCTCGCGGGCTGGACGTCGCCCGTCAGGCCCGCGCCTCCTTGACCACCGCATCGAGGCGCTCGCGCAGCTCCTCCGGCCCGTCGTGATACCAGACGCTGCCGACGAGGGCGCGGAAGCGTGCGTCGGCGCGCGCCTCCCGCTCGACCCGGGCGATGGTGTCGGGGCCGATCAGGTCTTCCAGCAGGCCGGCGGCGAGCAGCGACAGCACCGCCGGGTGCGTCTCGATCGCCAGCACGGCGAGCACCAGATCGAGCGCCCGGTCGGGCCGCTGCTCCAGCAGCTCGCGCTCGAAGTCGACGAGCGCGTGCCAGTTGGCGTCGCGATCCTTCTCGGGCTTGACGTGCTGCTCGACCCAGGCGCGGGCGAGCGCATCGAGCGGCAGCGCCGCGAAATCGATCCGCAGCGCGGGGGTGTCGCGCGCCACCTCGTCGACCCGCCAGGCGCCCTCGTCGGCGAGGCGGGCGAGGCGCAGCTTCAGCTCGCGGCTCGGCGCCCACCAGTGGACGGCACCCAACAGCCAGCGCAGCCGCGGATGGGCGGCGGCCTCGGCCTCCAGCCGGTCGATCAGCCGGGGCGACTGATTGTAGATCAGCGCACTCATGAACTTCTCGGCGAGCTGCATCTTGACGCGCAGCTCGGCCTCGGAGGCGAGCACGGCGAGCACCATGTCGAGGGCACGGTCGGCCGCGTCGTGGGGCAGATGGTCGAAGTAGAGGGTGGCGGCCCAGTCGGCATCGGTCTGGTCGCGCAGCCCGAGGCCCTGGAGGCGACACCACAGAGCCGCCAGCTCCGGCACCGGCATCGCCTCGTAGAGCGCGTCGTCGGCCCCGCCACGGCCAGCCGCTGGAATCGGCATGGTGGCCCAGTGCTTGGCGTCGTCGATGAAGCTCATGCACCACCCCCGTGTGGCGGGCGCACTGCCGGCGCCCTTCCGTCCAGGGGTTAGTCGCCGTGTTCGTGAAAGAGGTTCGACGCCACCGAGGCGTTACTAATTCCGATTAAATATCAGTACGGTATGAATCGGTTGTTGCTATCCTGCGCGGGCCAAAGGCGGTGACGGACGAGGAACCTCGGTGTCCCACGCGGTCGCCGCCTCGATCCACGAGGCGATCGCCTCCTGCACGTTCCGGAGCGCCTCCTCGGGCGTTTCACCGTCCGACATGCATCCGGGAAGGTCGGGCACGGTCGCGATATAGCCGCCGCCGTCCGTCTCGGCGAGCCGTTCGATCCGAACCGCGTATTCGAGCGTCATCAGGACATTCCTCCGGACGCCATCACGGGGCGTCCGGATCGGAGAACAGGCCGAATTGGGCGGGGTCGCGGGCCGGCTCGGCGAGGCCGAGATGCCGGAAGGCGTGGCCGGTGAGCAGGCGTCCGCGCGGGGTGCGCTGGATGAAGCCGCACTGGATCAGGTAGGGCTCGACGATCTCCTCCAGCGCATCACGCGGCTCCGACAGCGCCGCCGCGATGGTCTCGATGCCGACCGGGCCGCCGCCGTAGTTGAGCGCGATCACCGTGAGGTAGCGGCGATCCATGGCGTCGAGCCCCGAGGCGTCGACCTCCAGCGCCTGGAGGGCGCGGTCGGCGACCGGGCGGTCGACGGTCGCGGCCCCCTCGTACTCGGCGAAGTCGCGCACCCGGCGCAGCAGGCGGCCGGCGATGCGCGGGGTGCCGCGGGCGCGCCGGGCGATCTCGTTGGCGCCGTCCGGGGTCATGGGCAGGCCGAGCACGCGGGCGCCGCGGGCGACGATCCGCTCCAGCTCCGCCTCGGTGTAGAAGGCGAGCCGCACCGGGATGCCGAAGCGGTCACGCAGCGGATTGGTGAGGAGGCCCGCCCGGGTGGTGGCGCCGACCAGGGTGAATTTCGCCAGATCGATCTTCACAGAGCGCGCCGCCGGCCCCTCGCCGATGATCAGGTCGAGCTGGAAGTCCTCCATGGCCGGATAGAGGATCTCCTCGACCGCCGGGTTGAGCCGGTGGATCTCGTCGATGAACAGGACGTCGCGCTCCTCCAGATTGGTCAGCAACGCGGCGAGATCGCCGGCCTTGGCGATCACCGGGCCGGAGGTGGAGCGGAAGCCGACGCCGAGCTCGCGGGCGACGATCTGGGCGAGCGTCGTTTTGCCGAGCCCGGGCGGGCCGACGAACAGCACGTGGTCGAGCGCCTCTTGTCGCGCCCGCGCCGCGCCGATGAACACCGAGAGGTTTTTCCGCGCCTGCGCCTGGCCGACGAACTCGTCGAGCTTCTGCGGACGCAAGCTCGTCTCGACTGCGTCCTCGTCGCGGCGCTCGGCGGAGACGAGACGGCGGGGGGGAGCCGTCATGGCAGCGCGCTTCCGGAGTTGCCATCACGTCTCCCCGCAGGCGGGGAGAGGTCGACGCGCGAAGCGCGTGGGGTGAGGGGGCGTTTCGACAGGAACTCGAGCCGCCCCTCACCCCGGCGCGCCGATGCGCGCCTGCCCTCTCCCCGCGAGCGGGGAGAGGGAGTCCGAGCGCCGTGCCTCGTCGTCGTTCTCACAAGCCCGTCCCGCGGCTGTACTTGTTGGGCAGCAGATCGCGGACCGGCACCACCATCGGGCCGTCCTCGCCCATGATGATCACCCGCGCCTCCGGATCGTAGTCGGAGATCAGCTCGCGGCAGATGCCGCAGGGCGACACGATGCGGATCGACTGGTCGGGCTCGTGCGGGCGCGGATGACGCACCGCCACGATGGTGTCGATGCCGATCTCGCCGAGATCGGTGACCAGCTTGCCGATGGCGACGCCCTCGGCGCACACGCCCATGCGGCCCACATAGGCGTCGAGATTGACCCCGGTGACGATCTGGCCGGAGCGGCTGCGCAGCGCCGCGCCGACCTCCTGCCAGTCGTTGCGGTAGCGGCGGCGGATCGCCTCGCAGGCGGCGTCGACCAGCTCCCGGTCACGGACACTCAGCATCTCCGGCGTCCTCGCATCCATCACGCGGCATCCGTCATCTGGCGAGCTCCTTCAGCCCCAGCCGGATCAGCTTGGCGGCATCGGCGCCGTCGCCGGCGCTCTTCACGGCGGCAGCGACCGCGGCGGCGGCCTGCGGCTGGCCGTAGCCGAGATTGACCAGCGCCGACACGGCGTCGGCCACCGCCTGCGGGGCTCGCCGGTCCTCGACCGCGCCCGACAGCCGCGCCACCGCCGGATCGATGTCCGCATAGGCGGGCGCCTTGTCCTTCAGCTCGGTGACGATGCGCTCGGCGACCTTGGGGCCGACGCCGGGGGCGCGCGCCACCATGGCCTTGTCGCGCAGGGCGACCGCATTGGCGAGATCGGCGGGCGGCAGGGTCGAGAGCACCGCGAGCGCCACCTTGGTGCCCACCCCCTGGACGGTCTGCAACAGGCGGAACCATTCGCGCTCGACATCGGACTGGAAGCCGAACAGGCGGATCTGATCCTCCCGCACATGGGTCTCGATCGAGAGCGTCGCAAGCTCGCCCACCGCCGGCAGCGCCTGGAGGGTGCGGGTCGAGCAGTGGACCACATAGCCGACGCCGTGGACGTCGATGACGACGCAGTCCTCGCCGTAGGAGTCGACCACGCCCTTGAGCTTGCCGATCATGGGGGAGCGCCTGTCGAATGCGGCGGCGCGGAGACCCGGTCTCCGACCCGTTCGGGATCGCGGAGGGGACGGCTCATGCTCCGGCCACCTTGGCGAGCGTCGCGCGCAGAACCGCGCTGGTGCGGTGATGGGCGTGGCAGACCGCGATGGCGAGCGCATCGGCGGCGTCGTGGGTGTCGGGCGCCGCCTTCGGCAGCAGGACCTGGACCATCATGCGGATCTGCGCCTTGTCGCCCTGGCCGGTCCCCACCACGGTCTTCTTGATCAGGGTCGGCGCATATTCGGCGACCGCCAGGCCGGCGAGTGCCGGCACCAGCAGGGCGACACCGCGCGCCTGGCCGAGCTTGAGGGTGGCGGCGGCATCCTTGTTGACGAAGGTCGCCTCCACGGCCGCCTCGGCCGGCGCGTAGGTCTCGACCACGCGGGTGAGACCGGCGTGGATCGCCACCAGCCGCTCGCCCAGCGGCGCCCGGTCGTCGCTCGCCACCGCGCCACAGGCCACGAAGCCGAGGCGGTTGCCGTCGACGTCGATGACGCCCCAGCCGGTGCGGCGAAGCCCGGGGTCGATCCCCAGAATGCGAATCGTGGCACGCATGGGCCAGTTCTAATGCCAGGCCGCGCCGAAAGCGACCGCCGCCCGGCAGCGTCCCCGGGCGACACCCGGACCGGGGACCGCCGGCTGCGGCCAGCCGCCCTCGCCGGCCCCGCGCCGAATCGGGTACTGGTGCGGGTCGCCATGCGACCGCCCGGAGGACACCATGGCCCTGATCGAAACCGCGCGGGATGGCCTGATCGGCACCATCGTGCTCGACCATGCGGCCAAGCGCAACGCGCTGTCGAGCGAGCTGATCGGCGAGATCTGCGCCGCGCTCGCGATGTTTCGCGTCGAAAATCTGCGCGCCGTGGTGATCCGGGCGCGGCCCGGCGTCAAGGTTTGGTCGGCCGGCTTCAACATCGCCGAGCTGCCCGAGGGCCATCGCGACCCGCTCGGCTGGGACGACCCGGTGCGCCATCTGGTGCGCGAGATCGCCCGGTTCCCGATGCCGGTGATCGCCATGGTGGAGGGCGGCGTGTGGGGCGGCGCCTGCGAGGTGGTGCTGGCCTGCGACATCATCGTGATCGCCCCGACGGCGAGCTTCGCCATCACGCCGGCCAAGCTGAGCGTGCCCTACAACATCTCCGGCATGCTCACCTTCCTCAACGCGGCGCCCGCCTGCACGGTGCGCGAGATGGCATTCACGGCCAAGCCGGTCGACGCCGCCCGCGCGTTCGATCTCGGCATGGTCAACCACCTCGTTCCGATCGAGGAGCTGGAGAGCGTCACCTACGGGATCGCCCGCGACATCGTCGCCAACGCGCCGCTCGCGGTGTCGGTGATGAAGGAGCAGCTCCGCATCCTCGAAGCCGCCCACCCGGTCAGCCCGGAGGGCTTCGAACGGTTGCAGGGGCTGCGCCGCGTCGTCTACGACAGCCGCGACTACCAGGAGGGACTGCGCGCCTTCAAGGAGAAGCGCAAGCCGCGGTTCGAGGGGATGTGAGAGTCACGACCGCGGCGCAATCGATGCGATTGCGCGGCTTCGCGTCGGACAGGGTCCGGGCTCACGTCCCCATCTTGGCCATCGCGGCCTCGGAGACCTCGAAGTTGGCGTAGACGTGCTGCACGTCGTCGTGCTCCTCCAGGCTCTCGATCAGCTTGAACAGCTTCTCGGCCTGCTCGTCGTCGACCGCCACCGAGTTCTGCGGCTTCCACACCAGCGCGGCCTTCCTGGGCTCGCCGAACGTCTGCTCCAGCGCCTTGGCGACCTCCCGGTAGGTCTCCTGAGAGGCGTAGATCTCGTGGCCGTCCTGGTCGGAGGCGACGTCGTCGGCGCCGGCCTCGATGGCCGCCTCCAGCATGGCGTCGGCGGAGGCCACGTCGGGACCGAACTCGATCACCCCGACGCGATCGAACATGAACGACACCGCCCCGGTCTCGGCCAGGTTGCCGCCCGACTTGGTGAAGTAGGAGCGCACGTCGGAGGCGGTGCGGTTGCGGTTGTCGGTCAGCACCTCGACGATGACGGCGACGCCGCCCGGGCCGTAGCCCTCGTAGCGCATCTCGTCATAGGTCTCGGCGTCGTTGCCGGCCGCCTTCTTGATGGCGCGCTCGATATTGTCCTTCGGCATGTTCTCGGCGCGGGCCGCGATGATGGCGGCGCGCAGGCGCGGGTTCATGGCCGGATCGGGGGTGCCGAGCTTGGCCGCCACCGTGATCTCGCGGGCCAGCTTGCCGAACAGCTTGGACTTCATCGCGTCCTGCCGGCCCTTGCGATGCATGATGTTCTTGAATTGCGAATGTCCGGCCATGGGCTGGTCCTGTCGGGCTCGGTCGGGTCTGCGGGCACACACCGCAACTGCCGGCGGTGGCGCGTCGACCTCTCGGGATCTCGTTGAGACGCCTCTTATAACGAGGTGCGGCGGGAGATTCCACACCCACCGCGGGGACGCAAGGGCGGGCCGCGTCCCGCCGGTCCGGATGGAAACGCCCTCCGGAGAGGGTGGCCGGCGGAGCGACCGGGCACGACCGGCCGGCCGGATCAGCTCCAGAAGGCGGGGACGGCCGGCTCCAGCACGCCGCCGATCCGCACCGCCGCCACCCGGACGGCGAGGCCGGTGCGGTCGTCGGTCTCCACCGCCAGGCCGCACAGGGTGGCGGGTCCCGCGGCCGGCTCGAAACGGCTGCCCGGAATGCGGCGCAGGAAGCGGTTGAGCGGCTCGTCCTTGGCCATGCCGATCACCGAATTGTAGTCGCCCGTCATCCCGACATCGCTCTGGAAGGCGGTGCCGTGCGGCAGGATCTGATGATCGGCGGTCGGCGCATGGGTGTGGGTGCCGACCACCAGGCTCGCCTTGCCGTCGAGAAAGTGGCCCATGGCCTGCTTCTCGCTCGTCGTCTCGGCGTGGAAGTCCACCACGACGGCATCGGCGGCATCGCGCAGCGGGCAGGCGGCGAGCTCGCGCTCCACCGCCGCGAAGGGATCGTCGAGCGGCTCCATGAACACCCGCCCCATGGCGTTGGTGACCAGCACCCGCGCGCCGTTGCGGGCCTCCAGCAGCGCGGCACCGCGCCCCGGCGTGCCGGGCGGATAGTTGACCGGCCGCACCAGCCGCTCGGCCCGGTCGATGAACACCAGCGCCTCGCGCTGGTCCCACGAGTGGTTGCCGAGCGTGACGGCGTCGGCGCCGGCGGCCAGCAGGTCGTGATAGATCAGCTCGGTGATGCCGAAGCCGCCGGCGGCGTTCTCGCCGTTGACCACCACGAAGTCGAGTGACCAGTCCCCGATCAGCCCGGGCAGCCGCTCCAGCACGATGCTGCGGCCGCTGCGGCCGACGACGTCGCCGATGAAGAGAATTCGCACGCACCCGCCCCCGAACGAGCTAACGACAATCGATCACCTCGGACTCGGTTAGCACGAGATCGAGCCGCGCGTCCCAGGCCGTCGCCGGAACGCGAGCGATCTCCTGCGCCGCGAAGGCGAGCCCGACGGCGACCACCGGGCGCGTCGCCCGCAGCGTCGCGAGGGTGCGGTCGTAGTGGCCGGCCCCATAGCCGATGCGGTGGCCGGTGCGGTCGAAGCAGGCGAGCGGCACCAAGAGGATGTCGGGCACCACCACGGGGGCCTCGGCGGCCGGCTCCAGGAGGCCGAACGGGGCCGACACCAGCGGCACGCCGGGCGCCCAAGCCCGAAACATCAGCGGGGCGTCACGGCCGACCACCACGGGCAGCGCCAGCGCGCAGCCGTGCTCGACGAAGCTCCGCATCAGCGGCGCCGGATCGATCTCGCTGCGGATCGCCATGTAGCCCGCCACCACCGCGCCCGCCGTGACCGGCACCGGCAGCGGCCGTGCCGCGATCGCCGCGGCCGCCGCCACCCGCACATCGGCCGGCAACGCATCGCGGCGAGCGAGCGTGGCGCGCCGCAGCGCGTCCTTGTCGGAGTGATCGGAAGGAGCGGGATCGGAGGGGATGGTCATCGGCCGGCACGGCTCCGGTGCGGGGCGTCGGCCGCGCCCCAGCGCGCCGCCGCCGGGCCGACGGTTCCATCGGCGAACGGCCGGCAACCGGCCGGGCGAGAGATCGAGCGAGAGAGAAGCGCGGAGCCGCCTGAGCCGTTGGAGTGCACGATCCCGGGTTCCCTACCATGGTAGGTGGGCGCCATATGTCCGGGTCCACGGACCCGGTCAGGGACAGCTCCCGTCAGGATCGATAAGGCCCCGGGGATTAAAGACCCCTGACGAACCCCGCAGCCCCGCAGTCTCGATGTAACCATTCCGTCGTCGTTCCGCCACCCATGATGCGCGGACGAATGGGCGTCATGCGGGCCCGATGGCGGCCCGGCCGGCCGCCGTCCCGGCGTCACGGCCGGGGTCGCCGGCATCAGCCGGCCGGCACGTCGTGGCCGTCGGCCGCGAGGTTGAGGCTGCGGGTCACCCGCTCGATCCGCTCGGCCGCCGAATCGAGCGCCGCCGCGATCGCCGCCGTGGTGGCCTGGCTGCGCTCGCCGGCGGCCTTGCGGTCCTGCTGCAAGCGCGCCAGCTCGTCCTCGAACTGGCGGACCCGCTGCGACACCTCGGACAGCTCGTCGGCGATCAGCAGCGCCGCCATCACGGTCAGCCGCATGTCGCCGATCTCGCCGAAATTGGTGCGCAGCCGGGTGATGCGCTGGTCGAGGTCGTGCGCCAGCCGGGCCAGATGGTGCTCCTGCCCGTCGTCGCAGGCCATGCGGTACTGCCGGCCGTTGATGGTCACGCTCACATGAGGCATCGCCGCCGACTGCTCCGTCCCCTTCCGACGTCATCGTTCCGACGCACGTCCCGACGCCGCGGTGCCGCTCGCGTCGCGCCATCCTCACCCGGCGCCGCCGGGTGTCTCCGCCGCGCCCGCCAGCACGGTCCGCACCGTGGCGATGGCCTGATCGAGCCGGTCCGCCACCTCCCGGTTCACGGTGTCGAGCCGCTCGGCCCGCGCTGCCTCGCGATCGAGCGCATCGGCGAGCCGCGCCCGGTCGAGCCCGATGGTGTGGACCTGGTCGGCCAGCGCGCCGCGGCCACGCTCCAGCTCGCGCCGGCGCTCGACCGCCTCCTCCAGAGCCGCGAGCGCCCGTTGAAGCCGGGTGCTGGCCGCCTCGACGGCGGCCGAGTCGGCTCGTCCCATCTCGGATTTGGCCATCTCGGGCTTTGCCACGTCGGATCTCGCTACCTCGGACCCTGTCGCCTCGGACCTCGCCTCGGACATGGCCCCTCGCTCGTCCCCGTTCCGACTGTCCCGTGCGACGATCCCGCTCCGACAACCCGACACGGCGCCGAAACCCTGTGGCGGCAGGGACATGGGCGCCGGAGCTTACGGTCTTTCGCAGCATCGCGTCAATGCGCCGGCGGCCGCCTCCGGCGATCCGGCGCCGCGTTGACAGCCGATCCCCACATGCCTATCAGGTCCGGGACAGCCTCGCGCGACGAGGCTCTCGGCCGCTCCGTCCCGACGTCCGCCCGTCCCCCGACATGTCGTCAGGCTCCCTCAGGCGCACCACGGCGGACGCCGCCCCTCGGCATTTGACCCAGGAGGCCGATCATTTCTCCGCTCGCCCACCCCGAACACGACCGGATGGCGAATGCCGTCCGGGCGCTCGCCATGGATGCCGTCGAGAAGGCCAAGTCGGGCCATCCCGGCCTTCCCATGGGAGCGGCCGACATCGCCACCGTGCTGTTCGGCCGGGTGCTGAAGTTCGATCCCGCCGATCCGCACTGGTTCGACCGCGACCGCTTCGTGCTGTCGGCCGGGCACGGCTCGATGCTGCTCTACGCGCTCCTGCACCTGACCGGCTTTCCGCAGATGACGATGGCCGAGATCGAGCGGTTCCGGCAGCTCGGCTCGCGCACCCCCGGCCACCCCGAAGCCGAGATGACCGAGGGGGTGGAGACCACCACGGGGCCGCTCGGCCAGGGCATCGCCACCGCGGTCGGCATGGCGATCGCCGAGCGCCATCTCGCCGCGACCTTCGGGTCGGACCTCGTCGACCACCGCACCTATGTGCTGGCCTCCGACGGCGACCTGATGGAGGGCATCAGCCAGGAGGCGATCGCGCTCGCCGGCCACCTGAAGCTGTCGAAGCTGATCGTGCTGTTCGACGACAACGGCATCTCGATCGACGGCCCGCTGCGGCTCGCCGACTCGGTCGACCAGGTGAAGCGCTTCGAGGCGTGCGGCTGGGCCGCCTGCCGGGTCGACGGGCACGACCCCGCCGCGATCCTGGCCGCTATCGAGGCGGCGCAGCAGAGCGACCGGCCGAGCCTGATCGCCTGCAAGACCACCATCGCGTTCGGGGCGCCCACCAAGGCCGGCTCGGAGAAGTCGCACGGCGCGCCGCTCGGACCCGAGGAGATCGCCGGCGCCCGCCGGGCGCTCGGCTGGACGGCGCCGCCCTTCGTGATCCCGGACGACGTCCTGGCCGCCTGGCGGGCCGCGGGGGCCCGCTCGCGGGAGGCGCGCGCCGCCTGGCAGGCGCGGCTCGCGGCACGGACGGCGGAGGAGCGCGCCGAGTTCGAGCGCCGGGCCGCCGGCCTCGTCCCGGCCGAGCGGCTCGATGCCGCCCTCGCCGCCATCAAGCAGCGCCTCGCGGCCGATCCCAAGGACCGCGCCACCCGGGCCTCCTCGGAGTTCGCGCTGGAGACCCTGGTGCCGGCGCTGCCGGAGCTGATCGGCGGCTCGGCCGACCTCACCGGCTCCAACAACACCCGGCCCAAGGGCATGCCGGCCTTCTCGCCCGAGACCCCGGCCGGCCGCTTCATCCATTACGGCATCCGCGAGCACGGCATGGCGGCGGCCATGAACGGCATGGCGCTGCACGGCGGCATTGTTCCGTACTCCGGAACCTTCCTGGTGTTCTCGGACTATTGCCGGCCGTCGATCCGCCTCGCCGCCCTGATGGGCCGCCGCGTCGTGCATGTGATGACGCATGACTCCATCGGCCTCGGCGAAGACGGCCCGACGCACCAGCCGGTCGAGCACCTGGCGGCGCTGCGGGCGATCCCGAACCTGATGGTGTTCCGCCCCTGCGACGCGGTGGAGACCGCCGAATGCTGGGCGCTGGCGCTCGCCGCCGCGCACCGGCCGAGCGTGCTGGCGCTGTCGCGCCAGAACCTGCCGCAGCTCCGCGACGCGACGGCGCCCGGCAACGCCTGCGCCGGGGGCGCCTACGAGCTGCTGCCGGCCGAGGGGGGCGACGCGCAGGTGTCGCTGTTCGCCTCCGGCTCGGAGGTGGCGATCGCGGCGGCGGCGCGCCGGCTGCTGGCCGAGCGCGGCATTGCGGCGCGCGTCGTCTCGGTGCCCTGCTTCGAACTGTTCTTTGACGCGCCGCAGGAAAGGCGGCAGGCTGTGCTGGGCACCGCACCCGTTCGGGTGGCGGTCGAGGCGGCGATCCGCCAGGGGTGGGACGCGATCGTCGGGTCCGACGCGGCTTTCGTCGGGATGACCGGCTTCGGCGCCAGTGCCCCCGCCCCGGACCTCTATCGCCACTTCGGCATCACGCCGGAGCGGGTGGCCGAGATTGCCGCGGAGCGACTCCGCCAGGGATAGGCTTCGCACGGTGTGGACGGCGCACGGTATGGACGACGCAGGATAGACTGCGCGACGTGTAACAGAACCGCCAGGCGGATCGGATAGATCCGATCTCCATCAAGGCGGACGAGATCGAATTCGGATCGACAGGACGCGCAGCCCGCCGGGCTGCGCCGGTGGGCATGGAAGGGAGACGAGCATGGCTGTTCGGGTGGCAATCAATGGTTTCGGTCGGATCGGGCGGAACGTCCTGCGGGCTGCCGCGGAAGCGGGCCGCAAGGACATCGAGTTCGTGGCGATCAACGATCTGGCGCCGGTCGAGACCAACGCGCACTTGCTGCGCTTCGACTCCGTGCACGGGCGCTACCCGGGGGACGTGAAGGTCGAGGGCGACTCCATCGACGTCGGCCACGGCAAGATCAAGGTGACGGCGCAGCGCGACCCGACCCAGTTGCCGTGGAAGGAGCTCGGCGTCGACGTGGTGATGGAGTGCACCGGCATCTTCACCGCCAAGGACAAGGCCAAGGTGCATCTCGATGCCGGCGCCAAGCGGGTGCTGGTCTCGGCCCCGTCGGACGGCGCCGACCTGACGGTGGTCTACGGCGTCAACCACGACAAGCTGACCAAGGACCACCTGGTCGTCTCCAACGCCTCCTGCACCACCAACTGCCTCGGCCCGGTCGCCAAGGTCCTCAACGATGCCATCGGCATCGACAAGGGCTTCATGACCACCATCCACTCCTACACCAACGATCAGCCGTCGCTCGATCAGGTCCACAAGGACCTCTACCGCGCCCGCGCCGCCGCGCTGTCGATGATCCCGACCTCCACCGGCGCCGCCAAGGCGGTCGGCCTGGTGCTGCCCGAGCTGAAGGGCAAGCTGGACGGCGTCGCCATCCGGGTGCCGACCCCCAACGTCTCGGTCGTCGACTTCAAGTTCGTCGCCAAGCGCGCGACCTCGAAGGAGGAGATCAACGAGGCGATCAAGCGCGCCGCCGAGCAGGAGCTGAAGGGCATTCTCGGCTACACGGTGCAGCCGAACGTGTCGTCCGACTTCAACCACGATCCGCACTCCTCGGTGTTCCACATGGACCAGACCAAGGTCATGGACGGCACGCTGGTGCGGGTGATGTCGTGGTACGACAACGAGTGGGGCTTCTCCAACCGGATGCTCGACACCACCATCGCGATGGCGAAGCTGATCTGATCACGATGGCCCGCATGCCGGACGGCAGCACTCAGCGGATGTGCGGCACGCCGCCGCGTCCGCCGTGTGCCGTCCGGTCGCATCGCGCCGCCGGCGCAGCGCCGAGCCGCATCGAAGGGCCGCATCGAACGAGACAACGGGGACGGCGCGCGCCGTCCCCGTTCCGTTTCCGGCGGCCGGCAGCGCCCGCCATCACCCGGGACGGCCGCGCCGTCGTCATCCCCGACGGCCGTATCCCTGACGGCCGTGCCGTCGTCCGCCCCATTGTCCGGCTGAGGATTTCATGACCGCATTCCGCACCCTCGACCAGGCCGACGTGAAGGACAAGCGCGTCCTCGTCCGCCTCGATCTCAACGTGCCCACCGAGAACGGCAAGGTCACCGACGTCACCCGCATCGAGCGGGCGGCGCCGACCATCACCGAGCTCGCCGACAAGGGCGCCAAGGTGATCCTGCTGTCGCATTTCGGCCGCCCCAAGGGCGGTCCCGATCCCAAGTACTCGCTCGCCCCGGTGGCGCAGGCGGTCGGCGAGGTGATCGGCCGGCCGGTCGGCTTCGCGGCGGACTGCATCGGCGCCGTCGCCGAGCAGGCGGTCGCCGCCATGAAGCCGGGCGACGTGCTGTGCCTGGAGAACACCCGCTTCCACAAGGAAGAGGAGAAGAACGACCCGGCCTTCGTGAAACAGCTGGCGCAGCTCGGCGACGTCTGGGTCAACGACGCCTTCTCGGCGGCGCACCGCGCCCACGCCTCGACCGAAGGGCTCGGCCATGTGCTCCCGGCCTATGCGGGCCGCAGCATGCAGGCGGAGCTGGAGGCGCTGACCAAGGCGCTGGAGCAGCCCAAGCGGCCGGTCGCCGCGGTGGTCGGCGGCGCCAAGGTGTCGGGCAAGCTCGATCTGCTCGGCAATCTGCTCGACAAGGTCGACGTGCTGATCATCGGCGGCGGCATGGCCAACACGTTCCTGGCCGCGCAGGGCCACCCGGTCGGCAAGTCGCTGTGCGAGCCCGATCTGATCCCGACCGCCAACGACATCCTCGCCAAGGCGACGGCGAGCGGAAAGCAGATCCTGCTGCCGGTGGACGCGGTGGTGGCCGAGACGTTCGCGGCCAACGCCCCGTCGCGGGTGGCCGGCCTCGACGATGTCGGCCCGAACGAGATGATTCTCGACATCGGCCCGCGCTCGGTCGAGCACGTCGTGTCGGAGCTGGAGCGGCTGAAGACGGTGCTGTGGAACGGCCCGTTCGGCGCCTTCGAGCTGACCCCGTTCGACACCGGCACCGTGACGGTGGCGGAGGCGGCGGCGGAGCTGACGGCGGCCGGCAAGCTGGTCACCGTGGCGGGCGGCGGCGACACCGTGGCGGCGCTCAATCACGCCGGCGCGGCGGATCGATTCACCTACATCTCGACGGCCGGCGGTGCCTTCCTCGAATGGCTCGAGGGCAAGGCCCTGCCGGGCGTCGACATTCTCAAGACGAAGTGACGGGAGACGACGATGGCCAGAATCACACTCAGGCAGCTCCTCGACCACGCGGCCGAGCACGACTACGGCGTGCCTGCCTTCAACATCAACAACATGGAGCAGGCGCTGGCGATCATGGAGGCGGCCAGCGCGGTCGACGCTCCGGTGATCATCCAGGCGTCGCGCGGCGCCCGCTCCTACGCCAACGACATCATGCTCAAGCACATGATGGATGCGGTGACCGAGATCTACCCGCACATCCCGGTGTGCGTGCATCTCGATCACGGCAACGGCCCGGCCACCTGCATGACCGCCATCCAGGCCGGCTTCACCTCGGTGATGATGGACGGCTCGCTCAAGGAGGACGGCAAGACGCCAGGTGACTGGGCCTATAACGTCGGCGTCACCAAGAAGGTCGTCGACATGGCGCATCTCGGCGGCATCTCGGTCGAGGGCGAGCTGGGCGTGCTCGGCTCGCTGGAGACCGGCATGGGCGACAAGGAGGACGGCCACGGCGCCGAGGGCAAGCTCAGCCACGACCAGCTCCTCACCAATCCGCAGGAGGCGCTGAAGTTCGTCGTCGAGACCAAGGTGGACGCGCTGGCGATCGCCATGGGCACCTCGCACGGCGCCTACAAATTCACCCGCAAGCCGGACGGCGACATCCTCGCGATGCATGTGATCGAGGAGATCCACCGCCTGCTGCCCAACACCCATCTGGTGATGCACGGCTCCTCGTCGGTGCCGCAGGATCTCCAGGACATCATCAACCAGTACGGCGGCCAGATGAAGCCGACCTGGGGCGTGCCGGTCGAGGAGATCCAGCGCGGCATCAAGAATGGCGTGCGCAAGATCAACATCGACACCGACAACCGGATGGCGATGACCGGCCAGATCCGCAAGGTGCTCACCGAGCACCCGAGCGAGTTCGATCCGCGCAAGTACCTGAAGCCCGCCATGGAGGCGATGACCAAGCTGTGCAAGCAGCGCCTCCAGGAGTTCAACACCGCCGGCCAGGCGTCGAAGATCAAGCGGGTGGTGCCGGTGGCCGAGATGGCCAAGCTGTACGCCGCCGGCAAGCTCGACCCGGTGGTCGGCCACGCCGCCGCGGCGGAGTGATCCGGGACGCGGAAGCTGCCTTCTCCCGCTTGCGGGGGGAGGCCGCGCAATGGTCGAGCCCGCGCATGACGCTCTCGGGCATGGCGCGCGATGTGTGCATTGCTTGGGGATAGATGCATCGCTCGGAGCGGAATCCCATCCAACGGGATCGGACTCCGCTCCAGAAGTCCTTGCGTGATCGCATTTTCGACGGCGAACCGAAGTCGACGTCGTCGAAGAATGCTCCAGCCGCACGCGCGGAGAGAGCCGGCCGCGATCCGCGGCAGCGCCGCGCTGATCCATGGCCGAGTAAAGACCATTCCGGTTCCGCAATCCGGCGGGGTCTGCTCGGCCCCGCTTTTGCCCCGATCGCCCCGCAATCCCGAGCACCATGCCGGACCCTGACCGCCAGCGCCTCTATCTCGTGATGCCCGTCGCGTCGCCCGCCGCCACCGCGGCGCGCCTCGATGCGGCGCTCGCCGCCGAGGTCGACGTCGCCGCCGTGCTGCTGCGCCTGACGGCGCACCCGGCCGAGCGCGACGCCATCAACGCCGTCAAGGCGATCGCCCCGGTGGCCCAGCGCCGCGGCATCGCGGTGCTGGTCGAGGACCGGCCCGAGATCGTCGCCCGGGGCGGCGCCGACGGCGCCCATCTGTCCGGCGAGGCCGCCCTGCGGGCGGCGCTGCCGGCCCTCCGGCCGGCCCTGATCGCCGGCGCCGGCGCCCTGCGGACCCGCCACGACGCCATGGAGGCGGCCGAGGCGGGGGCCGACTACGTGATGTTCGGCGAGCCCGGCGCCGACGGCCGGCCGCCCCCGTTCGAGGTCACCGTCGAGCGGGTCGGCTGGTGGGCCGAGGTGTTCGAGACGCCCTGCGTCGGCTTTGCCCCGACGCTCGACGACATCGCCGCACTCGCGGCGGCCGGAGCCGACTTCGTCGCCGTGCCGGACAGCGTGCTGGACGGCGCCGGCGATCCCGCCGCGGTGCTGCGCGACGCCGTCCGGCGCCTGGCCGCCGCCGCGGAGACGGCGCCGTGACGGCGCGCCGCCGGATCGCCGGCCACACCCCGGCTGCGGCGCTCGTGGCCGGCCTCCTGCTGGCGACGATGGCGCCGCTCGCGGCCCAGCAGCCCGCCACCCCCGCGCCTGGCCCGGCGCCTTCACGGCCGGCCGCGTCCCCGCCGAAGCCCACGGCCCCGGCCGCCAAGCCCCCCGCCGGCGCTCCCGCCAAGCCGGCCACCGGCGCGGCCGCACCGGCCCGCCCCGGCGGGGCGGAGCCCGACGTCGCCTTCGGGGCATTCCAGCGCGGCTACTTTCTCACCGCCTTTCACGAGGCCACCAAGCGGGTCGAGGCCGGCGACGTCCGCGCCATGACGCTCCTGGGCGAGCTCTATGCGGCCGGGCTCGGCGTCCCGCAGAACGACCAGAAGGCGGCCGAGTGGTATGCGTTCGCGGCCGGCCGCGGCGACCGCGAGGCGATGTTCGCGCTCGCGATGTTCCGGCTCGGCGGCCGCGCCGGCCCCAAGGACCTGGGCGAGGCCGCCCGGCTGCTCGCCGCCGCCGCCAAGCTCGGCCATGCGGCCGCCGCCTATGATCTCGGCTTGTTCTATGTCGAGGGCCAGCTCTTCCCGCAGGACCTGGGCCGGGCCGCCGAGCTGTTCCGCACCGCCGCGGCGGCCGGCAGCGCCGAGGCCCAGTACGCCCTGGCGGTGCTCCACAAGGAGGGCCGCGGGGTGCCGCAGAACCCGGCCGAGGCCGCCCGCCTGCTGGAGCGCGCCGCCGTCGCCGGCATCGTCGACGCCCAGGTCGAGTACGCCATCGCGCTGTTCAACGGCACCGGCGTGACGAAGGACGAGGCCCGCGCCGCCATCTGGTTCCGCCGCGCCGCGATGCGCGGCAACGCCGTCGCCCAGAACCGCCTGGCTCGCCTGCTCAGCGCCGGCCGCGGCCTCACCGCCGATCCGGTGGAGGCGGTGAAGTGGCACCTGGTCGCCAAGGCGGGCGGCGCCGGCGACCCGTTCATGGAAGACTACGCCCAGAAGCAGACCCCCGAGGTGCGCCAGAACGCCGAGAAGGCCGCCCAGGGCTGGCTCGAGATGCTGCGGCAGTCGCGGTCGTGAGGGGCGCGCGCGGCACCGGGGTGGATCGCCGGGCCGCCAGCGTGTAAGACCCGGACCGAGCTTCCGAACCCGTCCCGTCCGCCCGTCGGCACGGGCATTCGAACGATCACCGACCGAAGGCGTGGATGGCCGGCGCGATGCCCGGCCCTGCCGCGTGTGGAAACGATGCTTCACTCCGCTCTGCTCAACGTCATGGTGGGCGCCGCCCGCAAGGCCGGCCGCGCCCTGAAACGCGATTTCGGCGAGGTGGAGCACCTCCAGGTGTCCCTCAAGGGACCGGCCAACTTCGTCACCGCGGCGGACCGCAAGGCCGAGGAGACCCTCAAGGCCGAGCTGATGCGGGCGCGCCCCGGCTACGGCTTTCTCGGCGAGGAGGGCGGCCTCCAGGCCGGCAGCGACGCCTCCCACACCTGGATCGTCGACCCGCTCGACGGCACCACCAACTTCCTGCACGGCATTCCGCAGTTCGCCATCTCGATCGCGCTGGAGCGCGAAGGCACCATCGTGGCCGGGGTGGTCTACAACCCGGCCAACGACGAGCTGTTCGTCGCCGAGCGCGGCAAGGGCGCCTTCATGGACGGCCAGCGCCTGCGGGTGGCCGGCCGCCGCCGTCTCGCCGACGCGGTGATCGCCTGCGGGCTGCCGCATCTCGGCCGCGGCGACCTCGCCCTGTTCCGCAAGGAGTTCGCGGTAGTGCAGGAGAAGGTGGCGGGGCTGCGCCGGTTCGGTGCCGCCTCGCTGGATCTCGCCTGGGTGGCGGCCGGCCGCTTCGACGCCTTCTGGGAGCGCGACCTGTCGCCGTGGGACATGGCGGCCGGCATCCTGATGATCCGAGAGGCGGGCGGCTTCGTCAGCGACTGCGATGGCGGCGACGCCATGCTGGCGCGGCGCAGCATCGTCGGCGGCAACGAGACCATGCAGCGCGAGATCGTCGGCTTGCTCAAGGCCGCCGGCCGATCCTGACGGGCGGCCGGCCGCGGCCGGTCCCGATCGCCGGTGCATCACCCGGCCCGGCCGTGATGCGGCGCGTTAAACTCACGGCGCGGGTGTGCCATAGTGGGACCGACCCGATCCGGCGGAATCACCATGGCCAAGTCCGAGCGCGACATCGATCCGTTCAAGGTCTCCTCGCCCCGCATCTACCTGTTCAGGATGCTGGTCTTCCTGGTGCTCGGCGCCCTCCTGGTGGTGGTGCTGCACCGGCCGATCTGGTCGGCCTTCCTGGCCAATCCGGGCCTCAACGGGCTGATCGTCGGAGTGCTGCTGATCGGCGTCGTTCTCGCCTTCCGCCAGGTGGTGCGGCTGTTCCCCGAGGTCGCCTGGGTCAACGGCTTCCGCCTCGCCGATCCGGGCCTGGCGGTCGAGCGGCCGCCCTCGCTGCTCGCCCCGATGGCGGCGATCCTGGGCGAGCGGACCGGCGCCGGCGGCATCGCGCTGTCGACCCAGACGATGCGCAGCATCCTCGATTCGCTCGCCATGCGGCTCGACGAGGCGCGCGACACCGCCCGCTACATGACCGGCCTCCTGGTCTTCCTCGGCCTGCTCGGCACCTTCTGGGGCCTGATCGAGACGGTCGGCTCGGTCGGCAAGGTGATCGAGGGGCTCAAGGTCGGCGGCGACGCCTCCGCCATGTTCGACGCCCTCAAGGAGGGCCTGGCGGCGCCGCTCGGCGGCATGGGGATCTCGTTCTCGTCGTCGCTGTTCGGCCTCGCCGGCTCGCTGGTGCTCGGCTTCCTCGATCTCCAGGCGAGCCAGGCCCAGAACCGCTTCTACACCGAGGTGGAGGACTGGCTGTCGACCTCGGTGCGTGAGCTCGGCGGCGTCGCCGGGTCGGCGGGCGGCGCCGCCGTGCAGGCCGCCATGGGCGGCGAGATGCGGGCCGCCCTCGACCGCCTTCAGGACGCCATCGCAGAGGCCGGCGCCAACAAGGCCGCGACCCATGCGATGGCCAATCTCGCCGAGGGCATCCAGGCGCTGGTCCAGCACATGCGCCAAGAGCAGCAGATCATCCGCGACTGGGTCGAGGCGCAGGCCGAGCAGCAGGCCGAGGTGCAGCGGCTGCTCCAGGTGCTCGCCCGCCAGCGCGAGAAGACCTGACGGAAAGCCCCCGCCATGGCGCTCTCCCGCTTCCGCCGCGACCGCACCATCGACTACTGGCCGGGCTTCGTCGACGCCCTGTCGACGCTGCTGCTCGGCATCATCTTCCTGCTCACCGTGTTCGTGGTGGTGCAGTTCTTCCTGTCCCAGGAGGTCGCCGGCAAGGACACGGCGTTGCAGCGGCTCAACGCCCAGATCGCCCAGCTCACCGACCTTCTGTCGCTGGAGAAGAGCGGCAAGGCCGGGCTCGAGCAGGAGATCGCGCGCCTCACCGCCAGCCTCGCGGGTGCCGAGAGCGAGCGCGACCGGCTGCGCGCCGGCGGTTCCGGCCCCGGCGCCCAGGACCAGCTTGGCGCCGCCCAGGGCCGCATCTCGGAGCTGTCCGGCGCCCTCGATCTGGAGAAGCGGGCGACCGCCCGGGCGCTCGCCCAGGTCGAGCTGCTGAATCAGCAGATCGCCGCGCTGCGGCGCCAGCTCGGTGCTCTAGAGCAGGCGCTCGACGCCTCCGACAAGAAGGACAAGGACGCCCAGGCCCGCATCGCCGATCTGGGCCAGCGCCTCAACGTGGCGCTGGCGCAGCGCGTGCAGGAGCTGTCGCGTTACCGCTCCGACTTCTTCGGCCGGCTGCGGGCAATCCTCGGCAACCGGCCGGACGTGCGCATCGTCGGCGACCGCTTCGTGTTCCAGGCCGAGGTGTTCTTCGACTCGGGCCAGGCGGCGCTGCGCCCGGAGGGCCGGATCGAGCTGGACAAGCTCGCCGCAGCGCTGGCCGACCTGGAGAAGCAGATCCCGCCGGAGATCCCGTGGGTGATGCGGGTCGACGGCCACACCGACATCCGGCCGATCGCCAGCCCGCAGTTCCCCAACAACTGGGCGCTGTCGGCGGCGCGCGCCATCTCGGTGGTCCAGTATCTGATCGGCAAGGGCGTCTCGCCGCAGCGGCTGGTGGCCGCCGGCTTCGGCGAGTTCCAGCCGCTCGATCCGGACCGCACCGAGGAGGCGTTCCAGCGCAACCGCCGTCTCGAGCTGAAGCTGACCGAGCGATGACCACGACCGAACCCGACCCCGAAGTCACCGCCGCGATCGCGGCCGGGGATGAACCTTCCGCCAGGCCCCAGGTGCGCCCCTACGAGCGCAGCGACGAGGAGGCGGTGATCGAGCTGTGGCGGCGCACCTGGCAGACCGCCTATCCGCGCCACGACTTCGCGGCGCGCGTCGCCTGGTGGCGCGAGCGCTGGCGCACCGAGCTGGTGCCGATGGCGGCCGTCGTGGTGGTGGAGGTGAAGGGCGAGATCCTCGGCTTCGTCACCATCGAGGAGAGCGGCTATCTCGACCAGATCGTGGTGGCGCCGGAGGCGTGGGGCACGGAGGTCGCCATCCTGCTGCTCGACGAGGCCAAGCGCATCGCGCCCACCGGCATCGCGCTGCACGTCAACAAAGACAATGCGCGCGCCATCCGCTTCTACGAGAAGCAGGGCTTCTTCATCGGCGGCGAGGACGTCAACCCGCGCTCGCAGTCGCCGGTGTTCATGATGTGCTGGCGGCCGTAGGGCACCCACGCCGGCTTGCCGGGCAAGTCGGATTTGCACGACGGACCGTGGGCTCCGATCGGTCTGCCGGGGGACGCAAGCATCGGCTCGTGATGTCTCGGCGCCGTGCCTGCTCGTCAGGATGCCCCGATCGGGGCACGCATGCTGCGTGGCGGCCCTCCGATCCGCCGCCTGCGAGTCGGGCGCGGCGGGCCAGCCCCAGATGCTGCGACGAGTCGCGCACCAGACGCGCGGACCTGGGCGGATTGTCGTGATCGCGGCGTGCCCTCGCTGCCGCGCTCGGCCGTACGCCGAGCCTGCAACGTCGGCACTCGAAAACCGTCGCGCGCAGAGGGAAGGGGGCGCGGGAGCACTGCATGTCGCGGCCCGACAATGAAAAAAGCCCGCTCTGACGAGCGGGCTTTTCGAAGTCGTTGTCGTGAAGAGGAACGCTCTTGGCAGGCCTGGCAGCGACCTACTCTTCCAAGTCTTGAGACTTAGTACCATCGGCGCTGGGGAGTTTTACGGCCGAGTTCGAGATGGGATCGGGTACAGGCCCCCCGCTGGAACCACCAGGCCGGCCAAGAACGGTGAAGCAAGCTGTATCCTGCGCGAGCACCCCACGATGGGGACGCCGGCGCAGTCGGTCTTTCGTCGATCACTGCTGCACGCCGCCTCTGTCGAGGCAGACGGGCATTGAGTAATGAGAGCGATCAAGCCAATCGAGCGATTAGTACTGGTAAGCTCAACGCATTGCTGCGCTTACACATCCAGCCTATCAACGTGGTCGTCTTCCACGGCTCTCGAGGGAGATCTCGTTTTGAGGTGGGTTTCCCGCTTAGATGCCTTCAGCGGTTATCCCGTCCGTACGTAGCTACGCTGCACTGCGGCTGGCGCCACAACAGCTCCACCAGAGGTACGTCCATCCCGGTCCTCTCGTACTAGGGACAGATCCTCTCAAATCTCCGACACCCACGGCAGATAGGGACCGAACTGTCTCACGACGTTCTGAACCCAGCTCACGTACCACTTTAATCGGCGAACAGCCGAACCCTTGGGACCTGCTCCAGCCCCAGGATGTGATGAGCCGACATCGAGGTGCCAAACGACGCCGTCGATATGGACTCTTGGGCGTCATCAGCCTGTTATCCCCAGAGTACCTTTTATCCGTTGAGCGATGGCCCATCCACACGGGACCACCGGATCACTATGACCGACTTTCGTCTCTGCTCGACTTGTAGGTCTCGCAGTCAGGCAGGCTTATGCCATTGCACTCAACGAGCGATTTCCGACCGCTCTGAGCCCACCATCGCGCGCCTCCGTTACTCTTTGGGAGGCGACCGCCCCAGTCAAACTGCCCACCATGCACTGTCCCGGCCCCGGATGACGGGACGCGGTT